>JAQXGX010000061.1 GCA_029006935.1 Eggerthellales bacterium | reverse complement strand
GGGTCATGCCCGCAACTACACCATCGGCGACGTAATTGCCCGCTACTATCGCATGAACGGCAATGACGTCCTGCATCCCATGGGCTGGGACGCCTTCGGCCTTCCTGCTGAAAACGCCGCGATCAAGCGCAAGAGCCATCCAGCCAAGTGGACCTATGAGAACATTGAAACCCAGCGCAAGAGCTTCAAGCGCATGGGCTACTCTTACGACTGGGACCGATCCGTAGTGGCTTGCGATCCCGAGTATTACCGCTGGGGTCAGTGGATCTTCCTGAAGTTTTGGGAGAAGGGCCTGGTAGAGCGCCGCAACAATCCGGTGAACTGGTGTCCCAGCTGCGCTACGGTTCTGGCAAACGAGCAGGTCATCGAAGGCAAGTGCTGGCGCTGTGACTCGGAAGTGGAAAAGCGCCCCTTGACCCAGTGGTACCTGAAGATCACCGACTACGCCCAGGAACTCCTTGACGACCTGGATCAGCTGACTGGCTGGCCTGAGCGGGTCAAGCAGCAGCAGGCCAACTGGATCGGCCGCTCCGAGGGTGCCGAGGTCACCTTCACCCTGTGCAACGCCGATGGCTCTGTGCCCGAGCAGCCTAACGAAGACCAGCTCCTGACCGTGTTCACCACGCGCGCCGATACCTTGTTCGGCTGCAGCTTCTTCCTGCTGGCCCCTGAGTCCACCATTCTGAAGGACCTGGTGGCAGGAACTGAGTACGAAGCCGCCGTCATGAAGGTGGTGGAGGACGCCAAGAAGATCACCGCCGTGGAGCGCGCCCAGGGTGCCAAGGAAAAGCACGGCGCCTTCACTGGCCGCTACGTGGTGAACCCCATCAATGGCGAAAAGGTGCCCGTGTGGGTTGCCGACTACATTGTTGCCGACTACGGCACCGGCGCGGTCATGGCCGTTCCTTGCGGCGATCAGCGTGACTTCGAGTTTGCCAAGAAGTACGACCTGCCCATCATCCCGATCATCGTTACCGAGGACGATCCGCTGTACGAGCAGCTCAAGGACGAGCAGGGTCGCCAGGTCACCAGCGTTGAATGGGAGGAGGCCATGGCGGCCGAGGGCATCCTGGTCCAGTCCGGTAAGTTCACCGGCCTGGTGGGCGGCAAGCATTCCCCCGCGGAAGAGGCCGTGGTCGCCGAGCTTGAGGCCATGGGCCGCGGTCATCGCAAGGTGGAGTTCCGCCTGCGCGACTGGCTGATCAGCCGTCAGCGCTACTGGGGCAACCCCATTCCCGCGATTCATTGCCCTGAATGTGGTGTTGTGCCCGTGCCTGAAGAGGACCTGCCGGTTCGCCTGCCCGAGGACATCGATCTGGCGGCGGGCGAAACCCTGGCCACCCACGAAGCCTTCGCCAAGTGCACCTGCCCCAAGTGCTGTGGGGAGGCGCGGCGCGAAACCGACACCATGGACACCTTCACCTGCTCCAGCTGGTACTACATGCGCTATACCGACGCCCACAACGACCAGGCTCCCTTCGACCCGGACACCTGCAACGCCTGGATGCCCGTTGACCAGTACATCGGCGGTATCGAGCATGCCATCCTGCATCTGCTCTACAGCCGCTTCTTTACCAAGGTCCTGCGTGATTTGGGCATGCTGAACTTCGACGAGCCCTTCACCAACCTGCTGTGCCAGGGCATGGTGCTGGACGGCAACGGCGACGTCATGTCCAAGTCCAAGGGCAATGTGGTTTCCCCCGAGGAAATGATTGCCAACTACGGCGCCGACGCCTGCCGCGCCTACATCCTGTTCATGGCGCCGCCGGACAAGGAGCTGCTGTGGAACGAAGACGGCCTGGCCGGCATGTACAAGTTCCTGAACCGCGCATGGCGCATTGTGAACGACCTGATGGGCCAGGGCGGGGAAGACTCGCTGTTCCAGAAGGCCGGCACTGTGGAGGAGCTGCACCAGATGGTCAAGGTCCTAAACCGGGAGCGCCATCGTGTGGTCGGCAAGGTCACCGACGACTTTGCCCGCAACAACTTCAACACCGCCATCAGCGCCATCATGGAGCTGTGCAACACCGCGGTGGATTACCTGCGCATTGCCGATCCTGCCGACCGTGCCGCATGCGACCATGCCGCTGCGTTCGAGGCTGACATTGCCCTGACCATTGTGAAGCTGCTGGCTCCCATCTGCCCCCATTGGGCCGAGGAGCTCTACACCACCGTTATTGAGGGCGAAGGCTCCGTGCATCTGCAGCCGTGGCCCGAGTGGGATCCCGAGCAGGCCAAGGCTGACGAGGTGGAGATGGCCGTGCAGATCTGCGGCAAGGTCAAGGCCAAGATCATGGTTGCGGCAGACGCTTCCAATGACCAGATTGAGGCTGCCGGTCTGGCAGCCGTTGCGGCCCAGCTGGAAGGCAAGGACGTGAAGAAGGTCATCGTGGTTGCCGGACGTCTGGTCAACATCGTGGCTAAGTAACGGTAGCAGATGGATTGATTTTGCCGGGGCGGCCTTCGGGCCGCCCCTTTTTGTGCGGCTGACAAGCCGATGGCCTTTGGGGCCTTGGGCGAAGCTGAGGTCGAACTGCGGGCTCGCGGTTCGGTCAGGGCAGAATCTTCGCCCATCTGAGGGGTCAAACGGGGGTTCTGCACGACGAATCTCCTCAGGACAGTATAATTCCCTGCTTTTCCACCCCGGCCTCGGAAAGCAGATGACGCGCTGACCTGGGGTTTCCCTGGTCTGTTTCCTTGCGGGGCGGGAGAAGGAGGTCCCAAGGGGCCCCGGGGTCCTTGGAGAGTCGTACAGAACCCCGGTTTTATGCCCGGAAACGCCGTGATTTCTGCCCTGGAGTCGGAATCGTACAATTCCCCGAGTTTTTGACCGAAGAAGGCACGCGTCGGATCGGCTCTGCGAACGACTTGGGTTCCATGCGTTAAGCAGGATGCATTGTGCTAAAGGGCCCGCTCCGTTTCGCCCAGAAACTTGAAGCTCTGCTGTTGACAGTGTGTATATGCGTGTATATAGTGTGCATATAGGGTATATACACTCTTGATCGGGACGCCGGTCATATCCCGGGAGCATCGTGCAGGCGCCGCAGGACGCTTTCGGGTTACACGAAAGACGGCAGGAAAG
>JAQXGX010000060.1 GCA_029006935.1 Eggerthellales bacterium | reverse complement strand
CGGGAAGACGTTGAGGTCACGCAAAGGGTCATGGCGCTGCTTGGCGAAAGCAGTTCGAAAGGGACCACCATCGCCGCAGGCCAAAAGCAGGGCGAAAGCGAAGGCCGCGCTGCATCCCACGCATCGGCGCAAGCGCAGCAGGCACCTTAGAATGTAAGCAGATCGCGGACCTGAGTACCCAGGGCGTCGGCAATGCGGGACAAATCGTCGATTCCCACGCCTACCCTGCCGGTCTCGACCCGCCAGATATGAGACTTGCTGCTGCCGATCATGAGCGCAAGCTTTTCCTGAGAAAGGCCCTGGGCCTCTCTCCGCTCCCTGATGGCGGCACCAAGCGCAAGTCTTTTCTGTTCCATTTCCACGCACAAGAGCGTATGTTCTGTTAGATTTGTTATGGCTTCATATTTGAAGCCATAACAAAAAAACGCAAGCCTCTGGCTGACGAGCCCCACCCAGAAGAAGCGGGCAACCAGGCAAACGAGAGAAGAGCCCTATGACGAACCTCAACCTTGGTGCTGACGAGGCAATCCTCCTGCAAGATTCGAACATTATCTACGACCGCGGCAAGTGGAACGATTCGTGGGGAGACAAGCTGATCCTTACGAACCACGCCCTTATTGCGGTCAAGCAAAAACTCCTCGGCGGATCAGAAGTGTTCCGATTCCCCCTTTCCGAAATCAAGGTGGTAAACGGTGTTCCCCAGGCAATACGTGCCAAGGGCGATGGCGGACACTATCAGCTTCACGTCTACTTCAACCACGGAGTCGAGCGCTTCACCCTGGGTCTGTCCGATGACCAGGAAGAATCCCGGAGCATCGTTTCGGCGCTCACTTCGGCATCAGACAAGGAAAAGCAGACCATTCGGATGTGGTGCGATGCCATTTCCTGCGCCGTTCTGGGACAGCCCTTCCGAGCAGAATCATACGGCATCCCCGCCGCTCAACCTTCCACGGGAAGTCCCGTCAAGGACCTGATCGGCACCATAGCAATCTCAGCAGGTCTGGTCGCTCAGCCCGTATCTGTAAATCACCGCCCCGCCGTGGCTTTCGTCCCGAAAAAAGAAAAGCTGGTGGAAGCCACCAAGCGGTGCATGGGATGCATGGCGCCCATATCGGGCATTCAGGGAACGAAAGCCACGTGCAGATACTGCGACACCGAGCAGGTCATCTAGCAGATTTGCAGCCCCTCGACCGGCGCGACAAGAAGACGCCGGCGCCAGATCGGTGTCAAACGACGAAAGGAATCAGAAGTGGGCATCCTCACAGCCATAGCAGATTCGACCAGCAGCACGTTAGCCGATCAGTGGAAGGACATCTATACCGCAGGGACCTTCGACGAACACACCGTGGTAACGCCCGGAGTGCTGAAGAACAGGAATGGCGGACGCGGTTCCAACGTCCGCGGTTCGGACGGCGTTATCTCCAACGGATCCCGAATCTTCGTTCCGGAAAACACGGCCGCATATGTTTTCTCGCAGGCGGGGATAGAAACCATCGTGACCACCCCGGGTAATTACGAGTACCGCGACGGTGAGGAGAGCCTGTTCGATTCATTCCAGCTGGACTCCCTGGTCAATCAGATGATCGACCGCGTGGGATACGGCGGAATCCCCGTTTCCGAAAAGCGGGTCGCGTTCGTGAACCTGAGGGAAATCAGGCACATTACATTCGGAACGCGCGGACCCCAGGTCTACAACGACCTCTATTACAAATGCGATTTGGAGATCTACGCCTACGGAACCTTCTCCATCCAAGTCGTGGACCCTACCCTGTTCCTGAGAAACTTCGTCCCGCCCAACGTGTTCAACTACTCCTTCGACTTCCCAGCCGCCCGGACCCAGATTCTTGCAGAGTTCCTGCAGTCGTTCATCGTAGCTCTGAACTCCCTTTCCAGCACGTTTCGGGTATCCCAGCTGCCAAGCAAGGCGACCGAGATAGCACGGTGCGTTTCCCAGGATCACGAAAACGCAGGTAGCTGGCCTGATCGCTTCGGCTTCCGCATTGTGAAGGTGGCCATCGAAAACATTGAGTTCAGCCCTGATTCACGTGAGTTGGTTAAGCAGTTCTCGCAGAACCGCATGAGCGTTGCCGCGTTCGAAGGAAGCTCGCAGCACGCTTCGAACATTGCCGCGCAGCAGAAGATTGCCCAAGGCATCGAAGGTCACGGCCTGGGAGATGGCGGCGGGATGATCTTTGGCATGAACATGGCCCAGAACCTGACGCCACGGGGCGAAGGGGTAACGGGAGCACCCGCGACCCAGCCCATGACCCTGGATCAGCAGATCGAGTCGCTGAAGAAGCTCAAGGAACTGGTGGACGCAGGCCTGCTCACCCAGCAGGAGTTCGACCTGAAGAAGAAGGAGATCATGGGGCTGTAGCCACGACTTTGCACGCCAAGGCCATCGCTCAGCTTGACCGCATATCGCAAGCCGTAATTCGCAAGCCGCAAATCGCACTCATAACAGAAAGGGGGTCCGCACCAAAAACCACGACCAACGGTTCAACCCAGCTAGCCAACACCTATCAACAGAAACGAGGAATTCCATGAGATCCTGTAATAACTGCGGAGCATCGATCCCCGAAGACGCGACCACGTGCCCCGTTTGCGGATGCAACCCGGGAACAGCGTCGTCGCCGGCCTCTAGCACCCCTGAGCAAGGCCGCAAGCAAAGCAAGTCCAAGAAGAAGGGGCCGCTCAAGTTCATCCTGATTGCCCTGGCCGTCATCGTGGTCCTGGGCATTGGCGTGTCGCGCTGCTCCGAAGGTCAGGAGCTTGAAGAGTGGCCCACCGGCGCAATGGCCCAGATGATACCGTCCATGAACCACAAGTGCTCGTCGGTTTACGATTTCGACGACTCCCTGAGCATCAATACCGAAGACGGCGTGAGCAAGCAGGAGTTCGACGCGTATGTGAGCGAATGCAAGGAGCGCGGCTTCGACATTGTGGCGGAGGAGGAAAACGAATCTTTCGAGGCGTTCAACCAGGACGGCTACAAACTCACCTGCACTTATCACAGCAGCAGTAAGAGCGTTTCGATCGACCTTGAGGAACCGAAGGCAGCGGGCACATTGCAATGGCCGAAATCGGGGCCTGCGACGCTGCTGCCCAACCCGGAAAAGAGCAAGGGCAATGTTGACGTGGATTCCTCCAGCCAGCTTCATGCATACGTGGGCAACATGAGCAAGGCAGAATACCAGGATTATGTGGACAAGTGCATTGACCTGGGGTTCGACGTTGATTACAGCAAGTCCAACACCTATTTTGAGGCTGAAGACAAGAACGGGAACAGCCTGAGCCTGACGTACGAAGAGTCCGGCGTCATGGAGATCTCGCTGGACGTTAAGGACAAGGCAGCGGCAAAGAAGAACACGGCAGACGAAAGCAAGGCGGACAAGGCCAAGGCTGACACTGCGAAGAACTACGACGCCAAGGACAGCGCAAAGGAAAGCGCTAAGAAAGCTGACACAAAGAAGACTGATGCCAAGAGCTCCTCTTTCAAGGAAACCATGGACGAGTACGAAACCTTTATGGACGATTACATTGCCTTCATGAAGAAGTACGAAAAGTCCGACAACGTTGCCGCAATGATGGTGGACTACGCCAGCATGATGGACAAGTATGCCAGATGGGCAAGCAAGATCGAAAAGATCGATGAGGGCGAACTCAGTGAAAGCGATTACGCATATTACGTCAAGGTTCAGGCCCGCGTGACGGAAAAGCTCGCAGAGGCTTCGCTGTAAATACGCCCTGCTCACGCGCCCTTGGACTTGCTCCGAACAAGCAGAGCGGCAAGACTACCGCTCTTTTCAGACCAAGGCCAAGGCGGCAAGGGCCAAGCAACATGCCCGATAATGCACTATCATGTGCCGAAGTCGCCGCAGTGGCGGTCGCTTGCGGCCCCCGCATTGCGCAACAAAAACAAACGGTCACCGAAGGTAGTGTGCCGTAGCACGTGGGGTTGAGCAGAACGCCCAACCCGCCTGCCGGATTAGGTGTCGGGTGAGCCCGGTTTTCTCGCAGCAGATGCTGCAGAGGACCGGGCTTTTTTTGTTAGGAGAAAGAATGGAATCTCAGATATTCAAGGAGCTTGAACCGACGAAGCTCCTCTTCCGCTGCGCGGCGCCTGCCGCCGTCATCTCCCTGTTCGGCGCGCTCTACTCAATAGCCGACGGCTTCTTTGTGGGACGCTTCATCGGAGGAGATGCGCTCGCCGTGGTCAACCTCATCATGCCGATCGTCATGATTGCCGAAGCCCTTTCGAACATGGTGGCAACAGGCGCGTCGGTCAACATCTCCATGCTGCTCGGCGCAGGGAAGCGCGAGGAAGCATCCCGCGTCTTCTCGTTCTCCGTGGCTTTCATCATCGTGTCCTCCTGCGCTATCGGTGCGCTGGGGCTCGCCTTCGCCCGCCCGTTCGTCGAGCTGGTCGCACCGGGAGCCAGCGCCCAGGCCATCAGCTTCGGCGTAGACATCGGCAGCATCACCGACGAGTTTTTCAGCGAGGTCAGCGTCCTGGTGGAATGATTCAGGGCGTTGAAGGCGTGTGTCCAATCTTTTGCCCTGAACCGCCACCCTGAGCAGGATTGCTGGTTTAATACTCTCCATGAGGCAACAGGCAGCCAACATAATCACCGTCACGCGCATGGCTGCAGCCCTGCTCATGCTTGCGGCTCCCGTTGACAGCGTGCCGTTCTGGACCCTGTACGCTTGGTGCGGCATCAGCGACATGATCGACGGCCCCATTTCCAGAGTGCTCCGCACCCAAAGCCAGTTCGGATCGCGTCTGGACAGCGCATCTGACCTGGCCTTTGTGATGGCAAGCCTTGTTTCCCTCCTGCCGGTCTTCCCGATGCCAGATTGGCTCATTGGCTGGATGGCGCTAATTGCACTGTGCAAGATTACAGGCTACGTATCCGGCCTGGTGATTCGGGGCAAGTTGGTAACCCTGCACACCATCGCTAACAAAGTCACGGGGCTGCTCCTGTTCATCTCCGTTCCGGCGGTGACGCTGACCCTTAACCCGCTGCTAGCGATTCCGGCCTGCGCCGTGGCCACCTTCGCTGCCGTTCAAGAGGGGCATCTCATCAGAACCGGCTCTTGCAGTGAAGAGTAGCGGGAAAACGACAGAGGGAAGCCTTCCCGGCTGTGCCTCTACGGTGCCGTATTACCTAAAACTCCAGAATCGACAATCTTGGGTAACGGGAAGAGCTCCCAAGCGGCGTCCGATTTACCTAAAATCGGGGAAACCCCGATTTTAGGTAAAGGAAAGCGCTTCGCGTCGACGTCAGTTTTACCTAAAAATGGGACTTCCCCCAATCATAGGTAAACAACGGAGGCTCTTTCGCAGACCGTCTTTACCTAAATCTAGAGTTTTCCCAGATTTAGGTAAATCCCCCTTTACCTAAATCTTAAGAACCGGCGATTTTAGATAGGTCGCCTGAGCAAAACCCTCTGACTCGTTTACCTAAATCCGAGAAAACGACAATAGTAGGTAAACCGACCCCGAAAAAGCGGTCGCCCCGTTTATCTATAATCGCAGATTTGTCGATTGTAGGTAAAACGCTCGTCTGCATTCG
>JAQXGX010000059.1 GCA_029006935.1 Eggerthellales bacterium | reverse complement strand
GATCATCCACCTTTACGGGAATGGCAATGAGCACATACAGCCAGGAAAAGCAGATCAGGACCACCGCGCTGAACAGAATGTCAAAGGCGCGCTTCACGAACCTGTATCCATAACGCGCATCCGCACTCACCAGCGGCTCATTGCCAAGCTCCAGCTTTACCTTTGCCGCACGATCAGCATCAGCAGCAGGAAGCGCAACCTTGCTGTTCCTGTTATATGACCTTCCACCACGAACCGTACGTCCTGGTTCATTGCCGTAAACGGTGTACATACGGAAGGAGTCAAGATCGTTGTTGTAGCCAACTGCCTTTATGGACTTCTTTGCGCTTTCGCTCCTGGTATTCCCAAGGTCATAGGACTCGTCAAAGCCCAGCGTGCCCGCAACCAGTTCCTCGGACATTACGCCACAACCTCAAGGTGCGATCCTGTGAATTCTGCCGTCATGTACAAACCCCTCCCGTTGCGCAGAAATCCACACAGCGCAATGCAATTCCAAATAATGCAATAGGATATGGAAAGTACGGAGGCAAAAATACGCAAATGACCTGGTGAAACCAAACCGTTGATTTGCGCAATGCGCCAAGAATGAAAAGGCACCACTTCAAGTACGCGGTGGTGCGCAGCGTGTTTCCACGCTGCTGCACTTCCCCTACCCTTTTTACTTGCGCCTTTTCCTTTGCGGACGCGGCCTTAAATCCACATAGCAGAACCTACGTCAGCTGTAAGCATAGTACTACATAATCCCTGCTCAGCACTTACTTTTTTTGAGATTGGAAGGTGTTATTTTGCCCACGGCACAAAGAAAGCCGCAAACTGCACCTGGAAATGCAGCTTGCGGCTTGTACGTTGGCCTGTTCGACGTTGCTCTGGGACCCTGAGGATGCCCGGAAAGCGCGGGTTCTGGCAGTCTTTCACCCGCCAAACGCGGAGCTTCTACAGGTCTTCCTCCACGCTGTCCAGCTCCATGAGCGGCAGGTTCACCTGACCCACCGGAGACTGGGAGGTAATGCTCTGGACCTGCGCCCGGATAAAGGCCAGCAGCGCCTGGAACACCTGGACCTTGGCCTGGTCCACAAAGTCGGGATCGAACATGGGGGCATCGTCGTCCACATTAATGATGCCGCGCGCGGTCATGGTCAGCTGGAACTCAACGTTTTCCTGATCTTCGCCGGGAGCCATGTCTACCGTGAGCTTGCCGATCAGCAGCGCGCCCTCTTCCTGGACCTGCACGTCGGAGCATTCGAACCCAAAGGTTATGTCCTCGGGGCGCTCGGCGGTTTCGTCATCCAGGGAAAGCATTTCAAAGCTGGACTGCAGCATCTGCAGGTTGATGATTTCCAGGGGCGAGATTTCAATAGCCATGGGAAGCCTTTCTGTGGGCGCCGGAGCGCTTTGGAGTCGTATTTTGGAGGTCGTTATCTTACTTGAGGATAGTTTAGCAGGACGATACTGGTCGCAGCCTAGAATGAGCAGTTGGGCTTGTTGCGGCCGCCGCGCCTGTTGCCGCGGGCGTTGGACTTGTTGCCCGAGCCGCTGCGGGCCCGGTCGCTGTCCTTGAACTTGCCCGGCTTGCCGCCCTTGTTCCCCCGCCCGTTGCGCAGGCCGGAGCTGTTGCGGTCGGGTTCGGGAGCGGTGCGAGCCCAGGTGTTCTTGGTCTTTTTGGGCAGGAAGATTTCTTCCAGCCGCTCCATGCCAATGTACTCCCGCAGCTCCGCTACCTGATCGGGCTCGAAGCTGCCCTCAACCGCTTCCAGAATCTCCCGCTCGGCGTCGGTGTTGTAGTAGATGAGCTCGATGGCCTGGTCAGGCTCCAGTCGCAGGCCGCTGCGGAGCACGTCCCGGATCAGGCGGGTGGGGTTTTCGGCCCCTTCATCCAGCTCGTCCACAAGGCGGAAGAAATCCCAGTTTTCGTACTTCTTTACCACTGATGCTCCTTATCGGAAGTCGTTCAGGTCGGCGCCAAAGAAGTCGCCCCGCATGTGGGCTTCCTCGGAACCGCCCTGAGAACGCCTAGGGCCGATGTGATCTTCGTTGGCCTGCAGGCAGGCATCTTCACCGAACTCTTCTTCCAGCAGCAGGGATGCCTGCTTAACGGCGGCGCGCACGTTGGCGTCCGGGTCGGTTTGGGCGGACTTGCGCAGCAGCGGATAGTAGCCGATGTTATGGGAGGCGCCCATGGCCAGGGCGGCTTGGATGCGCTGCTCAGCGGGGGCCATGTTGTCCTTGGTGTTGTAGCTGTTGCCCGTGCGGGTGTAGAAGGCCCTGCCTCCCAGCAGGATTTCCTCCAGGTTTTCCATGTTCTTGCTCCTTTGGGTGATGCGCGTGGTTTCTGGGCGGCGCGGCGGTCGCGGGGCCGCGGGGCCGCCAGCATATTGTCCGTTCCATGGTAGCACGCGGGGGTGCTAAGCGGTGCGGGGCAAAGGCTCCTGCGCTGCAGAAACGCAGGGTGAGCACAAAATAAGAAGGCCCCGGGGATTTCCGCGGGACCTTCATAGGCTTTACGGGTTTGCCTGCGCCGTAGGCCGTGTTGCTAGGCCAGCTTTTCCAGCAGGGCTGCCTTCTGGTTTGCGCCCAGACCGCCCACGCGACGGGACTCCTGGATGCCGCACTCTTCCATGAGCTTGGCAACGCGAGCCTTGCCGTAGCCCGGCAGAGCAGCAAGAACAGCGGCGACCTTGGTCTTCTTCACGATTTCGTCCTGGGACTCCAGCACCTCTGCAATGGTAACGGTACCGGCCTTGATGTTTGCCTTCAGCTCAGCGCGAGCCTTGCGGGCAGCTGCAGCCTTTTCCAGTGCAGCAGCGCGCTGCTCAGGGGTCATGGTAGGAAGTGCCATAGTGTCTCCTTCAATGATTTGGTGCATAGCGTGCCGCAGCCTCTGGAAAACGGTGAGCGTACGGCCTTGCGCATTGCAGGGTCGGGGCGTGACTTCCTGCGTGACCTGCAGATGCGCGCCGAACCTTGCGTTTGCGTCCTAGGTACAATAGCGTATAAGCTGATGCTGCGGGAGCCTTTTTTGGGAAAAAGTCCAGATTGAGCGGGAAATTCCCCAAAACGGCATAAGTTTTGGACGCTGCCGGGGGCGCGGGCGTATTCCCAGAGGGGTCCTACAGGGCAACGACCGCACCGTTGAAGGTGCTGGTGATGTAGTCCTTGACCTCCTGGGACTGGCAAGCCTCCACCAGGGCCTTGATCTTGTCAGAGTTTTCGTTGCCGGCCTTCACGGCAAGAATGTTTGCGTAGGCGTCGGCCGCGGTGCCGTCAGATGCTTCAACCACCAGGCCGTCCTTCTGAGCGGAAAGATTTGCCTCCAGAGCGTAGTTGGCGTTGATGCAGCTCACGGCCACGTCCTCCAGGGACTTGGTCAGCTGGGCAGCCTCAAGCTCCACGATCTCCAGCTTCTTGGGGTTTTCCACAATGTCCTTGGGGGTTGCGGTCAGACCGGCATCCGGGTCCAGCTTGATCAGGCCGGCCTGCTCCAGGAGCAGCAGAGCGCGGGCTTCATTGGTGGTGTCGTTGGGAACGGATACCTTGTCGCCCTCGGACAGGTCTTCCAGGCTGGACTTGGTGCCGGCGTAGATGGCAAAGGGCTCGTAGTGAACGGCGCCAACGGAAACCAGGTTGGTGCCGTTTTCCTCATTGAACTGGTTCAGGTAGGTGATGTGCTGGAAGTAGTTGGCGTCCAGTTCGCCCTGATCCACCACGGTGTTGGGCTGCACGTAGTCGTTGAACTCGGTGACTTCCAGCTTGTAGCCCTGCTTTTCCAGGACAGGTGCCACGGCTTCGTTCAGGATCTGGGCGTGGGGCGTGGGGCTTGCGGCAACGGTGATGGTCTTGTCTTCGGAGGACGCGTTACCGCCGCCGCAGCTTGCCAGGCCGAGCGCGGCCACCAGGCACAGGGCGGATGCGCCCGCCACCAGCTTGTTCAGGGACTTCTTCATGATGTTGCTCCTTTGGTTGGGTGCTTGTTGGGTTAACGGGTCGTAATACTAGCGCGTATTGGGGGCGCGGTGGGCGGAAACGGATAGTTTTTTGGGGGACAGGTCATAGCGGTTTTTGGCAGTTGGTTATTGGTTTTGCCTATAGCTGGGTTCCGTGTTGTGATGCGCTGGCTTGATAACGGCTGGGTACGGAGCTGGGGCTGCAGTGGGCGGCGGTTTTGAACGGTGGCAAAGCCCCAGGTGAGAAGGGGGTATTTGTGCATCTGAGAGAGTATATGTTATATCTGATACCACATTGAGCCTAGTGCACGGAAAGGCCCTTGGGGTGCTCGATCGCCCGACCGCAACGGACGGGGTCCCACGCCCAGCGGTACCGACGCGAGCAAGGCCCAACCCGACCACACCGACCAGGAGAAGCGCGCCATGACCAACAGCCCCCTAAAGCAAGCCGCAAAGAGCGCTCAGGCGCTGGCGATGCGGGCTGTTCGCGGCAGGGATCGCTCAGTTTTATCCCTGGCAAAAAGGACGCACCTGACCTTTTTCAAGCAGAAGTACGTGTACGACAACGCCCACGGGTTGCGCCGGCCTACCATCCCCGACGGCTCTGGCCGCACCGACTGCACGCACTTTGCCAGCTGGGTGCTGTGGCAGTACATGCATCAGGCAGGATTGGAGGGGCTGCTGCCCCGCCTTCAGCTGAAGAGCTGGGACTTTGCCAATCTGTGCGCCTGCCTTCGACCCGGTCCCAGGCTGTACGTAGGCCGACCCACCAACAGGCTGAGCGACCAGCAGATCGCAGCTCTGAGCAAGTGCTTCAGGCTGGTGTACGCAAAGGATACGCGAGGCGGTCGGCTGAGCAAGGTCCAGCGCATTCGCAAGGGCGATCTGCTGGTCTACACCAAGACCGGCAGCTATGGCACGGGTCACGTGGAGTTTTTCGTGAGCCAAAGCCCTCGAATGCTGCGGGTGATTTCCTGCGGCCGGGAAAGCAACGATGTCTACACCGCGCACGTGCTGAACCTGACCCATCGCAGCTTGGCGGACGTTGACTTTGCCCTGCGGGTGCGTAGCGTAAAGCAGCTGCGCAGGCTGGCGCGGACACCGCGGTTTATCGACCTCATGCGCAGCGCTCAGGCGCACGGCGCTGACCTTGCCGCGGTTTCGCCCACGCCCTCTGTTGGGGTTCAGCCCTCATCCCCTGCCGAGGTTCGATCCTCATCTGGAATTTGAACAAAGCCCGAAACACGCTGATGCTATGCTAAGGCAGAAGTAGTCATCGACCACCGATCAAAGGAGCTACTGTGGCAACTCGTGAAGAACGCGCCGCTCAGGCAGCGGCCAATATCGGACGCATGAAGGCCATCTTTGCCAAGGAGATCGCAGCCAGCGCGGAAGGCGCCCGCATCTACCAGGAAGGTGCCGGCTGGAGCCTGACCGTGCCTCAGGGTCAGGGCCAGACTCAGGTTCGGGTTGAGCGGGGCAACGTGTGCCGCGCCCTCATGCGCGCCCAGGGCAAGCCGTGCGTTATAGACCCTGCGTCCTTTACCAAGCCTGCGGGCAACTACGCAGGTGGCGCCTGGGGCCCCGAGGCCATGCTGTGCGCTTCCAGCAACCTGTATCCCATTCTGGAAAGCCTGCAGGACACCTACTACGCCGGCAACAAGGGGCACTTCAACGACGGCCTGTGCACCGACCGCGCCGTCTACGTGCCGGACGTGCAGTTCCTGCAGGACGGCAAGGCCAAGCCGGTGGACGTGCTGGTCATGGCCGAGCCCAATCGGAAGCGCGCGCTGGAAAACCCGGCCAGGTCGGAAGCGGAGTGCAACACCCACCTGAGGTACCGGATCAACAGCGCGCTGGGCATTGCCGCTGAAAACGGGTGCCAGACCCTGGTGGCCACCGCCTTTGGCTGCGGTTTCAACGGCAATGATCCTGCCCAAGTGGCAGGGATCTTTGCACAGTGGATCGCCGAGCATCCCGGCGTGTTCCAGCAGGTGGTGTTCGTGGTGGCCAACGCGGCGCTGCAGGACGCCTTCCTTGCCGCCTTCCCCGATGCCGCTCAGCAGGAAGAGCGCAAGCCCCAGCAGCAGACCCCGGTGGATCCCGAGCCCCAGGAGGAACCGGACGAAATGGACGGCGTTCCCGCCCCCAACGAAGACGGGCGCTGGGTGTTCTAGGGAAGCGCGGCTGCCTGGGGCCGGGCCTGGGCCTGGACTCGGACGCAGGGGGCTTGGTTCGCTTGCGTATGACGTGCGAGTCGACTCCGCCAGCGCGGGACGCTCCTTGCAAAGAGCCCGCTGCCTTGGACTTCGCCCTGCACTTCAATAGCGTGATCAACAACGAAGAAGCACCCCCGCGGGGGTGCTTCTTGCGTTTGCAGATTGTTCAGTAAGGTTTCGAGCTGGTCTTCGCACTTCCCTACCCTGGGGCTACTTGCGATGGTCCAGTTTGCGAGCCATCGCATCGCCGAAGGACTGGAAGATCTGCACCAGCACCACGCACAGGATCACAGCGGCAATCATGATTTCCGCGTTCCAACGCTGGTAGCCGTAGCGAATGGCAATGTCGCCCAGGCCGCCGGCACCCACGGTACCTGCCATGGCGGAGTAGCCGAACAGGTTCACAAAGGTAATGGCCACGCCGCGAATCAGACTGGGCAGGCTTTCCCGCAGCATGACCTTGGTCACAATCTGCCAGGTGCTGGAGCCGAAGCTCTGAGCGGCCTCAATAAGCCCCGCGTCAACCTCCGCCAAAGACTGCTCCACGATGCGAGCCACGAAGGGAGCCGCGCTCACGGTCAGAGGCACAATGGCGCCGGGCACGCCCAGCGAAGTGCCCACGATCAGGCGCGTGAACGGGATGATGGCCACCAGCAAAATGACGAAGGGGATGGAACGGCCTATGTTGATGATCCATCCCAGCACCGTGTTCAGGGTGCGCATAGGATGCAGGCCGTTGGGGGTGGTCAGCGCAAAGCCAATGCCCACCGGCAGGCCGATCAAGTAAGCGAACAGGCAGGACAGAATGGTCATGACCAGGGTGTCCACGGTGCCCTCGGCCAGAAGCGGGCCGTATTCGGCGAAGAATGCTACGATATCCATTAGATGCCTCCCATCGCCCGCATACGGTGCTGCTCACCGGGGAAATCTCGGCCACCCAGGGGCATGCTGCCTTGGCGCGGAGCCGGGGGCTCGGACTCGCTCAGGGTGGAGCTGACGCGCTTGTGCCCCAGCAGCTCGCGGGTAATGTCCGCCTGGGGATTGGCAAAGACCTGGGCGGTTTCTCCCTGCTCGACTATAACGCCGTCATCCAACACCACAATACGGTTGCAGATCTGCTCCGCAACGGCCAGAGCATGGGTGATCACCACCATGGTGACCCCCAGGTCGCGGTTGATCTGCTGCAGCAGGTCCAGAATTTGAATGGTGGTGCGGGAGTCCAGGGCGGAGGTGGCTTCATCGCAGAGCATGATCTTGGGGTTGTTGGCCAGGGCGCGGGCAATGGCCACGCGCTGCTGCTGACCGCCGGATAGTTCGCTTGGGTAACGCTGCTCCTTGCCCTCCAAGCCCACGATCTTTAGCAACTCCTTGGCACGCGCCTCCGCGGCGGCCTTGTCGGTGCCGTGGATTTCCAGCGGATAGGTCACGTTCTTCAGCACCGTGCGCTGCTGGAACAGGCTGAAGTTCTGAAAGATCATGCCGATACCGGCACGGTCTTCGTTCAGCTGCTTGCCGGTGTGGGTGGTAATGTCCTCGCCGTCGATCAGGATGGAGCCGGACGTAGGGGCCTCCAGCATGTTGATGCAGCGGACCAGGGTGGACTTGCCGGCGCCTGATTCGCCGATGATGCCGAAGATGTCGCCGTCGTTGATGGTCAGCGAAACGTCCTTCAGCGCGGTGTGCGACCCCTCCCGGGTTTCGTACACCTTGGTAACGTTCTTGATCTCGATCATGCGTACCTCGTGGTAAGTGGTGGTTCGGCCATGAATTTAATCGATAAGGCCGCTCGCGTTCGCTCAAGCCGCCCAGGCGGCTTGGAATTCCTGCAGTTCAACCTGACTGAAGGGGTCTGTTTTAGCATGCGGAGCTGATTTTTGGACGCTGTTGACGCCTTTGAGCGCACACAAACGCAGACCTTTCCAGTCAGACGGTTGTTCAGGATACGCCACTTTGACCCCGAATCCAACACAAACCACTATACGGAGGAATGAACGCTGGTTATAGGTTTTTCTGAATGCCAGCCTTCGGCGCAGGCGGACGAAGGGCAGGGCGAAACCGCCGGGCGGCAAAGGCTGGCTGCACGGGGCGAAAGCGGCAGGCACGAGCGCTGCCAGCGGGTTGCGGCCAAGCCGACCAGGCCAGCCGTGGCGGCAAGTCTAGCCATTGCGACCACGCCGACCGTGGGCGCCGTTTCAACCAGCCTACTCCCCCAAGTCGAAGATGCGGCCGTAGAGCTCGTTGCCGCAGAGCCAGCCCCTCTCCGTGGGGCAGTATCGCGGCTCCGAAACCGCCGCCGCTCCCGGCTCGGCATTCAGGGAAGCCTGGAGCTCCGCCAGGGATTCCGCCGTGGCCCCCTCCGGATTCTGGTACACGCTGGGCAGGCACACCGGCAGCTCCCGCACCTCCACCAGTCCCAGCTGGCACAGCTCTTCGAACACCTGGGGAGCCTGGGGCAGCAGCCCTGTTTCGCCCGCTTCCTGGACCTGGGCAACGGAAACGCCCCGGGCCATGCGCATGCCCAGCATCAAATCCTCCGCCAGCATCTGAGCGGGATTCAGGTCGTCGGTCACGTAGCCGTCCTTAGCGCGCATGCGCCGCTGGCTGTTCTGGGTCATGGTCGCAGCACCCGCTCCCAACCCCAGGTAGGGCACGCCGGTCCAGTAGGCGGTGTTGTGCAGGCTGTGGCAGCCGGGCTTGGCGTAGCTGGCCACCTCGTAGCGCTGGAAGCCCGCTTCCGTGAGCAGGCGGGCGGCGGCTTCCATGTGGTCGGCCTCGGCGTCATCATCGGGAGGCGCCATGGTCCCCTTGCGCACCGCCTTGGCAAAGGGAGTGCCCTTTTCAATGGCCAGGGGATACACGCTCACGTGGGTCACCCCCAGCTCAACGGCCTGTTCCACGCTGCGCTGGAAGGATTCCAGGCTCTGACCGGGAATGCCGCACATCAGGTCCACGCTTATGTTGGTAAAGCGCGTCTGAGCTGCGCGAACGGCGTTGATGGCGTCCTGAGCGCTGTGAGCACGGCCCAGGATCTGCAGCACCTGATCATCGAAACTCTGAACACCCAAGGAAAGTCGGTTCACCCCCAGGGCCCACACGTCCTTCACCAGTTCGGGCGTGAGGCTTTCCGGGTTGGCCTCCATGGTGCACTCCACGTCCGGCTCAAGGCGCATGCTCATGCCCAGGGCGTACAGCAGGCTGCTCAGG
This sequence comes from Eggerthellales bacterium, assembly GCA_029006935.1. Taxonomy (GTDB): domain Bacteria; phylum Actinomycetota; class Coriobacteriia; order Coriobacteriales; family Eggerthellaceae; genus SUG1186. Next base: position 2,590 of record JAQXGX010000059.1, on the reverse strand, counting down.
CGCTTCTGCCCGATGAAGCTAGGGGTGCCGCCACCCAGGTACACGGTGCGAAGGGACGCCAGCTCCCCTTCCTTGGACTTGCGTCGGATCTGCAGGATCAGGTCGTCTATGTAGGCGTCGATTTCCCGGCTGGACTGGCGGATGGCCGTGGTGGGGAAATCGCAGTACGCGCAGCGCTTCACGCAGAAGGGAATGTGCAGGTACAGGGCACCGTAGGGGTCGTGGGGCATGATGGGCCTTTCGGGGATAAAGGTTGCGGGTGTTGGCAGGTTCGGCTACGTGACGATTTGACGGTTCGGCGGCGAGCAGCGCTCCTTCGCTACAGGTCCGTTGAGCCTTGCGCCTGGGGAGCGCAGCTAGCGGATCCGTGGGCTTCCAGGAACTGATGGGCGTAGGCCAGCAGCTCGTCGAACACGGCGTTGAAGTCCTCCAAGGTCACGCACTGGTTGAACTTCCCCCGCGCCACGGAAGCACCGGGCAGTCCGGTCATGTACCAGGCAGCGTGCTTGCGCATGCGCACCAGGTTCTTTCCTTCCCGCTGGGAAAGCAGCCAAGCGTGACGACGGGCCATGGCCACGCGTTCGTCCAAGGTGGGCTTGGGAGGCTCCGGCTGGCCCGCCAGGGCGGCTTTTGCCTGGGCGAAGATCCAGGGGTTGCCCTCGGCAGCGCGGGCGATCATGACCGCGTGGCAGCCGGTTTCCCGGACCATGCGCAAGGCGTCAGCACCGGAGCGCACGTCTCCGTTGCCTATGACCGGCACGCTGACCGCTTCCCGCACCCGGCTGATCACGCCCCAGTCCGCGGAGCCGTTGTACATCTGCTGGACAAAGCGGCCGTGCACCGCCACCGCGGCAGCGCCCGCCTGCTCCATGCGCTTGGCAAACTCCGGTGCGGTTTCCTGATCCTGGTAGTAGCCGCGACGAAACTTGCAGGTCACCGGCACGTCGGGCACCGCAGCGCAGATGGAGGCAATGATTCGGGCCGCCAGCTCAGGGTCCTTCATCAGCGCGGAGCCGTCTCCCTTGCCGGCAATCTTGCGGGCCGGGCAGCCCATGTTCACGTCCAGGTAGGCCAGCTTCTGGCCCATGGTCTGCGCCACCCAGGCGGCCTCCCGGGCCATGACCTCGGGTTCGTGGCCAAAGATCTGCACCGCCACCTGGTCTTCGCCCTCAGCCATGTTCAGAAGGTGCCGGGTCTTTTGATTGGCAAAGGAAAGGGCCTTGGCAGACACCATTTCCGTGTACGTGACGTCGGCGCCCTGCTCAAGGCACAGGGTGCGCAGGGCTTCGTCCGTAACACCTGCCATGGGCGCCAGGAGCAGCTGATGGGTTTTGAAGTAGTCTTGCATAGCGGCCTTCTGATCCAAGGACACAGGGAAAGAACGGGCAGCCCCGCCTAGTCGTCCACCTTCAGAATGGCCATGAACGCTTCCTGGGGCACCTCCACGTTGCCGATAGCCTTCATGCGCTTCTTGCCGGCCTTCTGCTTTTCCAGCAGCTTGCGCTTACGGGTGATGTCGCCTCCGTAGCACTTGGCAAGCACGTCCTTGCGCTTGGCTTTCACCGTCTGACGGCTCAGGATGCGCCCGCCCACGGCTGCCTGAATGGGCACCTCGAACATCTGGCGCGGGATGATCTCCTTGAGCTTTTCGCACAGAACGCGGCCGCGGTCGTAGGCCTTGTCCTTGTGGACGATGAAGCTCAGGGCGTCGATGGGCTTGCCGGAAAGCAGAATGTCCAGCTTCTGGAGCTGGCTGGGCTTGTAATCCCCCAGCTCGTAGTCAAGGGACGCGTAGCCCTTGGTGTTGGACTTCAGGCGATCGAAGTAGTCCATGATCATTTCGCTCAGGGGCATTTCCCAGAGCAGCTCCACGGTGTTCTGGGAAAGGTAGTTCATGTTGATGAAGATGCCGCGGCGGGCAGTGGTCAGCTCCATGACGGCGCCCACGTAGTCCGGCGGAATCAGGATCTTGGCCTTAAGGTAGGGTTCCTCGATGTGGTCGTAGGTGCCCGCTTCCGGCATTTCCTGGGGCGAGCGCACGCTCAGCACGTCGCCGTTGGGCATGAACACGTGGTACTCCACGCTAGGCGCGGTGGCAAGCAGGTCAAGGCCGAACTCACGCTCCAGACGCTCCTTCACAACCTCCATGTGCAGCAGGCCCAAAAAGCCCACGCGGAAGCCAAAGCCCAGGGCCACGGACTTTTCCGGCTCCCAGACCAGGGCGGGGTCGTTCAACACCAGCTTTTCCAGCGCTTCCTTCAGGTCTTCATACTGGTCGGAGTCGATGGGGAACAAGCCGGTGTAGACCATGGGCTTGACCTCGCGGTATCCGGCCAGGGGCTCGGTGGCGCCGTTCTTGGCGGTGGTCAGGGTGTCGCCGGTGCGGACCTGGCTCACGTCCTTCAGGCCGGTGACCAGGTAGCCAACTTCGCCCACAGTCAGGGCGGGTATGGGGGTTTCCACAGGGCGACGGGCGCCCACTTCCTCCACCAGGGTTTCCGTGCCCGTGGCCATCATGTGGATGAGCTCGCCCTTCCTGACCGAGCCGTCCACCACGCGGATGAGCGCCACCACGCCGCGATATGGGTCG
>JAQXGX010000058.1 GCA_029006935.1 Eggerthellales bacterium | reverse complement strand
AAGTCAGCCTTGAAGGGGTTCTGCTCAATGTCTGCTGCTGCGGGGTCGAAGGCGGTGCCTGCGCGGTCTTCGGAGGTTTCGGTCATGGGGTCTTCCTCTTCATCGGCGGCGAAGTCCGCGCCCAGCTCGGCTACGGCAAGGCGCATCACGGCGTTGCGGGACGCCTGATCAAAGGCGTTGACCAGGCCCTTCTCAAAGGTGGAGCGCAGGAACAGCCCCTCGGCGGTCTTTTCGTCCAGCCCACGGGAGCCCAGGTAGTAGCGCTGGTCGGCGGGAACGTGACCGATGGTGGCGCCATGGTCGCCCTGCACGTCGTCTTCGTCGCACAGGATTATGGGCAGGCTGCGGTTGCGGACCTTCGGGTTTGCCAGCAGCACGGTTTCCAGCTCGTGGCCGTGGGCGCCCTTGGCGCCGTGAATCAGGTCTATGGTTCCCCACAGGGCCGTGCTGGAGGTGCCGGCAAGCACGCCGTTGGCGATCAGCTTGCTTTCCGTGTTCTTGCCGAACTGGCGGATCAGGTAGTTCAGGTCAAGGACGCGGTCCCCCGTGCCCAGGTAGGTGGTGTTGATGGAAACGGATGCCCGGGCTCCCAGCAGAGCGCTTCCCAGGCCGGCGAAGGTCTGGGCGCTGCCCAGGTACATCTGGCTCACGTCAACGCGGGAGCTGGCGGCCTGCTTGATCTCGGTGCTTTCGAAGTAGGTCCAGGAGCTGTCCAGGGTCTGCTGCTGGCGTATGGTCACCCGAGCGTTTTCCTGGGCAACCACCTTCAGGTTCACGCCCACGGCGCCGCTGCCGGCGGTGGGGGAGTCAGCTTCGATGATGATCGTGCAGGTGGATCCTTCCCCTGCCAGCAGGTTTACGGTGGCAACGGAAAGGGCGCCGTCCTGGGCGGCAAGGCGCAGGACCAGGGGCTCGGAAACCGTGCGATAGGCAGGCACTTCCAGGGAAGCGCAGGCCAGGGTATTCTCCTGCAGCCATGCCACGGTGTCGTCGCTCAGGGCAGCGTCGGTGGCGCTGCGAGGCACGGCGTTGCGGGCGGGAACGTCCAGGGGATCCTTTGCCTTGGCGGCGAACTCCCGGAAGGGGGTTTCGTCCACATCGGCGGTGCTTGCCACGGTCACCCGGCGGGCGGTCATGGAACGGGCCTGGTCTTCGGCGGCATTCCAGGCGGCGTCGAAGTCGGCGGCGGTCAGCGGCTCGAAGCCCTCCAGGCTGCTGGCGGTGATGGACGTTTCGTTCGCAATGACCAGGTCTTCCAGCTCCACGGGGGTGCCGTTCAGGCCGTGTCGGTTCCAGGTGGGGGTGAGCAGCGGGTTCACCGCGCTCAGGGGAGCTGCCGGAGCGGCAGCGTTGGTAAGCGTGCTCATTAGCCGATAGCTCCTTCCATTTCCAGATTGATGAGGTTGTTCATTTCCAGGGCGTATTCCATGGGCAGCTCCTTGGAAACCGGGTTGGCAAAGCCGTTGACCACCATGGTGGAGGCTTCGTCTTCCGGAATGCCGCGGCTCATCAGGTAGAACAGAAGGTCGTTGCCAATGCGGCCGATGCTTGCCTCGTGGCCCACGTTCACGTTCTGGTTGCGGATGTCCATCAGGGGGATGGTGTCGGAGCGGCTCTGATCGTCCAGCATCAGGCTGGCGCAGCTCACGGCAACGCTGGCGTTTTCCGCCTTTTCGGTTACCACCACGCTGCTGCGGAAGGTGGAAACACCGCCGCCCTTGGAAATGGACTTGGTGTTGACCACGGCGCGGGTGTTGGGAGCAGAGCAGACCACCTTGCAGCCGGTGTCCAGGTCCTGTCCGGTGCCGGCGAAGGTGATGCCGGTGAACTCGCTGCTGGAGTTGGCGCCCTTGAGGATGCTCATGGGGTACAGGCAGCCCACGTGGCTGCCGAAGGAGCCGCTGATCCATTCGATGCTGCCGTTTTCGTCCACGATGGAGCGCTTGGTGTTCAGGTTGTACATGTTCTTGGACCAGTTTTCGATGGTGGAGTAGCGCAGGTGCGCGTTCTTGCCCACGAACAGCTCCACGCATCCGGCGTGCAGGTTGGCCACGTTGTACTTGGGAGCGCTGCATCCTTCAATAAAGTGCAGGTCAGCGCCTTCCTCCACGATGATGAGGGTGTGCTCGAACTGCCCGGCGCCCTTGGCGTTCAGGCGGAAGTAGCTTTGCAAGGGGAAGTCCAGCTTGACGCCCTTGGGCACGTACACGAAGGAGCCGCCAGACCAGACCGCGCCGTGAAGGGCGGCGAACTTGTGGTCGGTGGGCGGGACCAGCTTCATGAAGTGCTGGCGGATCACGTCTTCCCAGCCGTTCTTGATGGCTTCTTCGATGCCGGAGTACACGATGCCCTGGTCGGCGACGGATTGTTGGATGTTGTGGTAGACCAGCTCGGAGTCGTACTGGGCACCCACGCCTGCCAGATAGGCCCGCTCGGCCTGGGGAATGCCCAGGCGCTCGAAGGTGTCCTTGATGTCCTCCGGCACGCTTTCCCAGTCGCTCTTCTGGTTTCCCTCCGGCTTGACGTAGGTGACGATGTTGTCCATGTTCAGTCCGTCAAGGGAGGGGCCCCAGTTGGGGATGGGGGTGGCGTGGTAGATCTCCAGGCACTTCAGGCGATGCTCCAGCATCCATTCGGGCTCGTCCTTGCGCTGTGAGATCTCCCGGATGATCTCAGGGGTCAGGCCGCTGTCCACCCGCTCGGTGTTGGCTTCGCTTTTGATGAAGTCGTAGCGTTCGCGATCCACGTCCGCCACGTTGGTGCGATTCTGGGTCATTGCTATTCCCCTGCCTTGGGGTCAAGGGCTGCGGCAAGACCGCTGGCCGCCTGGGTCGCCTGGGCGGCTTCCACGGCCTCTGCGGCTGACTTGCCTGCGGCGCGCTGGGCGTCGAAGGTGGCAAGGGCGGCCTCCATGTTGGCCACGGCGCTGGTTGCGTCGAAGTGCTTTTCCCGCTGGGCTTCCAGGTCAGCGGCCTGGCTCAGCTTGGCCTCCACGGCGGCGGCCACGGATGCGGCGCCAGAGCCTTCGCGGCCGACGTACTTTTCGAAGCCCTGGTCGTTGATCTTCTGGATCAGATCCGCGGGTCCTTCGTCCACCAGCTTGCCCCGGACCAGCACGTTCACGCGGTCAACGTTCACGTGGTCCAGGATGCGGGTGTTGTGGGTGATCATGAGCAGGGTGCCGTCCAGCTCCTCCTGGTAGATGCGGATGGCGCGGGAAACGGTGTCCAGCGCGTCCACGTCAAGGCCGGAGTCGGTTTCGTCCAGAATGGCCAGCTTGGGCTGCAGCAGAAGGAGCTGGAGCATTTCCACCTTCTTCTTCTCGCCGCCGGAAAAGCCCACGTTGAGCTCGCGGTCCAAGTAGCTGGGATCCATGGAGAGCTGCTCCATGATCTGGGCGATGCGCTTCTTCAGCTTGGCGCCGCGCAGCTTCAGCTCGGGACGGGTGGCAACGATGGCGCGCAGGAAGGTGTACAGCGGCACGCCGGGGATTTCAACCGGGGCCTGGAAGCTCATGAACAGGCCGGCGGTGGCACGCTTGTTGGGCTCCAGGTCGGTGATGTCCTGCCCGTCGAAGATGATGGCGCCGTCGGCAACGGCGTACTCGGGGTTGCCCATGAGGGCGTGGCCCAGGGTGGACTTACCGGCGCCGTTGGGTCCCATGAGCACGTGGGTGGAGCCGCGTTCAAGGGTCAGGTCCACGCCGCGCAGAATAGTGGTCTCGTCTGCGGTTATGGTCAGATTCGATGTGGTCAGGATCGGGTTTCCCATGGGTTCCTCTTCTTCCCTTTGGACGCGGGCCGACGCAGTACGGCGCCGCGTGGTGAGTGTGTGACGGGTGTAGTGTAGCATGGGTTGCGCTTTAATCCTAGTGTTTTAGTAGGAATTAAGGAGACTGGCATCTGGGCGCGCCGGGGCGTCAGATGACGTACCATGGAGCAAAGGCTTTGCTGCGCAGGAAGGAGGGTCCCATGATTCAGGTTTCCGACGATGAGTTCGACCAGATCTGCCAGCAGGCCTACGAGTCTATTCCGGAGCGCTTTTCCCGCCACATAGAGAACGTGGCGTTCTTGGTGGAAGACCAGCCCAGCTGGCAGCATCTGGAGCGGCTGGAAGACGGTGCCTCCATCCAAAGCCCCTGCAATCCCCAGGGCAGCAAGCTCCTGCTGGGTCTGTACAGCGGGGTGGCCCTGCCGAACCGGGGGGAGTCCTACGGCCTGTGCAACACCCCGGACACCATCACCTTGTTCAAGGAGCCTCATCTGGAGGTCAGCCAGAGCGTGGATGACCTGCGGGAACGGGTACGCAGAACCATGGTGCATGAAATCGGTCACTACTTCGGAATGGACGAAGATCAGCTGCGGGATATGGGCTATGGCTCGGCGTAGGCAGGGATTGCGGCTTTGAGCTGCGGCTGGCGGCGTAGGGTCCTCCCGCTTGCGCTAGCCTGTTCCTAGCTGGCTGAAGGGCACCGGGGGCTTGGGCTGCCCCGGCTTGTGGGGGCCGATGTGCTTTTCCATCCAGACCATGTGGTACCAGTGGCCGAACTTGCTGGCGCAGCAGTGGAACTGGCCTACCGGGGCAAAGCCCATGTGCTTGTGGAAGAGTACGCTGTCGCAGGTCAGGTAGGGGTCGTCTTCCGTTGGAGGGAAGGCGATGCAGGCGTTGACGTTACGCACTCCCTGCACGGCCAGCAGCCCCTCCAGGGTGGTCTGGAGCTGGCGGCCCACGCCGCGCCCATGAAAGCCCCGCTCAACGTAGATGGAGGTCTCCACGGACCAGCTGTATGCCGCCCGGGGCTTGAAGGCGTTGGCGTAGGCGTAGCCGCGGATGCGGCCCTGGGTGTCTTCCGCTACCAGGTATGGGTAGTGCTCCAGGGTGGTGGTCATGCGTCGGGCTATCTCCTGCGCATCGGGGGCGTCGTATTCGAAGGTGATGGCAGTGCTTTCCACGTAAGGCGCGTAGATAGCGGCAACGGCGGGGGCGTCCTCGACCCGCGCCACGCGGATCTTCAGGGGCGCCTTGCCGTTTGCGACGCTTTCTTCGGCGGATTCAGCGGTCGGTTGCCTGGCTTCGGGGGCGGTTTCCTTGGCGCTCATATTCGCCCCCTGATCAGCGGGTCGCAGGATCGGTGGCGTCGGCTGCTGCGTGCGGATCTGCTGCCTGCCCCTGCTGCGCGATGTAGGCTTCGAACTCGGCAACCAGGGCGTCCCTGAGCCGCGTGTAGGTGGCTTCGTCCTTGCAGCCAGCGGGCTGCCCGTCTACGCTGTGGACGCGCTGGGCAAAGGTGCTGCTGGCGGTGATGATGATTTCGTCCGCATCCAGCATCTGCTGGCGGGTGAAGCCCCTCTCGTCCACGGGAATGCCGAGCTCATGGCACATGGCGATCAGGTGCTTGCGGGCAATGCCCGGAAGGATTAGGTTGTCGGCCGCGTGGGTGACCAGCACTCCGTTCTTCAGGATGTGTACGTTGCTGTGGGCGGTTTCGGTCACCACTCCGTCTCGTACGAATACGGCCTCTTCGGCGCCTGCTTCCACGGCGGCCTGCTGGGCCATGACGTTGGGCAGCAGGTTAAGGGTCTTGACGTTGCAATGATGATGGCGGGTGTCCTCCACGGTGATCACGGGCACGGACTTGCTCAGGTCCTCGTAGGGGCAGGGTTCGGCGTAGATCCACAGGTTAGGCTGGGCGTTCGGCAGGAACGCGTGCTGGCGCAGGCCGGTGCCGCGGGTGATCTGCCAGTACAGGAACAGGTCCCGGGCATTAGCGGCGTCCACCACCTGCTGCAGGCGCGAGGCCAGCTCTTCGCGGGTGAAGTCGGGCTGGAAGCGCATCAGGCGCATGCTGTTGAAAAAACGGTCCAGGTGATCGTCCAGGTACAGGATCACGCCGTCCCGGGTCATGGTGGCGTCGTACACGCCGTCACCGTAAAAGCACACGCGGTCCAGGAACGGGACCTGCAGCTCTTCCAGGGGTCCAATAGTGCCGTTGTAATATCCCACGCGTTCCATGATGTTCCTTTGCTTGAGTCGGGTTGATTGTGCTTTGGCAATTATACGGCCCCGGGGCGTTTGCGTGCCGTTTACGTGCGCAGCTTCTTTGCCAGGTACTCCAGGGTCATAAGGGGGTGGCGCACCAGCATACGGGGGGCGGCGTAGGCCATGATGGCCTTGATGCGCTGCTGTTGGTCCCCGCGGTTGCACTTGAGGGTGCAGTCCTGGCAGTTTCCCTGGTGACCGTAGGGGCAGTTGGCGGCGCGATCGTGGGTGAGCAGGATGGTTTCGCTGCACTCCGGGCACATGCCGGTGGAGTCTTTGGGCCGGCCGGCATGATGGGCGCCGCAGTAGATGGACCCGATGGCCTGAAGCGTGCGCAAATCCCGCTGGATGCGCTTTTCGGTGCTGGGGTCGGTCATGGGTGTCTCCTGTGTGGGCGGGTCGGTGTGGGTGCGGGGAGGGCTCGACGGTTGGTTAGCCGCGGGCGACTTCCCATTGTACCCTTCGCCCTGATTTGGTCCGGGGTCGTGACGGGAGTGGTTGTGCTGGACGTGGTTTTGCCCTGAGTGGACTCGTGTAGCCAGTCAGATCGCGTCCATCCTATCTATACCGCCCTCGAACGCGAAGGGCTCAACCCAAACGGAGCCGGCGCGCTACAATAGCAGGCGCTCTGCGGTGCGCCCGCCCATGACTCGGTTCCGTTTTGGCCCGACGCGCTGGCAAGCCGCTGCGGAGCCCAGCGCGTTCCCGACCAGCAAAGCGAGCATTCCGTGCCCATCAAGATCAACCACGCCATCCTCCATGTCTTCGACTTTGTTTCCTGCGAAAACACCTTTTCCCAGGAAGAAATGGATCTGACCAGCAAAAACGCCAAGAACTTCGTGGCCAAGCACGCCACCAAGGCCCTGGGGAACCTGGATAACAAGCGGGGCGTCTTTGCTCCGGACAGCCTGTTTGCCGAAGAGCTGCGGGCCTATCATGCGGGTCAGCGGGACTTCGTGGAGCTCAGCTGCAAGATCGGCGATTTCCTGGTGACTGAGCTGGGGCATATGGAGAAGACGCCGTCAACGGATCTGCTGGTGGTGGATTTTGAGAACGACGCGTCCAAGGCCGTGAACCAGATGACCCAGGAGGAAGCGGAAGCGTCGTTCCAGGGACGCGCCGACCGCTACTTTGCCATCTTGCTGCTGGAAAGCAAGCAGGCCTACATGCATGAACTGGGATTTTGTGATGCAGGCCCCTGCAACGGCGTGGTGCGGCAGCAGGCAGTGCTGCCCAGCCCCAGCCAAAAGGTGCAGTCGTATGCGGTGGTGGACCTGCGTACGCTGGAGGTGCAGTTCGTGGACAAGAAGCGCGTCATAGCGGGCGAGGAGCGATGGCTCATTCCTGATGGGCTGCTGCAGTGCTCCACGGAGGCGTCCAGCAAGGAAACGCTTGCCGCGGTGACTCAGGTGGTGGAGGCCGTGGCGGAAGAATACGGCGCCAACACTGCGGTGGCCATGAGCAAGGCCAAGGCCTATGCGACGGAAAGCGTGGGAGATGATCGGTCGGAAGCGCAGGTTGACTTGGAGGACCTTGCGGACCAGGTGTTCCAGGACCAGCCGGAAATGAAGAAGCGCCTGGTGGAGGTGGCGCAGGAATGGGATCTGCCAGAGCGGGTGCCCCTCGAGCGGGAGGCGGTGAAGCGGGTGGCGCGGAACCACAAGATTCGTACCGACACCGGCATCGAGATCACCTTCCCCGCTGAGTACAGCAAGAGCCCGGAGTTCATCACCTTCACCAGCGAAGCCGACGGCAAGATCAGCATCTCTCTGAAGAACATCAGCCACATCGAGAATCGCTAGGGTTTGCCTGCGGGCCCGGCTGAGGTGTCCGTGCCGTTCGACCCCTGAAATGCTACCGCTTGTCGCAGGTGGCGAGCGGTGTGGTTGTCCTGTGCGGTTTCGAACCGCTTGGCGAAGGGGATGCTGGAGGGAGCAAGCGGCAAGCTTACACTTTATATGTAACATCATCCGAAGCAAGGAGCACATATGAAGATTGCCGTACCGAGCGAAACCTCCGCAGGGCTGGACAGCATCCGCAGCGGACATTTTGGCCATACGCCGTGGTTCACCGTGGTGGAGATCCAGGACGACCAGATCGTAAGCGTTGAGCCGATCAAGAACGTGGACCACGATGAGGTGGGTTGCGGAGGCGTCATCGACTTCGTGGTGGGCCTGAACGTGGATGCCATCCTGACCGTGGGCATGGGCATGCCGCCCTACACCCGTTTCACCAACGCCGGCGTGGCCGTGTACACCGACGCCACGCAGCCTAGGGTGGAGGACGCGGTGAAGCTTCTCATTGCTGGTGGCGTGCCGCTGATGCGCCTGGATCAGGCCTGCAGGCACTAGCGTTTGCCGGCGCTGATGCTTGCCATTGACAACACCCGCTAACGCGTTGGTTCGGACCCGCCTTGAGCGGGTCCTTTTGCGTGGGGAGGGTTGTTCGGGTGCCTGATCTCCTGGGTGGCCCCTGGAATCGTTCGCACGATGAGGGTGGTGCGTTGTGCGAACGATTCCGGTTGGGTAAATCGTTCGCACAACAGGGCTTTTCGGGCGAAACGGCCCCGAGCCTGCATTGTGCGAACGATTTGAGGTCGCCGTTTCGTCCGTACAACACAGGATCCCATTGCGCGAACGATTCCAGAGGCCGGGAGGGGCGAAAGCGCCGACAGGCTCCGCTAGATGTTGCCGGCCATCAAAGGGTTGTCCTGATTCCGTGAAAGACCTCGGCTGCGTGCTCGCATGGAGTATTCTGCAGGTAGCGACTGTTCTTGCAACAGATAGGAGCCAGCATGGCAAAGAGCATTACCCGTCGAAACGCCGTCCGCGCCATGGCCGCAGCCGGAGCCCTGGCGGCCCTGGGTACCCTTGGCGGATGCGGAACCTCCCAGACCCAGGGGTCCGCGACCGGCAGCATGCGCGAAAACAGCTCCTATCCCGCGGCGGCGAAAAACGGCGCCGGCCAGCCGACCTTTGCCGCCAACATTGCCAGCCAGCTGCTGGGAAGCAGTGGGGAAAACAGCTGCCTTTCCCCAGCGTCCCTGTACGTTGCCCTGGCCATGCTCGCCGTGGGTGCAAGCGGCACCACCCAGCAGCAGCTCCTTGGCGCCTTGGGTCAGGACAGCGCCGAAGCCCTTTCCCAAAGCTGCCAGGACATGAAGAAGGCCCTGGAGTTCGGCCCCACCTGCGGCACAGACACCGAAGAGGACCCGCGCCTGATGTTCGCCAACTCCATCTGGGCTTCCGACGCCTACCAGGTGACCAAGGCCTACGAAGAGCGGTTGGAGCAGGAGTTTGACGCCGAAGTCTTCACCTGCGACTTCACTGATTCAAAGACCAACGGCAAGGTGAGCAAGTGGGTGGGCGAAAAGACCCTGGGCCTGCTGAGCCCCGAGTTCGACCTTGACCCTGCCACGGTCATGGCCCTGGTCAACACCCTCTACTTCCGCGATTGCTGGAAGGATCCCTTCGATGCATCCCAAACCGAGCCCGCCGACTTCAAAGTGCAGGGCAAAACCGTGAAGGCAGATTTCATGCACGCATCGCTGACCAGCGGGTTCGGCGAATTCGCTGAATGCCAGATCGGGCAGCTGACCTTCAGCGCCTCCGGCTCAACGCTGCGCCTGCTGCTCCCCTGGGAAGAGGGCAGCGCCGAGTCGCTGCTGAGCGATCCCGCCGTGCTGGATGCCCTGCTTGCCGCGGAACTGGAGGAATGCCTGGTCAACTGGACGCTGCCTAAGTTCGGCATCGAAAGCACCTTCGACGTGCGCGGCGCTTTGCAGGACCTTGGCTTGACCGCCATGTTCCAGCCGTCCGGCGACTTTGACGCAGCCATAACGCCCAAGGGCCAAACGACCTCTGATCTGTGCGTTTCCACGGTGGAGCAGGGAACCAAGATCGCCGTCGACGAAACCGGCGCCCTTGCTGCGGCCTACACCGCCATTACTGTGAAGGAGATGAGCCTGCTGCGTCCTGAGCGGGAAGTGGAGTTCATCCTGGACCGTCCCTTTGCCTACGCGCTTTTGGGGAACGACGGCACGCCGCTGTTCGTGGGCGTTGTGCAGGACCCCACGGCGTAGTCGCTGCGGCGTCGGGTCCGCTTTCGGCCTTCGCGGCGCGATGTGAAATTTCCGTTTCAACACCCGCCGATGGTCCGTTTTTCCCGTTCACCTTTACATAAAACGCTATTCTGTAAACTTGGAAAGTTCGGGGGGTGCGCGTGCGCCCGGCTACTAAGGGGTTGAACATGGGTGGTTTCTTCGGCGCTGCTTCCAAGCGCGATGTTTGCATTGACGTCTACTTCGGCGTGGACTTCCATTCGCATCTGGGCACCAAGCGTGCGGGCATGATCGCCCACCATCCGGAGTTCGGCTTCCAGCGAGACATCCACTCAATCGAAAGCACTCCCTTCCGCACCAAGTTCGAAGGCTTCCTGGACAAGGCCAAGGGCACCACGGTCATCGGCTGCATTTCCGATGCCGACCCCCAGCCCCTCATGGTCAAGTCTCATCTGGGCCTTTTTGCCCTGACCACGGTGGGCGTGATTCGCAATCAGGACGAAATCATCGCCCGTTACCTGGCCGACTGCGGCCAGCAGTTCATGGCCATGAGCAACGGCGGCGTGAACCAGACCGAGCTGGTGGCGGCCATCATCAACAAGGAAGACGACCTGATCTCCGGTCTGCGCCACGCCCAGGACATCATCGAGGGCTCCATGACCATGCTGCTCATGACCGACCAGGGAGAAATCTACGCAGCTCGCGACCGCCTGGGCCGCCTTCCGGTGATCATCGGCCGCGACGACGACGGCTACTGCGTGACCTTCGAAAGCTTCGTGTACCACAAGCTGGGCTACGAAGACGAGTACGAGCTGGGCCCCAATGAGATCGTGCGCATCACCAAGGACGGCTATGAGACCGTGCGGGAGCCCGGCCAGGACATGAAGATCTGCGCCTTCCTGTGGACCTACTACGGGTATCCCAACTCCACCTACGAAGGCACCAACGTAGAGGTCATGCGCTATAAGAACGGCGAAATCATGGCCCAGGACGAAATGGACGACGGCACCATGCCCGACGTGGACTACGTTGCCGGCATCCCCGACTCCGGCCTGCCCCACGCCATCGGCTACTCCACCCGCAGCGGCAAGACCTTCGCCCGCCCCTTTGTGAAGTACACCCCCACCTGGAGCCGCAGCTTCATGCCCAGCAACCAGGCGGTTCGCAACCACGTGGCCAAGATGAAGCAGGTTCCCGTGCCCGAGCTCATCGAGGGCAAGAAGCTGCTGTTCGTGGACGACTCCATTGTCCGCGGCACCCAGATGCGCGAAACCGTGGACTTTCTGTACGGCCTGGGCGCCAAGGAAGTGCACATGCGCTCCGCCTGCCCGCCCATCATGTACGGCTGCAAGTACCTGAACTTCAGCAGCAGCAAGTCGGAGATGGAGTTGATCGCCCGCCAGGTCATCGACAAGCTGGAAGGCGATGCCGGCCTGGAGCACATCGACGAGTACGCCGACGCCCGCACCGAGCGCGGCAAGTGCCTGCTAAAGAGCATCTGCGAGGAAATGGGCTTTGACTCCCTGCGCTACCAGAGCCTGCAGGGCCATCTGGAGGCTATCGGCATCGATCCCTCCAAGGTCTGCACCTACTGCTGGAACGGCAAGGAGTAGATCAGGGCGATACTGCCCCGCGGCAGGCCAGGACCACGCTTTCGGCACCCAAATTGCCACAACAGCTCCGCACAGTGGATCGTGACGAAGGAGGTCATGATGCGCGAGTACGGGCAACCTCTTTCTGCGCGGTAGTTGACTCCCGATTAGCTCTCGAAGCCGATCTGCTTCATAGAGCGGAAGTGGCGAAAAACCCTATTTAAGACACCAATTTACGCGAATATCAAAATATTGGTGCCTTAAACGCCAAATAACACCTCCTGGCATATAATGATGCCAGGAGGTCCTTGCCATGAAGCTGTTTCGCAGAGAGCAATATCTGAAGAAGATCCGACCGTTCTATGATGACGACCTGATAAAGGTCATCACGGGAATACGCCGGTGCGGAAAATCATGCCTCATGGCGACCATCGTCGAGGAGCTCAAGGAACGAGGGGTCCCGGAGAAAGACATCGTCTGCCTCGACCTCGACAAGCGCGGCAACCGCTCGATCAAGACGCCCGACCAGCTCGAGGCCGCGATCGAATCTCGGCTTGTCGACGACGACTTCAAATACCTCTTCATCGACGAGGTCCAGAACGTCCGCGGTTACGAGGAGGTCGTGAACGCATTCAACACCGACGGCGGCTTCTCGATCTTCATAACGGGCTCCAACTCCTATCTCCTTTCCGGTGAGCTCATGACCAAGCTCACGGGGCGCTACATCGAGTTCGAGATGTTCACCCTGTCGTTCAGCGAATTCCTGGCCATGAAGGAATACCTAGGCGTAAAGTCGAAGGACGACAAGGCCGAATTCGAGGAATACCTCCGCTACGGCGGCTTTCCCCGCTCCCTCGAATACGATGACGCCGAGGCGAAGGCGCGCTACGTCGAAGACGTAGTGGGGCAGATCATCGAGAAGGACATCCGGACCCGGAACAAGATACGAAACGCTGACGCCTTCAATCGCGTCATGACCTACATCATCAACAACTACGGCGCGCCGACAAGCCTCACCAACCTGGTCGACCATCTGAGGAACGTCGAGAAGATCGCCGTCGAGAGAAGGACCGTTTCGGCGTACATCCAGATGCTCGTCGACGCGAAGATTCTCTACAGATGCCAGCGCTTCGACCTGAAATCGAGGAAATTCCTTCGGGGGGAGGAGAAGTACTACCTGGCCGACCCTGGGATCTACTTCGCCAGGAACGTCGACGTGCGCCTGAGCTATGGTCCCTCGCTGGAGAACGCGCTCTATGTCTATCTGAGGTCCCGGGGGTACAAGCTCTCGATCGGACGAATAGGCAAGCTGGAATGCGACTTCATCGCCAGGAAGCGTGATCTCTACGCCTACATCCAGGTTTCCATGACGATTGCCGACCGAAATGTGGAGGAACGTGAGTACAGGCCGTTCGGTTGCATCAAAGACGGGTATCCGCGCTACCTCTTCACGCTCGACCCGCTCCTGCAGAGGCGCGAGGGCGTGAGGCACCTCAACATGATCGACTTCATGAAAAACGGTGAGGACCTGCAGGAGTAGCGCTGTTTCAGGGCTTTACCGTGCCTTATTACCCGATCTCTACTTGTGGGAGCTGACGGCCCTGAGGGCGTTGCTGGGACAGAAAGCCCCAGCATCGAAGCGGAGACTGACTAGCGTTCCCAGGCGTCACGGAGGGTCTTCTCGGGATGGAATACAATAGCCGTCAACGGTATTGAGCATGAGCCCAGGAGGAAAGATATCGTCTGATCAGGCCCGCCACGCCCTTGCCCTGGCCACGGGGATAACGTACGAAGCTGTTACTGGTTCTGGAATTACGGCCCATCCCGCGAAGAAGCCCTATCCGAAGGGAGACAAGGCGTACGTCATCCCGATCGCAAAGGGCGGTCTCATCGAGTGGGTCTATGCCGCGAAGAGGACCCTGGAGATGCGGCCCCTCGACATGGTCTCCTTCGCCACCCGTGAGGGAGGGGCGTTGGGGGACGCCCTGCTCACCTACCATAAGGCGCGCATCGAGGCGTTCGGCGGGACCCTGGACGAGGCCTACCAGCTCGGCATTCCCTACAGGTTCTACGTGATGGAGAGGGCGGCGTCCATCCTCTCGCCGACTCACAAGAAGTACGTGCAGGTTTCCGCCCTTATGGATCTCGGCCAGATGGATCTTCGCTGGCTGTCGGACCCGTGCGCTGATGGACCCTGCGGCAGGCAGGTCAGGATCATCCCCATGGATTCCTCTGCCATCCATGGGCAGAGCTGCACGGAGTTCTTCACCCAAACCGTTCCGGGACGCGGCGGGAAGTACTACTTCGGAAGGAGCTCGGTGAAGTCCCCCGCCGGCAGCCTCCTGCTGTTCCAGATGCGCTCCAAGCTCGTCGCCTCGGCGCGCCTGAAGAGGACGGTGAAGGGGCCCGTCACAAACGAGTGGGGCGAAAGGCAGGGAGGATACTACGTCCTCGACGTCGACAGCATCTCGATTCCCCCTGAGCCCGTGACGCTGGAGGAGTTCATAAGGATTGTCCCTCCCTTCGAAGGGAAGAGGTTCTCCAATGCCATGCACGTCGTGCCGTCGGAGTACGAGGGAGCCATCGAAGCGGCCTTCTGTCGCGAAGGACGGGATCAATCCGCCGGCGATGGTGCCCTCGACCTCACCACTGTGGTCGAGGGCGTGGAGGGCGGCAGGAGGCTCTAC
>JAQXGX010000057.1 GCA_029006935.1 Eggerthellales bacterium | reverse complement strand
GCTCAGCACGCCGGCCTCCGCCGCGCGGATCATGCCCGCGTCCTCGGAAACCGGGATGAAGGCGCCGCTCAGGCCGCCAACGCCGGAAGACGCCATGACGCCGCCCTTCTTCACCGCGTCGTTGAGCATGGCCAGGGCTGCCGTGGTGCCAGGGCCGCCGCAGGTGCCCACGCCAATGGCCTCCAGGATCTCGGCCACGGAATCGCCACGGGCCGGGGTGGGCGCCAGAGAAAGGTCCAGGATGCCCTTTTCGTACCCCAGGCGCTTTGCCGCCTCCCGGGCCATAAGCTCACCGGCGCGGGTGATCTTGAAGGCGGTGGCCTTGATGGCCTCCGCCACGGTGGTCATGTCCGCGTCCTCGGGCAGGTCCGCCAGCACGGCACGAACCACGCCGGGACCGGAAACGCCCACGTTGATGGTCTCGGCCGCTTCGCCCGAACCATGGAAGGCACCGGCCATGAAGGGGTTGTCCTCCACAGCGTTGCAGAACACCACCAGCTTGCCCGCTCCGATGCAGTCCTTGTGAGCAGTGAGCTCGGCGGCCTTCTTGATCTGCCCAGCCATCTTCCACATGGAGTCCAGGTTCAGGCCCGCGCGGGTCGAACCCAGGTTGACGCTGGAACACACAAAGTCCGTTGCCGCCAGGGCATCGGGAATGGAGTCCATGAGCTTGTTGTCCGTGCGGGACGCGCCCTTCTGCACCAGCGCGCTGAAGCCGCCCACAAAGTTCACGCCCACTTCCTTGGCGGCCTTGTCCATGGCCACGGCAATGGGGGTCAGGTCGGTAGCGTCGGTCGCAGCGCAGATCTCGGCGATAGGCGTGACGCTGATGCGCTTGTTGATAATGGGGATGCCGAACTCGCGCTCCAGCTGCTCGGCCACCGGCACCAGGTTTTCCGCGGCACTGGTCATGCGGTCGTACACATGGGCCGCCTGCTTCTTGATGTCGGAGTGAACGCACGCCCTCAGGTTCAGACCCAAAGTGATGGTGCGAATGTCCAGGTTTTGCCTGTTGACCATGGCCAGGGTCTCGCGGACTTCGGCAGGGGTGATCTGCATGGTGTGAGCCTTTCTTCGAGCTTGGGGCGCAGCGTAGCGCAATTCGTATTCGCTCAGAATAGCAAAAGCCGCGGGGCCTGCGGGCGTGACCGCGCTATCCCGCGGGAATTGGAGGGAGCGACGGGCGGGACCCAGGCCCAAGTCCAGCCCCAAGCGCCCCGATCAACGAGCGAAAATCCCTGCCGAACCCGTACGCCCGCATGCGGAAACCCTTCGTCCCAGGCCCAGGAGCTACAATTGACCCCGAAAAAAACGCGTCCCCCCTGTTGACCCTCCCCCAAGGGCACCCTTCACCATGGGATCGTCCGGACAGAACAGAGAGGAACCACATGCTCAAGATCGGTGAATTTTCCAAGCTTTCTCAGCTCACCGTCAAGGCCCTACGTCATTACGAAAAGGAAGGGCTGCTCCTGCCCGCCCACGTGGACCCGTGGACCGGGTACCGCCAGTACCAGACTAGCCAGCTGGTGGACGCCGCCCGCATCAAGTCCCTGCGTCAGCTGGGGCTTTCCATCGACCAGGTCCGCTCCATCCTGAGGGGCGAAAACCCCTGGAGCATCCTTCTGCAGAAAGAACGCGAGCTGCGGGAACAGCAGGCCGACCTCAGCATGCGCCTCTCCATTATCAGAAACCTGTTGAAGGAGGAACGCATGACCTATCAAGTCACCATCAAGGAAATCCCCGAAACGCTGGTCTACTCCGCGGAGGCCACCCTGGAGTCGTACTCCGACGCCATGACGTGGATCCCCCGCGTCGGCGCCGAAGCCAAGCGCCTGAACCCTGACCTGCGCTGCACCGAGCCGCCCTACGAGTTCTGCGAGTACCTGGATGGCGAATACCGCGAGCACGACGTGCGCATCCGTCATTCCGAAGCCGTGATGGAGTCTGGCAAGGAAAACGAGCTGATCACCTTCCGCACGATCCCCGCAACGCGAGTGCTGAGCATTCTGCACCGCGGGCCCTACGATCAGCTGGGCGAAGCCTACGCCTTCCTGATGGAATATGCCGAAAGCAACGGCTACGTGTGCGCTGACCTGGCTCGCGAATGCTACATCGACGGCATCTGGAACAAGGATAACGTTGCCGATTGGCTTACCGAAATCCAGCTGCCCATCCAGTAGCCGCAGCTGCCTCAGCAGCCTTGGCAGCCATCGGAGTCGGCGGAACCATCGGATCCGTCGGAGTCATCGGAAACGCTGGAAACGCCGACGAACTCCGCCCTGACCAGGTACTCCACATTGCCCTCCGGCCCCGTAATGGGGCTGGGGGCAGTGCCGGTCACCCTGAAGCCCTGGGCCGTCAGGGCGTCCTTGACCTCTTCCACGGTGCGCAGGCGAACGGCCTCGTCCCGCACCACCCCGTGGTCGGTTTCGTCATGGGCGCTTTCGAACTGGGGCTTGACCAGGCCTATGAACACGCTGGGCTCCTGCCCTGACGCCACCGCGTTCCCCGGTCGGCACAGTCGGGCGAAAGTTGGGGCCAATGCCGCCAGGCCGATGAAACTCAGGTCCGCCACCAGCAGGTCGAAGGGAGCCCCCAGCTCCTTGGGGTCGGCCAGCTTGATGTTGGTACGCTCGAACACGCTGACCCGGGGATCCTGGCGCAGCTTCCACGCCAGCTGCCCGTAGTTCACGTCCACGCAGGCCACGCTGGCTGCCCCTGCCTGCAGCAGGCAGTCGGAAAAGCCGCCGGTGCTGCTGCCGATGTCGATGCAGCGAAGGCCCTGCACGTCTTGGCCGAAGGCGTCCAGGGCGCCCTGCAGCTTGTGGCCTCCCCGGCTGACGAAGGTGCGGCGGTTCTTCAGGAAGATGCTGGCGGTGGGCAGCACCTTCACGGCGGCGCTGCTCACGTACACATCGTCCACCCGGACCTCGCGCGCCATGACGGCCCGCAGCACCTCATCGCGGCTGGCAAAGGACCCCTGCTCAACCAGCAGGTCATCCAGGCGTATTTTCTTCGGCTTCTTCATGGGTGCCAGTATAGCGCACCCCGTCCCAGCGAGCCGCACCTGGCAAAACCCCGGGGCCGCGCCGCCAGCGTCCGCACCCCGAGGCCGAGCCGCCAGCAGCCGGGCCAGGTCAAGACGCTCGGTTTCGCCCTGAATCAAGCCTTCGACGTCCGGCCCCCAACGCAAAGGCGCCGCCGACCTGCTGGCCGACGGCGCCGCTTCGCAAAAACTAGTGGCTGAAAGCCAGAACCACTCCCCTATGCCTTGGGCAGCAGCTCCTGGGCGATCATGACCGCGTTCAGGGCAGCGCCCCTCAGCAGCTGATCGGCAACCACCCACAGGGCCAGGCCCCGGTCGCCGGACACGGTGGGGTCGCGACGCACGCGGCCCACGAAGGTGTCGAAGGAACCCGCATGCAGGGCCGGCATGGGATACACGTTGCTGGCGGGATCGTCCTCCAGCACCACATGCACGCCGTTGGCCAGGGCCTTCTTGGCCTCCTCCACGTCCACGGGGCGGTCGAACTCAAGGTTGATGCTTTCGGAATGGCAGCGCAGCACCGGCACGCGCACGCAGGTGGGAGCAACCTTGACCAGGGGATCGCCCATGATCTTCTTGGTCTCCACCACCATCTTCCACTCTTCCTTGGTGTAGCCGTCCTCCATGAACACGTCGATATGGGGGATGCAGTTGAAGGCGATCTGGTGGGCAAAGGCCGCGGGCTCGAAATCCTGGCCGGCCAAAGCCTTGCCGATCTGGTCTTCCAGCTCAGCCATGCCCTTGGCGCCAGCGCCAGATGCGCTCTGGTAGCTGCTGACCACGATGCGGTCGATGTGACCCAGGGCGCGCAGGGGCTCCAGGGCCACCACCATCTGGATGGTGGTGCAGTTGGGGTTGGCGATAACGCCGCTGTGCCACGCCAGATCATGAGCGTTCACCTCGGGAACCACCAGGGGCACGTCATCGTCAACGCGGAAGGCGCTGGAGTTGTCAATCATAACGGCGCCAGCATCCACCACAGCCTGGCGGAACTTCTTGGAAATGCTTGCACCAGCGCTGAACAGGGCAATGTCCACACCCTGGAAGCTTTCCTCGGTCATTTCCTGCACCGTGAGCTCACCGGCGGGAACCTGTCCGCAGCCTGCGAAGGGAATCTTCTGGCCGGCAGAACGGGCGGAAGCCAGCAGACGCACCTCGGATGCGGGGAAGTTCAGCTTCTCCAGGCAAACCAGCATCTCGCGACCGACGGCGCCCGTTGCACCTGCTACCGCCACTACCGGATTCGCCGGCATTTCCTTTGACCAAGCCATGGAAGCTCCTCTCATACACACAAGCAGGGAACGGCCCCGCATTCCTGTTCAGCCGATTATAGACGCAGCCCACGGCCCCGCGGACCGTCCAAGGCCAAGCGTGCATATTTTCCGATTACGCGCCTTAGGCGTCCCCGAATTCCGGGAAGTGACTACAATGGCAAGGAGCAATTACCGGCATATCACCGAAAGACCATCATGACCGTCCTTGACGCACTGTTCGAAATCTTCCTGCTTCCTCCTTGCATGCTGCTGGAGTTCCCCTTTACCCTGGCCTTCAACCTGAGCGGACTTGCCCCCGTGGCCACAGCGGTCATGGCCTTGGTCGCCAACTTTGTTGCCGTTCCCCTGCATCGCAGGACCAAGACCCTGGGCAAGGTTCCCGCCCCGGTGGCGGACGTGGTGTGGCTGGGCTTTGCTGCCGCCTGGCTGGCATTCCAGGAAATGACCCAGACCATGTTCCCCCTTGCGCCGCTGCTTTTCGCCACCATAACCGCCCTCTGCTGCCTGCTGCGATGGGCCCTGGGGAAGCGCCGGCTCCCCGGAAAGACCGGCTCTCCCGCCCACGCCAAGAGCGCGACCAGCCAGGCCAAGACCCGCCCCTGGAGCTCGCTCAAATCCCGACTGAGGGGCACCGCCGCCAAAACGCGCGGCAAGAAGGACCCCGCGCCCGCCCGTCCCAGCCTGATCATGCATCTGTGTTGCTGCGCGTTCCTGATCGTACTGGTAGGATGCGTGGCCCCGGGCACCGTGCTGGACCGGTCCGCCGCTTCTTTCATCGACCCCCTGACCTACGCCGATCCCACCTGGTACCTGGCCCATTCCCTGTGCCAGGCTATCGGTGCCTTTGGCGTGTGGCCCACCCTGCTGTATGCGTTCAGCAGCGACCGGGGCAAGGTTGCCCTGAACGCGGCCATGCTGGCCCTGTGCGTTGCCGGGCTGCTGAACTTCCTGCTTGTGAGCAGCGGGCAGAAGCGGCTGAAGTGGACCATGGAGTTCGTGCGGGCCCTGAGCTTTGACCCGGTGGAGCTTGTGGCGAACACCTTGTGCGTTAGCGCCCTGTGCCTGGGCCTGGTCGCTGTCTGGCTTCGCGGCTTCCAGGTCATGCGGCACATTGCCCCGGCCATGCTGGTCATGGCAACGGCTACCATGGCCGTTTCGTTTGCCCTCATGCTTCCCAGCATCTCCCAGACAGTGGCCGAGGAAACGACCGCCCTGCAGGAGCAGGCCCAGGACCAGCCTTCCTTCACCCTGAGCCGCACGGGCAAGAACGTGGTCATGATCATGATGGACCGCGCACTGGGGACCTACTTCCCCTTCATCACCGAAGAGCTCCCCCAGCTCAAGGAGCAGTTCCGCGGGTTTACCTTCTACGAGAACACCGTCAGCTTCTCTAACAAGACCAACGTGGCAAGCCCCTGCGTGTACGGCGGGTACGACTATACCCCCGAGCGCAGCTACCAAAACAATCATAAGAAGCTGGTGAGCAAGCAAAACGAAGCCCTGAAGGTGCTGCCGGTGCTGTTCAAGAAGAACGGCTATGACGTGACCGTGCTGGATCCCACCTACGCCAACTACGGCTACGTACCCGATCCCAGCATCTTCAACAAGTACGGCAT
>JAQXGX010000056.1 GCA_029006935.1 Eggerthellales bacterium | reverse complement strand
CGGGCACGGGCAGAGCGGGGTCAGCGGCCAGGGCCATCCACCACACCCGGTCGGAGCGGCCCAGTTCATCGGCCACCAGGTGCGCGTTCCAGGCATCGGAGCCCATGAGCTGCTGCTCCAGCTCCGCCACGGCAGCCGCGTGGACGGCGTCCAGGGGCTTGTAGGCCACGCCGGCAGCACCCCCGCGGGCGTTGGGAATGGCGGTGTCGTTCATGGTCAGGTGGCGGTCGCCGTGGGTCCCCTTGGTGGAGGCATCCCCCTTGGCAAGGCGCTGACGCTCGTTTTCCTCTGCGTCGGAAAGGCGCGTGTACACCGGCAGGGCAAAGGCCGGGTTGTGGCGCTGCGCGTCCCGAGGATCCGCCTCCCCCGCCTGCCAGGCGTTTTCCAGGGCCAGCAGCAGACCAGCGCCCGTGGGCGTCCACAGCTCTTCTGCCAGCGTAGAGCCCCAGGGCTTGAGCAGATCGGCGTACTTGGCCAGGCCATCACCCGCAATGAGCAGCGGGACTTGGCCGCTGACCTGCTGGGATGCCAGCTCCTCGGCAAACGCCTGGGCCTTGATCACCCGATCCCGCGTCAGCCGCACGGCTTGGGAGGAGGTGAGCTCATAGCGCACCGGATACACTTCCTTGCGCATGGCGTCCGCCACCACCAGCAGGCTTCCCCGCATGCCCGCCGCCCACGCAGTCCAGGCCACGGCATCCAGGGACGAAACCCCCACCAGGCCCACACCCAGCGCCTGGGCAATGCCCTTGGCAGTGGCCATGCAGATGCGCACGCCCGTGAAGCTGCCCGGACCCCGACCGCAGCACACGCAGGCGATCTGGGAGCGATCCACCCCCTGGTCCGCCAGGAGCTGGTCGATCTGGGGAATCAGCTGGGTGTTGGACGCCCGATGAGCGGCCACCCTGCGCTGGGCCATCAGGTTGATGCGAGCTTGATCGGGATGAAGCTCCCCCAAGCCCAGGGCAATGACTTCGTTGGCAGTGTCGAACGCCAACACGTAGCTTCGGTTCTGAGTGCTCATGCGCCTTCCTTCTGCAGCGCTTCCTTCCAGCCCTCCAGCAGCTGGGAAGCGCGAAATCCTTCCGCAAACGCCCTGATCACACGATGATCAGGGTGCTCCAGGTCTACGCCCAGGTCAATGTGGAGCGCATCTTCGGGCATGTGGTCGGGAAACTTTTCCGACCACTCCACGAAGCTGGCTCCTCCCCCCTCCACGGTTTCGTAGAAGGCAATGTCGTCCAGCTCTTCGGGGTCTTCCAGCCTATACAGATCGAAGTGGTGCAGCGGCAGACGACCCCCTTCGTAGCTCACCAGTATGTTGAAGGTGGGGCTGGTCACGGCGTCGGCCACGCCCAGCTGAGCGGCCACTCCCTGGACGAACTGGGTCTTGCCCGCCCCCAGGTCACCGGTGAACAAGATCACGTCATCAGGCTGCAGGCATGTCGCCAGGCACGCCGCCACCTGCTTGGTCTGCTCGGCTGACGTGGTGCGGGCCACGGTTGCAAAGGATGCTGCGTCCATGGAACTACCTGCCCCCTTCGCCATGAGCCGCCCGCTCTGCCGCGGTCACCACGTGATCCATCAGGCACTCCGTGGTCACGCTGCCAATGCCTCCCGGCACGGGGGTGATGGCGCCAACCACGGGCTCCACCTGGTCAAAGTCCACATCGCCGCACAGGTTGCCCTGCTCGTCAAAGTTAATGCCCACGTCCAGGACCGTCTGTCCCGGGGCAAAGTACTCCGGGCCAAAGGCCTTGGCGCGACCCGTGGCGCACACCACCACGTCCGCCTGGCGGGTTAGGGCCGCCAGGTCCTGGGTGCGGGAATGAGCCATGGTCACCGTGGCGTTGCGACGCAGCAGCATCAGAGAAACCGGCTTGCCAATGACCAGGCTGCGACCCACCACCACTACGTGCCGGCCCTGGAGGGGCACCTGGTAGGCGTCCAGCATCTCCAGGCAGGCCTGAGCGGTACAGGGAGGAAACCCCTGCTCATGGTCGGTAAACACCGCTGCAAGGGATGAAGCGGTGATGCCGTCCAGATCCTTTTCCGAAGCCAGTACCGCAGCGGCCCTTTCGTCCGAAAGGGCCCCGGGAAGCGGGCGAAACATCAGGCAGCCGTGGACTCCCGGATCCTGATTGATGGCACGAAGGGCTTCCTCCACCTCGGCATCGGTGGCGGTTTCCGGCAGGACGAACTCCCGGGTGGCAATGCCCCGGCCCTCCGCCCGCTTGGTTGCGCTGCGCTGGTAGGAAAGGTCGTCGGGGCGGTTTCCCACCCGCAGGAAGGCCAGGGTGGGCTCCACGCCTTGGGCCCTCAGGGCCTCAACCCGGGCAACGATTCCCTCCTTCATCTGGACGACTACCGTTTTACCCAGAAGCTGCTTAGCCATGTTGGGATTCCTTTCCTTGTGCTACTTGCCGATCTGCTCCAGGACCAGCGGATACAGCCGTTCACGAAGCTCGTCTGCGGCGGCGATGATCGCGTCCATGCGCTGCTGGTACTGAGCCCGCGCCGCAGGATCTTCCACGGACTTCACGTTGATAACCACGTTCAGGCTGGCCGCATGCACGGCAGCATGGGCCAGCACCACGGCGCAGCCCACGTCGGAAAGGGCCAGGCGGCTGCCGTTCTTGGCCAGGAAGTCGCATTCCTCCAGCACCTCCAGGCACCGCGCCATGATCTCCAGCGGCACCTGGCAGGCATCCACCAGGGCCTCCTGCATGGCCTGGTTGCGAGCGGCCAGCTCCTGCTCGGTGCTGCGTGGCATGCCGTAGCATGCAGCCAGCGGGGCGAAGGCCGCGGCGTCGCGGTCGATCAGCTCCGTGAGCTCACCTCGGATGCTCTCCAGATCGTCCATGGCCATGCGCACCTGAGGCTCCACCGCCGCGTACTTCTTCTTCCCCACGGTCAGGTTGCCCACCATCACCGCCAGGGCCGAGGCCAGGGCGCCGGCATAGGCCGCCGCACCGCCGCCGCCCGGAGTGGGTGCCTTGGATGCCAGCTCGTCCAGAAACGCGGTGTCTATCACGGGTGCTTCCCTTCGCTCAAGGCGCGCTCCTATTGCGCGCAAGATAGCAGGCCGGCCAGAACCGCCGCACGGACGTTTCGCCCCAGATGGCATGCAGCCGGGCCCTTTGGCTTTAGCGTTTCATTTTCCCACGTTCCCGCTGGTTTGGCACGAAGTTTTGCCCTCCTGCTCGTTTTGCAACGGATTCCGCCCCGCAGACTTGCAGTGCTCGGGTGCGCGCTACAATGGCAGCCAGTCCGTTCCCGCATGGTCCCTCCGCTTCGATGACCCCTTAGGAGGTTAGCTATGCATGCAGTTTTATCGCACATCCAAGCGCTCAGGCTCTGGCTGAGCATGCCCGCCGACCAAGTACGGCAGGTTCTTGACCAGGCGCCGGTTTTGCTGCCGCGGGAACGTCTTTCCGTTTCCCGCCATGACGCCATGAGCCTTTCCGCCAATCAGGGGCTGCACCTGCCGCTGCACGTTCTTGTGCCCGATGCCAGCCAAAGACGCAATGCCGTTTGGATCAAGGCTCACTATTCGCTGGCAGCAGCAGAGCTTGCCGATTTCTACCGGCTTTCCGAAGGGCTGTACATTTGCTCCCCACGGCTGGCGTTTCTGCAGGTCGCGAGCGATCCTCGTCTTTCTGACCTAGAGCTTATCTGGATCAGCCATCTGCTGTGCGGCACCTGGACACCAGCGGAAAACGACTGGGGGCAGGAGGAGCGGCCTGCGCTGATGGAGCCTGATCGGTGCCGCCAGCTATGCGCGCTCAGGATAAACGGGGCCGCGCGGGCTGCGAAGGCCCTTGCTCTGACCTGCGGCAACACCGCTTCGGCAGGAGAAGCGGCCCTTGCCCTGTCCTTGGTGCTGCCTCACAAGCTGGGAGGCCTGCACGTGGTAAGCCCGCGGGAAGTCATCGCCAATCCCAGCATCAGCATCACAGGGAAGAACGGGGGCACCCGAAGGCCTGACCTGCTGATTCCCTCCATCGGACTGGGACTGGAATACCAGGGCGGCAAGGCGCACTTCGGAAAGGAAGCCTGCGTGAGCGACGCTGGGCGGCAAATCGAGCTGGCCGCGTCCAACATCGAAACCCTTCCCATCACCATGAAGCAGCTGCTCGATGATCAGGCCATGGATCGCATAGCTCACATCATCGCAAAGCGCATGGGAAGGAAGTACCGCCCCAGGCACCGCGTCTTCTTCGAGCGCCGGCACCATCTGCAGCAGTTCCTGTACGCACACATGCTCGACCCCTTGAGCTGCTGCTCTTCCCAGCATGTGACCCGGAAGGAAAAGGAGGCCCCCGAACCGCCCGAGCCCGATCCCGTGCCCTATTTCGACGAGCTGGTGGCAGAGTAGACCGGACCCGCTGCATGCCGGCGTTTCTTCGGTGGGCCAAAACAGGGTCTTGGTGCGATTGGCGCGGAGCCGCTGGGCCAAAACGGCCCCAGAGTGCGAATGGGCAGGGGCCCGCGGACCAAAAAGGGGCCTGAGTGTGAATGGACAGGGGTCCGCGGACCAAAAAGGGGCCTGAGTGTGAATGGGCAGGGGTCCGCGGACCAAAAAGGGGCCTGAGTGTGAACAAAAATATTAGCGTACTTGAATAAGATTACCTGTGGTTACCGTTAGTAGATTTTGCCCCTTGAAAGACCGCCGTCCATAATAAGCTTCTGACCTGGGAAAACGCAGGATCAAAAGCACAGGGCGAAAGAGACGTGGTGATCGTGTGGCTCCGTCGGGGCTGTTTCGCCCAAAATTACGTTCTCAATCTATACCCGTTTTGGTCCGCGGGCCCCTGCCCATTCGCACTCTTGGGGTGTTTTGTCATCGGGACCCCTCGCCATTCGCACTCTGAGCCTGTTTTGGTCCAGCGGACCTTCCCGTCCAGACGTCCTTCACCCACGCATTCGCACTTTGGGCCTGTTTTGGCCCAGAGGCCCCTGCCGGTTCGCACTCTGTGGCCATTTTGGCCCAGCGTGACCACGCGTATCAGCCCCGCCCACACCTCAGACCACGAAGTCGCCGGCCTCGCACCCTCCACCACCAGCTTCGCCCAGAAAAAGCCCCGCGGCTGGAAGGCCACGGGGCTGAAATCATCTGCAAGACAACGGGTCGCCTCGTCGGCTACCCCGTCCTTTACCCGCCGAATCTGACGGCTCGCCTGTTAGAACAAACCGGAGATCTTGCCGGTTTCGTCCACGTCAATGCGGAAGGCAGCAGGGCTCTTGCCCAGGCCGGGCATGGTCATGATGGA
>JAQXGX010000055.1 GCA_029006935.1 Eggerthellales bacterium | reverse complement strand
TCCTTGCGGGAGGCATCTTGAACGCCGGCGGCGGATACCAGGCCATCATGACCACCATCTCCGCCAACCATCCGGAAATGCTGGACCCCTTGAGCGGCGGCAACATGCCGGTGGGCCTGTACTTCACCCAGTGGCTGCTGGTCGGCGTGCTCACCTTCTGCCTGCCCCAATCCGCCGTGCGCTGCATCGGCGCCAAGAACGCCCAGTCCATGAACCGCGCCATGATCATCGGCACCGTGGCAATCGGCTTCATGATGATCTTCAGCACCAGCCTGGGCGTGCTTTCCGCCGGCATCCTGACCGGTGACCTGCAGTCCTACGGCGGCAGCGTGGACAACATCATCCCCACCGCGATCGCAAGCTCGCTTTCCCCCGCCATGGCCGGCATCGCCATCGTGGGACCCTTGGCCGCGTCCATCAGCACCGTTTCATCCCTGCTCATCGTCAGCGCGTCGGCAATCCTACGAGACGTGTACCAAAACCTGCGGGAAGCATCTGCTGCCAAGAACGGTCGGGAATACCATAAGGACGAAAAGGCCGTGGGGCGGGCCAGCCAGCTCATCACCCTGGCGGTGGGCGCCGTGGTGTTCTTCCTTGCGCTGGTTCCGCCGGACGTGATCTGGAAGATCAACATGTTCGCCTTCGGCGGCCTGGAGACGGCGTTTTGCTGGACCCTGGTCATGGGCCTGTTCTGGAAGCGGGCCACCAAGACCGGCGCCCTGCTTTCCATGGTGGGAGGCACCCTTGCCTACTGCATCTGCATGTACCTGGGCATCAAGTTCATGGGGCTGCACCAGATCACCATAGGCATTTCCGTTGCCCTGGTGCTCATGGTGGTGGGCTCCCTTGCCAGCAAGCCCCAGTCCCAGGAGCACCTGAAGGTCTACTTCGGCTAGCCCCCGGCCCTAACGGCGAAATCCCAGCCTTCTGCCGGTGCGGCGCACCACGCGCTTGGCCGTGCGGGTGGGATTGGGCAGCAGACGGTCCTGGTCGTACTCGAACCCGGGCACATCGTAGATTTCCAGCAGATGCCCGCTGAAGTACTCGATCTCCCGCAGCTGCAGCAGCTGGTCGGGGCTCATGAAGGTGTAGGCCCGACCGGCCTCCCCAGCACGACCGGTACGGCCGATGCGATGCACGTAATCTTCCGGCGGGTTGGGCACGGTCAGGTTGACCACGTAGCGCACGTCGGAGATGTCGATACCTCGGGCCAGTACGTCGGTGGCCACCAGCACGTCGATCTTACCCTTGCGGAAGTCCCGCAGGGCCTTGTCCCGCTTGCCCTGGGGCTTGCCTGCGTGGATGGAATCCACCTTCAGGCCCTCGTTTTCCAGCCTACGCGCGCAGGAGTCGGTTTCCATCTTGGTGGGGGCAAAGACCAGCACCCGCTCCGGGCCCTGATCCTTCAGCAGCGCCGTGAGCAGGCTCATCTTCTGCCTGAAGCTCACCGGGCACAGGTACTCTTCCACGGTGTCCGCCGTCTGGCCCTTCAGGGCGACCTCCACCCGCGCCGGATCGTTCATGAGCAAGTCGGACTTGACCTCTACCGAAGGGGTGATGGTGGCGCTGAACAAAAACGTTTGGTGCTTTGCGGTCACCTGGCGGCACAGCGAGTTCACGCTGGGCCAGAATCCCAGGTCAACCATGCGATCCACTTCGTCCAGCACCAGATAGCGCACGTTCTTCAAAGAGCAGGCGTCCTGCTTCACCAAGTCGTTCAGACGCCCCGGGGTGGCAATGAGCACATCGCAGCCGGCGGCCAGGCCCTTGACCTGCTTTTCGTACTTCACGCCGCCGATCACGCTCATGACCCGAAAGCCCGTGACCTCGGCAATGCTCTGAGCACATTCGGCTATCTGAGTTGCCAATTCACGGGTGGGCGAAAGAATCAGCACGTAGGGACCCTTTGCCCCCTTGGGGCGCTTTTCGCCCCAGAAGGTGACCATGTTGTTGAAGATGGGCAGCAGAAACGCCGCCGTCTTGCCCGTTCCCGTTTGGGCGGCTGCCAATACATCACGGCCCTCCAGTCCCAGGGGAATGGCCTGACTCTGCACGGGGGTAGGTTCGGTATAGCCCAGCTTCTCCACTGCATCAAGAAGCAGGGGGCACAGCCCCAGCTGGGAAAAGGCGCTGCTCATGGATTCGGCTAGATCTGGGAGTCCAGATCGTCTTCGTCTTCGAAGAAGGACTCGAACAGAGGGGAGCCGCCCTGGGAAAGCTCCACCATGCCGGTGAGCACGTCAACGTACTGGTAGGACTGCCTGGAAGTGCGGCCGCGCTTGCGATCCACTTCCAGTATGAAGAGCTGAGGATGCACCTGGGTCAGCGTGCCTTCGCTTTCCACGATCTTGGAGCGGCCCATGTTGGCGCGCACCCGCAGGCGCTCCCCAACATGCTCGGCAAGAGTATCGTGGATGGTGTCGATGATCTTTGCCTGCTGTTCAATATCCATGCTGTATTCCTTGCTGTATATGGATACAATTTTTCCAAACTGGAATTTTACCACTTTCGTCAATATACGGGAGCTGAAAACAAAACTAAAAGGAGCGCCTTCCGAAGAAAACGCCCCTTTGCTTGCAATCCACAAAAATCGGCAAGCCAACCGACCGCGCCCGAAGCAGCCCTACTGGCCGGTGGTAGTGACCCAGGAGTCGCTCCACTGCCCGTAGGTGGCCGATGCCCCCTTGCCCACGAAGGACCTGACCTGCACGTAATAAGTAGCGTTGGGCTGCAGTCCCTTGAGCTCCTTCTGGGAAACCTTGGTCCCCTTGAGCTTGACCGTTTGGGCATGGGTCATGTCCTGGCTGGTGCTGAACATGATCTGGTAGCCGGAAACCTTCTTGGAAGGCTTCCAGGTCACCGTGGCAGTGGTACCCTCCACCTGCACGCCTTCCATGGCCACGTCCTTGGGCAGAATGCCGAAGCTGCGGGAAACCGAACCGGCAAAGTGACCCAGGCCCGTCACGGTCACCGTGGCGGTTCCCACCTGGTTGTTGTCCTCATATTCCAGCAGATAGTCGGTGTTTTCCTTCAGGTCCTGGTAGATCACGCCGTCGGAGGTGTTGCTGGCAATGACCTGGCGAACCTTGACGGCCGCCTCCACGTCCTTGCCGGTGTAGTCGTAGGCGTCGGCAATACCGGTCACCTGCAGCACGTTGCCCGCAAAGGAGCTCACGTCGTCCTGGGCGGTCAGGAAGAAGCCCTGGTCCATGCTTTCGCTGGCATTGCGCAGAGTCACGGTGCCTTGGCCCCCGCCACAGGTCAGATACCGCTTGATCTTGTTGTTGCGGAAGGCGTAGGAGCCGTCCTCCATGGCCTCCACGTACCACTGCTGGCTCTTGGAGTCGGGCGAAGGATCCGCCAGCCCCACATGTCCGCCGCCTCCGGTCACGGTATCCACCAGCCCCTTGGACGCGGCGTCAGCATCCAGGGCCAGCCCGGTGGCAACGTTCACCAGAGTGTAGGTGCCGTTGTCGTTGCCTACGAACCGATACTCCTGGGAATCGCTTCCCTCTTCCGCCGCCACCGCAGAAAGGGCGGCACCGTTACCGAACAGCGCCGCGGAAAAGCCCGTGGCCTCCTCATCGGCGCTCTGCAGGCGCAGGTCGAAATTGGCGGCCGCGTTGATGGCGTAGGTGCCGTCGGGCAGATCGGCAACCGCGGTTCCGTTGACGCCGTAGTCCACCGGGCTCAGGGTCAGATCAACCATGCGAATAAGGGAGCCGTCTGCCAGCACGCCCCAGTAGTTGTTGTCGCTGGCGGTCTTGACCTGGGTCACCTTCACCGCCTGGCCCGCCTGCAGAACCGCAGCCTCCTTGCCGGTCAGGCCGTTATAGGCCACGGCCTCGTAGCGGGCCTCGTACACGCCGGGCTCGGAAGACGCCTGCTCAAGACCGCAGTCCCGGCACACGCCGTCCTCGAAGTCGTGGTGGCCGGCATCGCCGTTGGCAACGGCGTCATGAAGCTTCAGGTAGCCTTCGCCCCCATCGAACTCGATCTTGCCGAAGTATTCACCGCCCTTGAGCTTGACCTCGGTGACCTCCACAACGGCACCTTCCTCGATGACACCCAGCTCACAGGAGGCATCGGCGGCCTCATAGACCGTCGCCTCCTTTGAGGTCACATATTCGCCCAGGTCATGGGCAACGTAAGCAGCACCGCACTGGGTGCAGGCCAGGTCGGATCCGTTCCAGGCAAAGGCGTGCTCTTCACGCTGGGCCTGACGGGTCTGGCCGCAGAAGCACTGGCCGTAGGTCACCAGGTGCGTGGCTTCGTTGGCAGGAGCCTTGGTCTCCACCCAGCTGGAATGCTCGTGAGCTGCTTCCTTGTTGGTGTAGGCGGGCGAAGCATAGCCCAGAATGTACAGGTTGCTGCTGATACGGCCGCCCGGTGCCGTGCGGTTGAAGGTATGGGTTGCCACCTTGCCGCCCGACGTGTTTCCCTCCCGGGTGGTCACCGTGGTATCCGTGGCAGAGACCACAATGCCCACGTGATTGGCAACGCCACCACGGGTGTAGGCGTAGAAGATCAGGTCTCCCTTCTGGGGAGTGTAGTCCAACCCGTAGGCCCGGCGCTGATCACTGAAGTAGGACAGCATGCCGCGGCATGACGGGTCCGTGGGAATGACGCTGTTGGGAACGCCTGCCTTGCGGGCGCACCAGATCACGTAGTAGGCGCACCAGGGCTGACCGCTCCTCAGGTTGTACTTGTTGCGGGAGCCGCCCGCGGGAGTTCCGTCGGGCTCGCCCAGGGCAATGTCCACTATGTCCGACGCCTGGCCGGAACGATCGGAGTCCACGATGCTCAGGTCGCCGTCAAGGGAAATACCGGAGCTGCCGGTTCCCCAAGCAGCGTCCACGCGACGGGCCTGCTTCCTCAGGACCTTGATCTTGCTTTCGGCGCGCTGCAGGGTCTTGTAGTTGGAAACCAGCTTCTTCTGGTCCTTGGTCAGCGTGTCATAGGCCTTGCGGGCCTTCTTCACCTGGGATTGCTTGTCCAAGGTGATGGTTCCCAGCTGCTTGATCTGGGCAGACACCTTCTGCGCAGCAGCCTTGTCCGCCGCAGCCTTCTTCTTGGCAGCTGCGGCCTTCTTGGCCTCCTCGGTCTTGCCTGCAGAGGGCTTCTTCTCCGGTTCCTTGGAAGGGTCGGCGGGAGCCGCAGGATCCTTTGCGGGGTCATCGCCCTGAGCAGGGTCCTTCGGATCCTCGGAGTCCTGGCCAGGATCGGACGGGTTCGAAGGATCGGCAGGGTCGGCGGGATCTGCGGGATCCGCAGGATCGGCAGGATCAACGGGCTCCGCAGGCTCGGAAGGAGTTTCGCCCTCCCCCGCGCCAGCGCCTTCCCCTTCACCGGAAGCGGAGCCGGAAGCACCGGACTCCGATCCCTGGGTCGAGCCAGCTCCGGACTGCTCTTCCTTGCCCTGGTCCTTCTGCTGCTCGGATTGCTCGGCGGGCGCGCCTGCGGGATCTTCTGCGCTGGTAGCCGATGCCACCAGCGGCACTCCCACGGTCAAGCCCACGGCAACAGCTACGGTCAGGCCTGCAACCTGGGCGCTTTTCATCATTTCAGTGCTTTTACCCTGTGCTTGCTTCAACGTGCAAGCCACCCCTTTTCTACTGCGATTGAACTGTTTCGTCAAAGGTAGTGCATAGTTCTTGAATTTTAGAAGACCCTTTGAAAGTGTCAAGAAACAGACGCAAAACCCCAAAAGAACGCTATTCTGAATAAGCAATAATACCACGGTTGAAAATAATCAGCAACGCGAAGATCCTTCGCCCCGCCCCTTGTTCCGCCGAACCGTGCCGCTTATCTGCGCTTTTTCTACGGTTCGAAAACGAAGCCCCAACCGAACGAGCGGTTTGCCCTGCTCACGGCTATTATGTTCCCATGCAAACATTGGGCTTGGATTCGTGTGCCCAAAACTGCATTAAGGAAGGAAAGGCGCGTCAATGCCTCTGTTCGAGCAATGCTTCTTCATTGCATCTATCGGCTTTGCCGTGGTGCAGGCAGTGCTTGCCTACCTTTGCTTCCGCTCCTCCAAGAAATGGAGCTCCCTGCTGGGCATTTCCGCCCTGGCTGCCATGGTGACGCTGGTCAGCTACCTGGGCAGCATATCGGTGCAGGAGTACGGCGTTTCCTCCCTTCTGAGCAGCCTGTACTTTGCGGG
>JAQXGX010000054.1 GCA_029006935.1 Eggerthellales bacterium | reverse complement strand
AACCGTTCGACCCCATATGGTACCAAATCGGTGCTTCACGCTTATAATGTTGGGTTATCTAAACGCAAGAATGCCAGCTTATGCTAAGGAGCTGTGATGAAGGCATACAATCCACATGAAATCGAGCCGCGTTGGCAGAAGTCCTGGGAAGAGCAGGGCATCAACAAGGTGGCTGATGACGGCACCAAGCCGAAGAAGTATATCCTGGAGATGTTCCCCTATCCTTCCGGCGACATGCACATGGGCCATGCCCGCAACTACACCATCGGCGACGTGATCGCCCGTTACTATCGCATGAACGGCAACGACGTCCTGCATCCCATGGGCTGGGACGCCTTCGGCCTTCCCGCCGAAAACGCCGCCATCAAGCGCAAGAGCCATCCCGCCAAGTGGACCTATGAGAACATCGAAACCCAGCGCAAGAGCTTCAAGCGCATGGGCTACTCCTACGACTGGGACCGCTCCGTGGTGGCTTGCGACCCCGAGTACTACCGCTGGGGCCAGTGGATCTTCCTGAAGTTCTGGGAGAAAGGCCTGGTGGAGCGCCGCAACAACCCGGTGAACTGGTGCCCGAGCTGCGCTACTGTTCTGGCAAACGAGCAGGTCATCGAAGGCAAGTGCTGGCGCTGCGACTCCGAGGTGGAAAAGCGTCCCCTGACCCAGTGGTACCTGAAGATCACCGACTACGCTCAGGAGCTTCTGGACGACCTGGATCAGCTGAACGGCTGGCCGGAGCGCGTAAAGCAGCAGCAGGCCAACTGGATCGGTCGCTCCGAGGGCGCCGAGGTCACCTTCACCCTGTGCAATGCCGACGGCTCCGTGCCTGATCAGCCCACCGAAGACCAGCTCCTGACCGTGTTCACCACCCGCGCCGACACCCTGTTCGGCTGCAGCTTCTTCCTGCTGGCTCCCGAGTCCACCATCCTGAAGGACCTGGTGGCAGGCACCGAGTACGAAGCCGCCGTCATGAAGGTGGTGGAGGACGCCAAGAAGATCACCGCTGTGGAGCGCGCTCAGGGCGCCAAGGAAAAGCACGGCGCTTTCACCGGCCGTTATGTGGTGAACCCCATCAATGGCGAAAAGGTGCCCGTGTGGGTTGCCGACTACATCGTTGCCGACTACGGCACCGGTGCGGTCATGGCCGTTCCCTGCGGCGACCAGCGCGACTTCGAGTTTGCCAGGAAGTACGACCTGCCCATTATCCCCATCATCGTCACCGAGGACGATCCCCTGTACGACCAGCTCAAGGACGAGCAGGGTCGCAAGGTCACCAGCGTCGACTGGGAAGAGGCCATGGCAGCCGAAGGCATTCTGGTCCAGTCCGGCAAGTTCACCGGCATGGTGGGCGGCAAGCATTCCCCCGCGGAAGAAGCCGTGGTTGCTGAGCTGGAGGCCATGGGCCGCGGTCGTCGCAAGGTGGAGTTCCGCCTGCGTGACTGGCTGATCAGCCGTCAGCGCTATTGGGGCAATCCCATCCCCGCGATCCACTGCCCCCAGTGCGGCGTGGTTCCGGTTCCCGAGGAAGACCTGCCGGTGCGTCTGCCTGAGGACATAGATCTGGCAGCGGGTGAAACTCTGGCAACTCATGAGGAGTTCGTAAAGTGCACCTGCCCGAAGTGCGGTGCGGAGGCTAAGCGCGAAACCGACACCATGGACACCTTCACCTGCTCCAGCTGGTATTACATGCGCTATACCGACGCCCACAACGATCAGGCCCCCTTCGATCCTGATACCTGCAATGCCTGGATGCCCGTTGACCAGTACATCGGTGGCATCGAGCATGCCATCCTGCATCTGCTCTACAGCCGCTTCTTTACCAAGGTCCTGCGTGATTTGGGCATGCTGAGCTTCGACGAGCCCTTCACCAACCTGCTGTGCCAGGGCATGGTGCTGGACGGCAACGGCGACGTCATGTCCAAGTCCAAGGGCAATGTGGTTTCCCCCGAGGAAATGATTGCCAACTATGGCGCCGACGCTTGCCGCGCCTACATCCTGTTCATGGCTCCGCCGGACAAGGAGCTGCTGTGGAACGAAGACGGCCTGGCCGGTATGTATAAGTTCCTGAATCGCGCATGGCGTATAGTGAACGACCTGATGGGCCAGGGTGGCGAAGACTCGCTGTTCCAGAAGGCCGGCACCGTGGAGGAGCTGCACCAGATGGTCAAGGTTTTGAACCGGGAGCGCCATCGCGTGGTCGGCAAGGTCACCGACGACTTTGCCCGTAACAACTTCAACACTGCCATCAGCGCC
Organism: Eggerthellales bacterium; assembly: GCA_029006935.1. GTDB lineage: Bacteria > Actinomycetota > Coriobacteriia > Coriobacteriales > Eggerthellaceae > SUG1186. Next base: position 865 of record JAQXGX010000054.1, on the reverse strand, counting down.
ATCATGGAGCTGTGCAACACCGCGGTGGATTACCTGCGCATTGCCGATCCTGCCGACCGCGCCGCGTGCGACCATGCTGCTGCGTTCGAGGCCGACATTGCCCTGACCATCGTGAAGCTGCTTGCTCCTATCTGCCCCCACTGGGCCGAGGAGCTCTACACCACGGTTATTGGGGGCGAAGGCTCTGTGCATCTGCAGCCGTGGCCCGAGTGGGATCCCGAGCAGGCCAAGGCCGACGAGGTGGAAATGGCCGTGCAGATCTGCGGTAAGGTCAAGGCCAAGATCATGGTTGCGGCAGATGCTTCCGATGACGAGATTGAGGCCGCCGGTCTGGCAGCTGTTGCAGCTCAGCTGGAAGGTAAGGACGTGAAGAAGGTCATCGTGGTTGCCGGTCGCCTGGTCAACATCGTGGCCAAGTAGCGGTATCGGACAGATTGGTTTTGCTGGGACGGCCTTCGGGCCGTCCTTTTTTGCGTGATTGGCGAGCCGATGACCTTTTGGACCCCTGATGCTTCAGCTTGCGCCACTCATGGTGCAGGAAGGTGAGTTTTGGGCAAAGAATGGGCTTGTGACTTTGGTGAACCTGCAGATTTGGCAGTGTTTTCAGTTGGATGGGGCAGGATGCAAGGCTGACTGGCGAAGAGCGGGCCTTGCTACGAGATATCGCGCTTTTCCGAGGTTGCGGGATGGACGGACCGGCGTTTAGCCCAGAATCTTGGAACTTTGCTGTTGACAGTGTGTATATGCGTGTATATAGTGTGCATATAGGGTATATACACTCTTGATCGGGACGCCGGTCATATCCCGGGAGCATCGTGCAGGCGCCGCAGGACGCTTTCGGGTTACACGAAAGACGGCAGGAAAG
>JAQXGX010000053.1 GCA_029006935.1 Eggerthellales bacterium | reverse complement strand
TTCTTTTCCAGGTCGGACTCGGCGTAGTAGGTTTCCTCATGGACGCAGTACCAACCCTCGTAGGCGCTCTTGTACAGATAGCCCTTTTCGTACAGGTCGTTCCAGAACTTCTGCACGGAAACGGTCTGACGGTCGCTGGAGGTGCGGACGAAATCCGTGTAGGTGATGTTGAGCATGTCCCACACGTCCTTGAAGGCCGGGACCATGCTGTCGCACCACTCCTGCGGGGTCATGCCGTTCTTTTCCGCGGTTTCCGCAACCTTCTGGCCGTGCTCATCCATGCCGGTCACGAAGGCCACGTCGTAGCCGTTCATGCGCTGGTAGCGAGCGACGGTGTCGGCCGCGATGGTAGTGTAGGCAGTACCCAGATGGGGCGCTGCGTTCACGTAGTAGATGGGGGTGGTAATGGAGTAGGTACCCTTGGACATGCTGATTCCTCTTTCCGGCTAGGTGGCCAATGACACCACCCGCCTTGAACGCTCCCCGCCAGGAAGCGGGTCTTGTACATAAGCGCTCAACAGTTTACCACGCCCTGGGGGTACAAGGGCTCAGCATCGGTTTTGGCAGGGCGGCCGCCTTGCCCGCTCGCGTCGCAGCGTGCACGACGAGCACGCACCAGCAGGCAGGACGGCAGCTTCGCCCTATTTCACGCGCTTCACCACGCGGCCGTACTTGTTGGTCTGATACACCTTGGCACCGATCTTGACCATGTGCTTGGTCTTGGTCCAGTTGCTTTCGGCGCTGCTCCAAAGCACACCGTTGGTGTTGACAGCGTAGTAGTAAGAACCTCGCTTCACCAGGCGCCACTTGGCCGTTGTAGAGTAGCGGATGCCGTTGCTCTTGAAGTAGAAGCGATGGTACGCCCCGGTCACGTCCTTGAGCTTGGAGGAGTAGGGCCCCACCACCATTCGCCCGCTGGTAGTGAAGTAGCGGTAGTACTTCTTCCCGCTGGTCCAGGCCTTGGTGCCGGTGCTGTTGTAGACCTGCCAGCCGTTCCAGGCATGGCCGGACTTGGTGCTGTAGAAGCCGTGCTCCCTGCAGCCGCCGGTTCCCAGGTAATAGTGGTAGCTGCCGATCTTCTGGACGCCCACCTTAGGCTTGCCCCCCACCAGGTAGTAGTAGTCGGCAGCGGTGCGATTGCCGTAGCGGGTGCTGTTGATGCCCATGACCTTGGTCCAGCCCTTCAGGCGCTCGGCCTCGGTCAGAACGCCGTTTTCGTCCGCGTCCTTGTACAGGTTCACCGATCCGCTCGATGCTACCTGAATGCCCAGGGAATGCCAGACGTTGCTGTTGGGATCAACGCCCACGGTGTACACGAAGCCGTGCTTCTGCACGTTCTTCAGGGCCTCGATCATGGGGTTGGCGTTGCGCTTTTCGCCATCAGAAGACAGACCGGCGTTGTTGGGCTTGTTGAAGGCCATGTTCTCGCACAGGGTCCACTTAGGCTTCACGGTGTCGATGAAGGCAGCGCAGTTGGAGGTGGCTATTCCGTGATGGTTCAGCTTCAGGATGTCGGCCTGCAGGCTGGAACCGTAGCGCTCCACCAGGGCCATTTCCTCTGCGTACTCTATGTCTCCGCAGGTCAGGTACTTGATGGTCTTGCCCGATGCCGACATGACGCTGAACATGGTGGTCAACGAGCAGTTGTTCAGGTAGTGTCCCATGCGACGATTCTTGGTCACCGTTGCGGAATCGCTGGAGCTGCCGCCGCCGTACGTCCAAGCACGCGCCGAGGTGGTGGCGTCCGGGCCGCAGGTGGTAGGTCCGTAGTAAGAGGGAGCATAGGTGTTCACCGGGCCCAGCACCGTGCCGGAAACGGCGCCCACCTGCAGGGTATCGCCCACGGAAAGGGGGATCATCTGGCAGTTGGGGTTGGTTTCCCGCACCCATCCCATCAGCTTCTCAGTTCGACCTTCAACGGTAGCGCCTTCCGCAGGGTCCCAGTCGCGACCGTATTCCGTGTTGGGATAGTACAGCCGCTCGATCTGAAAAGCCGGAACGGTCCGCCCCGCACTGTTTTTCCTCGTGGCGCTGGCAAGGGCCTCCACACCGTCCATATGGTCGGGATGCACATGGCTCACGTACACGCTCAGCCGCTTCACCCCTGCCTTCTTCAGGTAGGAGACCAGGCTGTCGGCGCACCAGGACTGGCCCGCGTCCATGAGCAGATACTCGCCTTCGGACTCCATGAGGACGGCATCGCCGTACTCCGAGGCCTCCCGATCGTTGGGATCGTACTGGGTGGTGCTTCCGCCCTTGGAAAGATAGATACCGTACAGGCTCATTCCGCCATTTGTTACCGCCGCCTGGGCGGTGCCGGCAAGAAGCCCGGAAAGGGCAAAGGCCAGGGCGGCTGACGCCACCAGCAACAATGCAGGCGTTGCAGCGCGTCTTGCTCGATCAGTCATTAGATCCCTCCTGAAGATTCCTCTTGGAAGGAACTATACACGACCAACCAGCGCTCTTTCCCCCTTGTTACCAAGCTGCCACCGTTCACCTGGGCATTCTCGGCTGGTTACGCAATTGTTGGCGGGCCAAAAGGGGTCCGGAGCGCGAACGGTCAGGGGTCGCTGGGCCAAAAGGGGGCTAGTGTGCGAACGGCCAGGGGTCGCTGGGCCAAAACGGTCCTAGAGTGCGAACCGCGAGGGTGCCCGGTGACAAAATGGCCCCGGAGTGCGAACCGTCAGGGTGCCCAGTGACAAAACGGGTCAAGGTTGCGAACGCGTTTTCGGGCGAAACAAGCCCCGAGAGTGCGCTCGAGCGTTTCATCCCCTTCACCCCGCGCATGACCGCCCACGTTTTCCCAGGTCAGAGCCTCGTGTTGGAAGGATCGCTCTTCAGAGCGTAACCTGCGCCCCGTCCTTGCAGGCAACCTGCGTCGGATGCGCTCAGGTTTTCGTTCACACTTTGGGCCCGATTTGGTCCGCAGGCCCCCGCCCGTTCACACTTTGGGCCTGTTTTGGTCCAGCGACCCCCGCCCATTCGCACTCCGGACCTGTTTTGGTCCGGCGACCCCTGGCCGTTCGCACTCCGGGACCGTTTTGACCCACGGATCCCCTGGCCGTTCGCACTCTGGGCCCGATTTGGCCCAACTCCATCCTGCATCCACTCGGCACCTTGCCCGGCGAACGCACGACTGGCCCTAGATCTTGGCCATTTCGGAAACGCAGGTGTTGTACCAGTGTCGCCAGTTAGGAGGGCAGTACTTGCGGGCAGCTGCCTGGGTGACGGTGTAGCCGTAGCCGCGGGCCAAGCCTCCCACATGGGCGTAGATGGCTTCCTCCCAGCTGCTCCAGCTCACGTTTCCCCAGCCCCAGGCGTTGTGGGAACGGAAGCAGTAGCGTCCTTTGGTGCTCTCCACGCAGCTGATGGCCGGGGACCACCGGGGATCCACGCCGTAATCCCAGGCTGCGGCGGCAAAGGTCTTGCCCTGACCGCCCAAGGGAGCGTTGCCCAGATAGGCATCGATGCGGGGCGCCCACTTCTTCACGAAGGCGGACTTGGTAGTGGACCAGTCGGCGTTATCGGCCGTGGGAGTTTCCATGGACTCGGATTCGTTCGCCGGCTCCTTGGCAAGGCTGGAGCTTTCGTTGTTTTGGCCCGAAGCCGCCACGGATTCAGCCTGGACCCGGTCCGCTTCCTCCTGGGCCTTGCGGGCAGCTTCCTCGGCCGCCTTCTTGGCCGCCTGGTCCTTGGCCTCCTTCAGCTCCTTCTTGGCCTTTTCCACCTTGCGTGCGGCCTCGGCCTCCCGCTTCTGCTGCTCGGCGGCGGCTTTCTGGGCAGCCACGCGAGCAACCTGGGCAGACTGCAGCGCTTCCTTTGCGGCGTCCTTTTCGGCCTCCGCCTGGGCCTTCTGCTCCTCAAGCTCGGACTGGGCCTGGGTCAGCTGGCTCTTCATGGAGGAAAGGCGACGGATGTTGGCAAGGTTGCGCTCCTGCACATGATTCAGATACTGGAGGTTGGCGAAGAACGAGCCCAGGTCCTTGGAGCTCAGCACCACGTCAAGCAGGCCAAGGCCGTCCTGCTGCATCTTGTACATAGCGGAAAACGCCTGGGCAGAGGCTTCCTTTTGAGCAGGGATCTGCTCTTCCAGCTCCTTGATGAGCTGCACGTTGGCATCAATCTTGGCCTGAGCCTGGTCCGCCTTCTTCTGAGCCTGCTCGTAGTCTGCCGCGGACTGCTCGATAGCGTCCTGGGCAGCAGCCAGATCGGCCTGGGCCTGCTGAGAGGCCGCGGCGGATTCCTTCTGGTCTTCCTGAGCGGCGGCCAGGTCGGCCTTAGGGTCGGCGAGGGCAATGCCGGGAGCAAGAAGGGCGCTGACAAGGGCAAGGGAAACGACGCAGGCCAGGCAGGCTGCGCCACAGGCACGGAGTGCGTTTAAGGTACGTTTTGCAGTGTTCATAGTCTGCCCATTATAGATGCTGGCTCCCCGAAGGGAGCCAGCAAGACCTGCCGCGCCATGAAAATGCCACAAGGACGGCACTGCTCGCAGCGGGCTGGCGACGGGGTATGCAACGGATTCGCAGCGGCTGGCGGAAGAGCTGGGAACGGGGGCCGACAACAGACTGACAGCGTGCTTGCGCCGCGCTACGCCCGGGCTGCCCGCACGGCCTCCACGCAGGCGCGGGCAACCGCGGGACGGTTCATGCTGTACAGGTGCAGGCCGTCAACGCCGTGGGCATCCAGATCAACCAGCTGCTGAGCCGCGTACTCCACGCCTGCCTTGAGCAGGTCGTCCTCGTTGCCTTCATACTTGGCCAGCAGCTTGATAATGGGGCTGGGCAGGCTGGCGCCGCACATGAACACCATGCGCTGGATCTGGCTCTTGCTCATGAAGGGCATGACGCCGCAGTCTATGGGCGCGGTCACGCCGGCCTGATGCGCATCTTCCAGGAACCTATACAGGACGTCGTTGCTGAAGAACAGCTGGGTTACGAAGAAATCCGCCCCGGCATCCTGCTTCAGCTTCAGGTGGCGAATGTTTTCCCGGGGATCCAGGCAGTCCACGTGGCCTTCGGGATACGCCGCCGCCGCGACCGTGAAGCCGGCCTCCTTCAGCCGCGGAATCAGATCAACCGCCAGCTTGAAGGGACCGGGCTTGGCGCCCTCCACCAGGTCCCCGCGAAGGGCCAGGACCGTGGAGATGTTGCGCTGCTTCAGGTCCGCGATCACGTCCTGCAGGGATTCCTCCGTGGCGCCGATGCAGGTCACATGGGCCATGCCGGGCACGTTGAACTCCTCCTGGATCACTGAAACCGTGCGCGCCGTGGCATTGGGGGACTTCCCCGCCACGCTGCTTCCCCCCGCCGAGCAGGTCACGCTTATGTAGCTGGGGCTCAACTGGGCAAGGCCGCCGGCCACTTCCCGAGCCTGGTCAAGGGTAAGGTCGCCCTTGGGCGGGAAGATCTCGAAGGAGATGGGGGCCTTCTTTCGCCCTTGGTTGAATGAATCAAGAATGCGCGCAGCGCAAGCTGTGGTGCTCATGGTGCTCCTTTGGGTTATTCCAGCAGCAGCTCATGGAGCCGCCGCGCCGGGTGGAATTATACGCCCGCCTGGGTAATGTCGTAGGGGGTGGTCTGGTAGACGTAGTAGTTCAGCCAGTTGGTGTAGAGCAACTGGGCATGGCTGCGCCAGTTGTTCCGCGGCACAGCCTCAGGGTCGTTCCCGGGGAAGTAGTTGGCTGGCAGCGCGGTGTCCATGCCCTTCGCCCGGTCCCGAACGTACTCGTCGGCCAAGGTGGTGGCGTCGTACTCGGGATGCCCGAACACGAAGAAGTGCCGGCTGTTGGTGCTCTTCACAATGTAGATTCCCGCTTCATCGCTTTCCGCGATGATCTCCAGACGGGGATCTGCGGCAATGGCCTGGGCATCGACCTGGGTGTAGCGGGAGTGAGGGGCCCAGAACAGGTCGTTGAAGCCGCGGACCAGAGGGCTGGAGGGCTTGACCACCCGGTGGGCAAAGACGCCGAACACCTTCGCGGGCACTTCCTCCTTCTGCACACCGTAGTGGTAGTAGATGCCCGCCTGAGCGCCCCAGCAGATGTGCAGCGTGGAGTGCACGTGGCTGTTCGACCACTCCATGATGGCGCACAGCTCTTCCCAGTAGTCCACGTCCGCGAACTCCAGCCGCTCAACCGGCGCACCGGTAATGATCAGGCCGTCGTAATGCTGCTCCCGCACGTCGTCGAAGGTGCGGTAGAACTGCTCCAGGTGCTGCTCGGACACGTTGCTGGCAACATGGGTGGCAGTTTGCAGCAGCTCCACCTGAATCTGCAGCGGCGTGTTGGAAAGCATGCGCAGGATCTGGGTCTCGGTCTTGATCTTGGTGGGCATCAGGTTCAAAAGCAGCACGCGCAGAGGGCGAATGTCCTGGTGGATGGCGCGATGCTCGGTCATGACGAAGATGTTTTCCGCCTCCAGCTGGCTGGTTGCGGGCAGATCCTCGGGAATGCGAATGGGCATGGCACGGCCTCCGATGAAAGCACGGGATACAGGAACGTGGGGCTGCACGT
>JAQXGX010000052.1 GCA_029006935.1 Eggerthellales bacterium | reverse complement strand
GCCGCAGCTGCTGTTGCCGCTGTGCCCGCAGCCGAGCTCGCCGCAGCCGCCGAGCCCGCAGCCGAGTCCGCCGCTGCCGAACCCGAGCCCGATTCCGATCAGAATCGCGCCTAGGAGGATTCCCATGTCCGTTAACTTTTCCCTGGTCTACGAATCCAACGCAGGTCATACCTACCGTTACGCCGAGTACCTAAGCGAGCGTCTGGAAGTACCCTCATACAGCCTTGACCAGGCAAAATGCAAGCTTCCCCGGGGATCGAAGGTCGTGTTTTTGGGCTGGATCTTCGCAAGCACCGTGAAGGGCGCCAAGAAGGCCCTGCAGCGCTTCGACGTGCTTGCCGTGATCGGCTGCGGCATGGGTCCCACTGGCTCCCAGCTTGATCAGATTCGCCAGCACACGGGAGTGCCCGACCGTATCCCCGTGTTTTCCGTCCAAGGAGGCATGGAGCTGAGCAAGCTTTCGGGTCCGTACAAGCTGGCCCTTTCCATGGCTGCCAAAGCAGCGCAGAAGGCGGGCGAAGCCCCCGAAGGTCAAAGCGATGAAAACCGCCAGATGCTCGAGCTGTTCCAGAACCCGCGGGACTGTGTGAGCCAGCACAACGTGGACCTGCTGCTGACGTGGTTGGACCAGCAGCTTGACCTGGGGTTGAGCTCCCAGATTTCTTTGTCCCGAAGCTCTGAATACCGGGAGGCCGACGCCTTGCGGGATCCAGGGGCCCTGCGAGGAAACGAGGCCTGGTCCGCGCCGGCCCAGATGCTGCTCACCCCCATGGGCTAGGGGCTGCCTCCTTCGCCAACGGTCCGCCCAGCGGCGGGGTTGAACTTGGGATCGAACCAGGTCCCTAACGCAGAATCCTTTGCCCGGTCAGGCAGATGCTTGGCCGGGTTTTTTGTTGCCAAGACCTTCGCCCATCTGTGAAGTTTCCTTCTCCCTGGCATGAATAGCTATGCTCTTGCGTATACTAGGAATGCTGCCCAAATTCTGCCTGGGCAACATAACTAAGACAAAGGGGAAGAGGGAGCAAGCTGTGGAAGCTCTTGCGAGCGTTCTTAACCTGGTCATGCAGCCGTGCTACGCGCTGACCGGTAACTGGTGGGCGGCCATTGCGCTGTTCACGGTCATATGCAAGATCGTTCTCATGCCGCTGAGCCTGTGGTGCCAGAAGAACAGCATCGTTATGGTCACGGTCATGCCGGCGGTGAACCGTCTGAAGGTCCAGTACTACGGCGATACCGAGACCATCGGCGAAAAGCAGAACGCCTTGTACAAGGAAAAGGGCTACCATCCTTTGCTTTCCCTGATTCCCCTTGCGGTGCAGGTGGTAATCCTGTTTGGCCTGGTGGACGTAATCCACGGCGTGACCGACGGTGGCGCTCCCGGTACCGAGTTCCTGGGCCTGGTGCCCACGGAAGACGGTGGCCTTTCCTGGATCATGCCCCTGCTGGCCGGCCTTTCCGCCTTCGTGCTGGGCGCGGCGCAGAACCGCATCAACCCGCTGCAGAAGGAGCAGTCCCGGGCGGAAAAGAACTCCACCAACGGCCTTTCGGTGGCTCTTTCCCTGGTGCTGGGCGTGTTCGTTTCCGCGGGCATGGCGTTCTACTGGATCTGCAGCAACCTCATGGCCATTGTGGTGCAGGTGCTGTGCAACGTGCTGGTGAAGCCCGCCAAGTACATCGACTACGTTGAGCTGGAGGAAAGCCGCAAGGAGCTGGAGGCGCTGGAGTCCCTGGTGGAAAAGCGCAAGTGGTACCAGCGCGACCCCTTGTCCAAGCGCGAGAAACGGGACTACGACCGGTTCTTCAACGTGGTGGGCAAGCATATTGTGTACTACAGCGAAGGGAGCAACTTCTATCGCTTCTTCCAGGGCTCTATCGAGTACCTGCTGGCAAACTCCAACGTGACCATCCACTACGTGACCAACGACCCCGACGACGTGATCTTTGGCCTTGCCAAGGAGCAGCCCCGGATCCAGCCCTATTTCGTCCGGGAAAAGCGGGCCATCACCCTGATGATGAAGATGGACGCTGACGTGGTGGTGCTCAGCCAGGACGACCTGGACAACTACTACATCAAGCGCAGCTACGTGCGCAAGGACATAGAGTACGTGTACTCTCCCCATCATCTGACCAGCTTCTACCTGACCGGCTGGAAGCACGGCTACGACCACTTCGACACTATCCTGTGCACCGGGCCCGACCAGGTGGCCGAGCTGCGTCGGGGCGAACAGGTCTACGGCCTGCCCAGGAAGAACCTGGTGGAGGTGGGCTACGACATGCTCGATCGCTCCATTGCCCGGGAGGCCAGCGCGGAAAAGGTGGTCAACGAGCAGCCGGTGATCTGCATCGGTCCTTCCTGGCAGGAGGCCAACATCCTGGACAGCTGCATCGACGACCTGGTCAAGGCTCTGGCGGGCAACGGGTACCGCATTGTGGTGCGCCCCCATCCCGAGTACGTGAAGCGCTACCGGCCCCGCTGGGATGCGCTGAAGGCCCGGGTGCGGGAGTACGGCTCCGAATCCGAGATCGTGTTCGAGGACGACTACTCCAAGCCGTCTTCCGCCAATATTGCCGATATCCTGATCACCGACTGGTCCACCATTTCCTACGACTTCAGCTTCAGCAAGCTCAAGCCGTCCGTGTACATAAACACGCCCATGAAGGTGAACAACCCCGACTGGCAGGAGCTGGGCATGACCCCCACCGATATCTCCCTGCGCGACCAGACGGGCGTTTCCTTTGCCATGGAGGATGCTGGCAAGATCGGCCCCACGGTGGCGCAGATGCTGGCCAATCCCGACGAGTGGAGCGACCGCATCCTGGGCATTCGCAAGGCCTTCCTGTTCAACGAAGGCCGTGGCGGCCAGGTGGCGGGCGAGTACCTGCTCGGCCGCATCCTTGCCAAGCAGGAGCAGGCGGCATGTGGTGGCGCGGCCCAGGGCGGCGCTCGGGTTGGTGCGGCTGTTGAGGTTGCCGATGATGTGGTGCCCGTTTGCGGTAACGTTGCCGCTGCTGCTGGCCTTGCACCTGCGGTGGTGGCTGGGGAAGGGGGCGATTGCCGTGGCTAGGCGTTTTGCGGGCCTTTGGCTTGGGGCCTTTGACCTTGTCTTTGCGCTCATGGCCGCTGCGGCGGTGGTGCTGTGCGCCCCGCTGCCGGCATTGGCCTACGTGGACCCGTC
>JAQXGX010000051.1 GCA_029006935.1 Eggerthellales bacterium | reverse complement strand
TATAGTATATCAGATTACAAAGCAGCGTTGCGGTTCCGATGCATATTGTTGATCGATCCGTCCTCGTTCCCTTTCGCCCCGGTTTTTACCCAAAGATGATGCGGGTTTGTGTGGGGAGCGTGCTGTTTTCGTGCGCGAAAGATCCGTGGCCTATGGGGCACGGGCCGTGGCGTATAGTTGAACATTGCACTGTGAGCCAAGACGTTGCGCGCCGACCTTCCGCGGCCTGGCGCTTTTGATAAAGGAGGACCTGTGGACCTTTCGTTCCTGCTTTCGCCAGAGGCATGGATCAGCCTGATCACCCTGATTTTCCTGGAAGTGGTTCTGGGTGTGGACAACCTGGTCTTCATCACCATCACTTCGGCAAAGCTTCCCAAGGAGCAGCAGCATCTGGGACGAAAGCTCGGTCTTGCCGGCGCCCTGGTCACGCGCGTGATTTTTCTGTGTTTCGCTTCCTTCTTGGTTCATATGGTGCAGCCGCTGTTCACCATTGACCTGGGCTTCTTCAGCCACGGCTTCAGCGTCCGAGACATCGTGCTGTTCGCCGGCGGCGCCTACCTGGTCTACAAGGGCATCGTCGAGCTGCGAAGCGTGCTGGGCTTGGTTGAGGAAAAGGAAGCCTACGCGCAACTCCACGCCGACAAGCCCGAGGCCACGGTCAAGCGCATCGGCCTGGGTCAGGCGGTGGGCACCATCATGGTCATGGACGTGGTCTTTTCCATTGACTCCGTCATCACGGCGGTGGGTTTGGCCGAGCATCTGATCATCATGATCGCCGCGGTCATGATCGCGGTGTTTGTGATGATGGCGTTCATCGATCAGATCAGTGACTTTATTAATAAGCACGTGCAGATGAAGATTTTGGCGCTGGTGTTCATCGCGGTCATCGGCGTGCTGCTGGTTCTTGACGGCATGGGGATCAACTCTGGCATTGAGCTGCTGGACATGCATCTGGAAAAGCTCATGGTGTACTTTGCCATGGTGTTTGCCTTTGTGCTGGAGCTTATCCAGATGCGCTACGTGAGCAATCTGGCCCACTTCCAGCGGGAATGCTCTCATCGTGACCGCGCTGCCCAGGCCGAGGCAGACGCTGACGCACGCAAGCCTGCCGACGCGAAAGAAGGCGCCGCTGACCAGGCAAAGGTTGAGGGCAAAGCAAAGGCTGCCGACCCCAGTGAGGCGACGGAGTAACCCGTGGGCTTTGCCGAGCTGTTCCTGATCGGCGTGGGGCTGTCCATGGACGCCTTCGCCGTTTCCGTTTGCGAGGGCCTGGGCATGAAGCGGGTCAACTACCGACATGCCCTGGTCATTGCCCTGTTCTTTGGTGGGTTCCAGGCGCTCATGCCGGTGATCGGCTGGCTGCTGGGCAGCCAGTTTGCCAGTCTGGTCACGTCCGTTGCCCACTGGATTGCCTTCGGGCTGCTGGCCTTCATCGGCGGCAAGATGCTGTGGGATGCGCTTTCCCAGGGCGGCTCTGATTCTGAGGGCGAAGCCGACGCCGCTGCCGAAGCTGCCCGTGATCGGCTGGATGTGCGCGAGCTTCTGATACTTGCCGTTGCCACCAGCATCGATGCCCTGGCGGTGGGCGTGACCTTTGCCTTCCTGGACGTGAACATTGGCGCGGCGGTGGGGATCATCGGCGTGACCACCTTCGCTCTTTCCCTGGTGGGCGTGGTGGTGGGTAACCGCTTTGGAGCCCGGTACGAAAAGCCCTCCACCATTTTGGGCGGCCTGGTGTTGATTGCCATCGGCGTGAAGACGGTTCTGGAACATTATCTGTAGGGCGCGGGCGCAAGGCTCGCGGCCGTGGGCAAGAGCAGCGTTCGAAGGCGCAAGTGGAAAAACCGCGCGATTTGGCAGCGCACAACCAGTCCAGTGGTAAAGAGGGCGAAAATGGCGCGAGCTGGCACTCCGCACCCCGCCGCCCTGCACCCCCATCCCGGCCCTGCCCTTCGCCGCCTGGCTTTTCCTGCTCTCGCAACATGGCGGCAACGCTGGCGTTAGATGATATTCTGGAATGCATCGTATCCGACAAGAAGAAAAGAGGTGCATCATGTGTTCCTGCGAACCGCACGCGCCGAAGAGCGACCTTTCGCTGCTCGACGAAGCTGTGGCGCGCTACGGCGGCGACCCCACGAACCTGATCACCGTCCTGCAGGAAGCCCAGGAAATCTACGGGTATCTTCCCAAGGACGTTCTGTATTACGTGGCCGAAAAGGTGGGCGTGACCCCCGCTGACGCCATGGGCGTGGCCACCTTCTACGCGCAGTTCCGCCTGGAGCCCATTGGCAAGTACCTGATCATGAGCTGCCAGGGCACTGCATGCCACGTCAACGGCTCCGAGCGCATCAGCTCCGTGATCTCCGAGTACCTGGGAATCCAGAACGGCCAGACCACCGAAGACGGCCTGTTCACGCTGGAAGAGGTGGCCTGCCTGGGCTGTTGCTCCCTGGCTCCGGTGATCATGATCAACGGCGAAGCCTACGGCAACCTGACCCCCGATTCCGTGACCGCCGTGCTGAAGGGCATCCAGAAGAAGGAGGCAGCATGCGCATAGTGATTGGCGAAGGCTCCTGCGGCGTAGCTGCCGGTGCCGCCAAGGTCCATCAGGCCATCAACGCAGCGCTGACCGCGGAAGACGCGGTGCAGGTAGGCATTACCGGCTGCATTGGCATGTGCTATCTGGAGCCCATCGTTGACCTGTACGAAGGGGAACAGCTGGCTGCCCGTCTGGTCCAGGTAACGGAAAAGGACGCCCCGGCCATCGCCCAGGCGGCCCGCACCGGCAACCTGGAGGGCGTGGCCGACCTTCGGATCAGCCCCGAGGACGAAGAGTTCCTGACCAAGCAGACCCGCATCGCCCTGCGCCACTGCGGCCTGGTGGACCCAACCAGCCTGGAGGACTACCGCAAGGACGACGGCTACCAGGCCCTGGCAAAGGTGCTGGGCACCATGACCCCCGAGCAGGTCATCGACGAGATAAAGATCTCCGGCCTGGCCGGTCGCGGCGGCGCCGGCTTCCCCACCTGGTTCAAGTGGAACGCCGCCCGTCAGAACAAGGGCGAAAAGAAGTACCTCATCTGCAACGCCGACGAAGGCGACCCCGGCGCGTTCATGGACCGCGCGGTGCTGGAAAGCGACCCCCACGTGGTCATCGAGGGCATGCTGATCGGCGCCTACGCCATCGGTGCCTCGGAGATCATCGTGTACGTGCGCGCCGAGTACCCCCTGGCCATCAAGCACCTGGAAATAGCCATGGAGCAGGCCCGCCAGGCCAATCTCCTGGGTCAAAACATCCTGGGCTCGGACTTCAGCTGCACCATGCGCAT
>JAQXGX010000050.1 GCA_029006935.1 Eggerthellales bacterium | reverse complement strand
CTCGCATACGTGCCGCGGCTTCGGTTGGCTCCGTAGTCCTGACGGGAGCGGGATCGCATGACCTGGGGGCTGTTGCCCAGGCCGCTGGGGGAGACTTCGTTTTCTACGTGGTACCGAGAGCTCTGCTGCCGTGCGTTGTATCGCGCGGTGCGGGCTGCTTCGAAATCCTGCTGTGTGCTCATAATGGTTCGTTTCTGCTGCGTGTTCGATGGAAATGAAGGGTCGCAAGGACCCTAATTACGGGCAGTATACACCATCAAACAGGGCCGAACCTAAGGGTGGGGAGGAGTCACGCTTTGCCCACAAACCTGGCTGCACGCTGCAGCGTTAGGTTGCGAAAGACGGCGTATTTTCCCTCTTGCGTTGGTGAGCCGTATGGTGTATTTGTGCGCGGCTTGCAAAAATGCGAACACTTTTGCAACAATTGCACCCTATGCATACCTTTGGAGGTGCACTATCAAATGACATTTCGCATGGCGCGCAAGAACAATCAAACGAATCAGGCGCCTATCAACGAGTACTCCCGCGCAGCGAAGAGCGCTGAATACTCCCAGACCCGAAAGAACCGCGGTCGCAAGAAGATCCTGACCGTCGTTGGCGTGGCTGCCCTGGCCCTGGTGCTGGTGGGGGCAGGCGTGGGCTTTGCCTTTGTCAGCTCCATTAGCGGCAAGCTCCACAGCGGCGTGAACGACGACCTGCGGGCTGCCCTGACCGACACCGCCCGTCCTGAAGACCCCTTCTACATGCTTCTGCTGGGCGTGGACAAATCCGAGTCCCGGGAAAACTCCGACAAGTACGCAGGGGATTCCTTCCGCTCGGACAGTATGATTTTGGCGCGGATTGACCCCCAGGAGCGCAAGGTCACCATGATTTCCCTGCACCGTGACACCATGATCGACATGGGCGAAAACGGCGTGCAGAAGCTCAACGCCGCCCATGCCATCGGCGGCCCGGCGTATGCGGTGAAGGTGGTGTCCGAAATGGCCGGGGTTCCCATCAGCCACTACGCCGAAATCGACTTCGATGGTTTCAAGGCCGCGGTGGATGCTCTGGGCGGCGTGGAGGTTGACGTGCCCATGGAGATTGACGACAGTCACGTGGGGGGGCACGTAGATGCGGGCCTGCAGACCCTCAGCGGCAAGCAGGCGCTCATGGTCTGCCGCAGCCGCCACGCCTATGACGCCTATGGCGACGGCGACCGCTATCGTGCGGCCAACCAGCGCCTGGTCCTGGGCGCCATTGCCAAGAAGCTGCTGAACTCCGACATCCCCACCATCACCAGCACCATCTCCACGGTTGCAGAGTACGTGACCACCGACTACAACGTGGCTGACGCGGTGGGCCTGGCCGTGTGCATGCGCGGTCTGGATCCCTCCACGGACATCTACACTGCCATGGAGCCTACCACCTCCGAGTACATCAACGAGGTTTGGTACGAGCATCTGGACGAAGCCGCCTGGCAGACCATGATGCAGCGCGTTGACCAGGGTCTTCCCCCCACGGAGTCTACGGTGGTGGATCAGACTGGCTCCGTTTTGGAGTCCAACGGCGATGGCTCCACGGCCTCCAAGTACGGTGGCAGCAACTCCTCCTCTTCCGCTTCAGGCTCTACTGCCGGTGAATCTTCCGCCTCCAATCTGGACCGCAACGGCCTGGTGGTGGTGAAGAACGGCTGCGGCAAAGACGGCGTTGCCGCAGCTGCCGGATCCGAAATCCAGTCGCTGGGTTGGAGCGTGGAGGTTGGCGCGGCCGACGACTACGAGTACAAACGCACCCTGATCGTGTACGACGACCTGAATCGGGCGGATGAGGCCGAGGAAATAGCCCGTACTATCGGATGCGGAAGGGTCATCAAGAACGACGGCACGTATAATGTGGAAGGCGACCTGCTGGTCGTAATCGGGCCCGACTACCAGTAGCCTGGGGCACTTCGGCAGCATGGTCACAGGAATGCTGCTTTGAATAGGGAGGACGTGCATGGCTGAGCTCAGGACGAAAGAAGTTGACGACCTGTTGAAGGTTTTGGCGTCCTTGGATGACGAGGATGTGATCTTCACCCTGCTCGAGGACCTGTTCACCATTCGCGAAATCCGCGAGACGTCCCAGCGCCTGTCCGTTGCCCGCATGCTTTCCGCAGGCAGGCCCTACACGGCCATCGAAGACGCAACGGGCGCTTCGGCAACTACCATCGCCCGGGTTTCAAAGTGCCTTTCCCACGGTGCCGGCGGCTATGCGGCGGCGCTGGAGGTGCTGGAGGACGCGGCGACGGAATAGCGCTTCGGACGCTTTGGGAAAACCCCGACAAATCAGAAGGACGACCGGTATGTTTGCCGGCCGTCCTTTTTTCATAGGAGAAGAGTTGTTGAGAGTGAGGGGTGTAGGGGTTCTTTTGAGAGGCTCGAGGAGGGAAGGAAAGTAGAGAGGAGAAAAACCCGAGCAAGATCAAAAGAAAGAGGGAATTCAGAGGCCGATCAATAGAGCCTCTTTCGTTCTTAGATTACGGTAACCATAGGCGTGCTCCGTTTCTACGTGGGAACAGCTACGGCAGATCCGTAAAGCCGCCGGGCAAGGGAAGAGAGAAGGAGAGAGTCCTTGGCCGGCAAACGTACAGCGTATGCGAAATCATAAGAAACGTGCGATCTTCAGCGGATGTGCGAGTAGGTGTTCCGTGCTTTGTTTGACGTATGTTGTTATACCTATTAAAACCTAGAAGGTCAATAGGTTTTAGAAAAAACCTATTACTGCGGTAGGATTTAATCTCAGGACCTGTTCGGGCGCGTTTCGTACCCAAGGCGGTGCTAGGATTGCGGGCAGACGTTGAAGCAAGGAAGGCCCGAAGAAGGACGAAGGAGAAGCCCATGATCGTTGGCGTGATTTCAGATACCCATGGCTCGCTGAGCCTGCAGGCGGCTGCCGCCATGGCCGAGTGCGACCACATCATCCACGCGGGGGACATAGGCGATCTCGGCATCCTGACGGAGCTTGCCGCCTATGCGCCGGTTACCGCGGTGCTGGGCAACAACGACTTCCCCGAATACAGCGCAGGCGTGACGCGCTTTGCCAAGGAAGCCATCGGTGGCCTGCGGTTCTTGGTGGCCCACTACCCCCAGGACGTGAAGATCGGCCCCTTCGGCAATCGCGCCATCAGCCCCGGTGACCCCATTCCCCAGGTCTGCGTCCACGGACACACCCACGTGCCCCAGATCCTGACCGGCAGGGATGCGCGGCCGGCCGACCTGGTGCTGTGCCCGGGCTCGGCCACCAGGCCCCGGGGCGGCTTTCCCGCCAGCGTGGCCAAGATCCGCATCGAGCAGGGTCGCGTGACCGACGCTTGGGTCACGGCTCTGCGGGACGGGACTATACTGATGCGCATGAATCACTAGCGGTAGGGCGCGGACGCGGAAGGGAGCAGCAGTGCTTTTTCCGACCCCGCGCAACGGCGAGCAGGCAGGGCCGATTGGCCGTGGCGGCGGGGCGCGTCCCGCCGTGCCTTTCGCCCCGAAAAGGAGGAGCACCATGGAACGAAAGAATGCCTGGAAGACCTATTCCCCCCAGCAGCTGGAGGAGCTGAACCAGCTGGCCGACGGCTACCGGGAGTTCATCTCCCGCAACAAGACGGAGCGGGAGTGCACGGACGCTGCCATTGCGCTGGCGGAAGCTGCGGGATACGTGAATCTGCAGGACCTGATCGCGGCGGGCGCGGCGGTGGAGCCGGGTGCCAAGATCTATGCTCATACCCGGGGAAAGGCCCTGGTCATGGTGCATGTGGGCACGGAGCCCCTGGAGGCGGGCATGAATATTCTGGGCGCTCATATTGATTCCCCGCGCCTGGACCTGAAGCAGAACCCGCTGTATGAGAGCAACGGCCTGGCCCTGCTGGACACCCACTACTACGGCGGCATCAAGAAGTACCAGTGGGTCACGCTGCCCCTGGCCCTGCACGGCGTGGTGGCCAAGACCGACGGCACGGTGGTGAACGTGGTGGTGGGCGAAGATCCCGCCGATCCGGTGTTCTGCATCACCGACATCCTGCCTCACCTGGGCGCCGACCAGATGAAGCGGGAGGCGGCCAAGATCGTGGAGGGCGAAGCCCTGGACGTGCTGGTGGGAAGCCAGCCCCTGGTGGTGGAGGAAGACGCGGCAAAGGACGCCCCCGAGGGGTCGGCTCTGGCAGCGGCGGCAAAGGACCCGGTCCGCGCCATGGTCATGCAGCTGCTGGAGCAGAAGTACGGCATTGCGGAAGAGGACTTCCTTTCCGCGGAAATCGAGGTGGTTCCCGCCGGCCCCGCCCGGGACATGGGCTTTGACCGCAGCATGATCTTGGGCTACGGGCACGACGACCGGGTGTGCGCCTACCCCAGCCTCATGGCCCAGCTGGCCGTGGACGCGCCTGCGCGGACTGCGGTGTGCGTGCTGGTGGACAAGGAGGAGATCGGTTCCGTGGGCGCTTCGGGCATGGAGTCCCTGTTCTTCGAAAATGCCATTGCCGAGATCATGGAGCTGGCCGGGGAAGGCGGGCTTTTGAAACTGCGTCGCGCCCTGGCGGCAAGCCGCATGCTTTCCTCCGACGTTTCCGCCGGTCTTGACCCCGCCTACGCCAACGTGTTCGAGCCCAAGAACGCGGCGTTCTTGGGCCGGGGCCTGGTGTTCAACAAGTACACGGGCGCCCGGGGGAAGAGCGGCAGCAACGACGCCTCCGCCGAGTACGTTGCCCGGGTGCGCAAGGTCATGGACGATGCCGGGGTGAACTTCCAGACCGCGGAGCTGGGCAAGGTGGACGCCGGCGGTGGCGGAACCATTGCCTTCATCCCCGCTCGCTACAACATGGACGTGATCGACTCCGGTGTGGCGGTGCTTTCCATGCACGCTCCCTGGGAGGTCATCAGCAAGGCGGACCTGTACGAGGCACGAAGGGGCTACGAGGCGTTCCTTCGCAACGCATAGGGGTCCGGGCTGGGAAGCGGGGCTTGGAAAGGGCTGCGCGGCACGGCTTCGCCGCTGGTTTTCGCCCAGCTTTGCATATGGGCGCGCAGGGCGGAATAATCCCGCGTTTCTGCCCATGTTGGTGTTTCAATAATGCGGGTCAAGCGTATAATCGTCTAAATTATCTGGCTGGGCCTGCCGGCTGGTCGGAGGAGTTTGAGTTTGTTGCCTTCGTGGGGAAAGGGAGATCTTCATGGCGTTTTATTACGAGGAACCATCGCGCACGTTTAACGAGTATCTGCTTGTTCCGGGACACACGCCCGCGTCGTGCATTCCGGCTAAGGTCAGCCTGAAGACCCCGCTGGTCAAGTACCGCAAGGGCCAGGAGGAGTGCCCCCTTTCCCTGAACGTTCCCATGGTTTCCGCGATCATGGCCGCCGTTTCCGACGACAAGATGGCCGTTGCCCTGGCCACCGAAGGCGGCATCTCCTTCATCTACGGCAACCAGACCATCGAGCAGGAAGCTGCCATGGTCGCCCGGGTGAAGGCC
This sequence comes from Eggerthellales bacterium, assembly GCA_029006935.1. Taxonomy (GTDB): domain Bacteria; phylum Actinomycetota; class Coriobacteriia; order Coriobacteriales; family Eggerthellaceae; genus SUG1186. The sequence goes on along the minus strand of JAQXGX010000050.1, from coordinate 1,202 downwards.
TACAAGGCCGGCTTCGTGGAGTCCGCCGCCAACCTGCGTCCTGACATGGTGCTGAACGACGTGCTGGCCCTGAAGGAAGAGCACGGCTTCTCCACCATGCCCGTGACCGACGACGGTACGGCCCACGGCAAGCTGCTGGGTATTGTGACCAGCCGCGACTATCGCGTTTCCCGCATGGACGGCACGGAAAAGGTGGCCGACTTCATGACCCCGCGGGAAAAGCTCATCGTGGCGGATGCCAGCACCACGCTGAAGGCGGCAAACGACATCATCTGGGACAACAAGCTCAACGCCCTGCCCATTGTGGATGCCAACGACAACCTGCTCTACATGGTGTTCCGCAAGGACTACGACTCCCACAAGTCCAACCCCAACGAGCTGCTGGATGCCGAAAAGCGCTACGTGGTAGGCGCGGGTATCAACTCCCGTGATTACGCCGAGCGCGTTCCGGCACTGGTGGAGGCCGGCGCTGACGTGCTGTGCATCGACAGCTCCGAGGGCTTCAGCGATTGGCAGAAGATGACCATCGAGTGGGTGCGCGAGCACTACGGCGACACCGTGAAGATCGGTGCCGGCAACGTGGTGGACGAAGAGGGCTTCCGCTTCCTGGCCGAGGCCGGCGCTGACTTCATCAAGGTCGGCATCGGCGGCGGTTCCATTTGCATCACCCGCGAGACCAAGGGCATCGGCCGCGGTCAGGCCACTGCGACCATCGAGGTTGCCAAGGCCCGCGACCAGTACTTCGAGGAAACCGGCGTGTACGTGCCCATCTGCTCCGACGGTGGCATCGTGTACGATCACCACATCTCCCTGGCCTTGGCCATGGGCGCTGACTTCGTGATGCTGGGCCGCTATTTTGCCCGCTTTGACGAAAGCCCCTCCAACAAGGTCATGATCAACGGCACCTACATGAAGGAGTACTGGGGCGAAGGTTCCGCCCGTGCCCGCAACTGGGGTCGCTACGACCTGGGCGGCAAGAAGAACCTTTCCTTTGTGGAAGGCGTTGACTCCTACGTGCCCTACGCCGGCAGCCTGAAGGACAACATGGCGGTGACGCTGCTGAAGATCAAGTCCACCATGTGCAACTGCGGCGCGCTGACCATTCCGGAGTTCCAGGAAAAGGCAAAGCTCACCGTGATCAGCTCCACCTCCATTGTGGAGGGCGGCGCTCACGACGTCATGCTCAGGGACTCTTCCACCCG
>JAQXGX010000049.1 GCA_029006935.1 Eggerthellales bacterium | reverse complement strand
TGCCCGTCGGGGCGCTCCACCCATATTCCCGGGGCGATCACGCCGCTTACGGCAACGCCCTCTTCCTGAAGCTCGCATACGAGCTCCTGCAGCCAGCGGGTCTTTCCGATTTGGATTTCTCCGGTCAGGATCAGAAGCATGGGATTGCCTTTCGGGCGGGGCTAGCGCAGCTCGACCTTGATCACGTCGCCGGGCTGGGGCTGCTTTTCGGGGTCGTTCACCAGCATGAACAGGCCGTTGGCATCGGCTGCCTCGGAGGAGCCGGGACGGCCGTTCACGGGGGTGGCGGTCACCACGCCGTCTTCACCCATCTCGACCAGGACGGGCTTCACGCCGTAGAAGACCTTGTGAGGAGCTACGATGCTGGGACGCTTGTCTCCGGCGGTCTTGGGGCCGCTGTGCTTCTTCGTAGGGAAGGCGGCGGTCAGACGGGCGTTCACGTAGCGGACCTTGGGGCTTAGCCCCAGGAAGGCAAGGATGAGGGGGCGCAGGTAAAAGTCCAGGGTGAAGGACGCTCCGCCGGCGGGTCCGGAAATACCCACCACGGGCGTGCCGTCGACCATGGCAAAGGAGCTGTGGTGGCCGGGGCCGTGGTTGGTTTCATGGTAGTAGACGGTGCCCAGCTCTTCCATCTGCTCCACGGACCAGTCGTCCGAGCCCTTGGAGCTGCCCGCGTTCAGAACCACGATGTCCGCCTGGGCGCAGGCCTGGCGAATGGCAGCGGAAATGAGCTCGGGTTCGTCCGGCACGATGTCGAAGCCGATGAACTGGCCACCCCATGCCTGGACCTTGCCCTGGACCACCAGGCTGTTGGTTTCGAAGTTCCTGCCGTGGGCGGCGAACGCCTTTCCTTCCGAGAAGGGAACGCCAGGAGCCACCAGCTCGTTGCCGGTGGGAATGAAGGCCACGCGGGGCTTGCGGGCCACGGTCACCTTGCTCACGTTGCCAGCGCCAATGTTCGCGGCAACGTCAGGGGTGATCACGGTTCCTGCGGTAGCGGTGACGGAGTGGCTGCGGCGGAGCTTTTCGCCCGCAGGACGGGTGCCGGCGAACTGGGCGGAGGGGGCTGCGTCGATCTGCACGTGCTGTTGGTCCTCGGATACCATCACGTGCTCGATGACGATGGCGGTGTCGAAGCCCTCCGGCATGGCAATGCCCGTGTTGGCGAACTCCCAGTCCACGCCCCGCACCCATTCTTCGGTGTTGGGGAGCTGGCCTTCGGGCAGGTCGGCGAAGCTGCTCCACTTCACGGCGATGGAGTCCATGCAGCAGGTCAGACAGTTGGGCACGTCGGCTGTGGCCACGGTGTTTTGGGAAAGGACTCGGCCGAAGGACTGGGAAAGGGGGATCAGCTCGGTTTCCGGAGCGCGGGTTTCAAAGCCGGTGGCTTCCAGCATGGTGCGGACGGCTTCTTCGCGGCTGAACTCAACGTGATGGGAATGGTCGCGCATGAGGAGCTCCTTTGATAGGAAAGTGACGATATTCTTGATACAGGATAACATGGCTGACCAGAGATTTTTTTGAAAAACCCCCTTGCAAGAAATCGAGAGGCGCGTATAATACCTTCTTGCGTTCAGCAAATGAGTTTGATGAACGCGCGATTGACGGCATTCCTCGGTAGCTCAACGGCAGAGCATCCGGCTGTTAACCGGAGGGTTGTAGGTTCGAATCCTACCCGGGGAGCCATGAATTTCCAAGCCATCTTCGATGGCTTTTATTATGCCCTGGATCCGCCCGCCGGCGCGTTATTGCCGGCGCTTCCTGCATCTGTCGTCGCTTCAGGTATTCCGACTTCTCTCGCCGCTGCCAAAACGAACGTTGTTGTCACGCGCCTGGTTTCCCCTTCGCCTACCGCTGTCAAAACGAGCGACTTTGCCACTCCCAAAGCCGCGCCGCTGTCGTTCTTGATGTCTTTACCACTTTTTCAGGGCCCGTCTGGCAAAAACGACGTTGTTACCATTCGCTTGGAGGAGTTCTGCCAAATCCGACGTTTTTACCACGCCGACCAGCCCCTCTTTCGCCCGAAACGGGGCTCGCTGTCCCATGGATGGTGCAGAGAGGAGTATCTGGGGGCGCCCTGGGCCCCTGCGCAGTGGTAATGCCGTCAGATTTGCCAGGCGGCGGGCGAAAAAGTGGCAATAACGTCAGATTTGTCAGCAAACCGGCTTCGCAGTGGTAATACCGTCCGATTTGTCAGCGGCGGCTTTCGAGAGAGCGCGCGGTGGCGGCAGCTCGATCAAGCTTCGGCAACAACCGCAGTCAAGGGCAGGCCCGTAAGCACGGCGCGCCCCGTTTCATCCCTCGGGGGCTCTTCGAATATGAGCACTTTACCAGGGAGTAGTACTTAGAACATACGGGAAGTATGATGCGGTTTTCAAAAAATAGTACCCTCGTAGGAATAAATCATGTTGTACCGAATTGAGGCTGTCCTCCATACTGAAGCCAAGCAAGAACCCCCTGTTATTCTTGCTTACTCACTCAATGGGCAGTGTCCCAACCTCCTAATGGGACATTGCTCTGCAAGCGCACTAGGCGCGGCGCCGTAATCGTTCGGCTCCGCGCCTTTTCTTGTTCATTCGCCCGGATCGCTTCTGTTTTTACGCTTTTCCAGTCATACCGCAGGTTTGCAGCACGCTCATGTTAAGGAAAGAGCTAGGCTACGGGCCTGCAGCCCGGCTCTGGCTTCGCCCGGCTTTGAAACCGTAAATCACGGGCCTGGGGCGAGAAAGAACCCCGCTGAACCTACGGAGCCTTGCAAGTCACGGGTCCGCAATTTGAGAGCAGCGCGAAGGAGGCCGCTGTCGAAGCGGTCTCAACCGAAACGTCGCAGCGGCAGGCGAAGGCCTAGCCCTGCGCTTCCTGGACCAATTGAATCAGCTCCTGCTGGGAGTGAACGTCCAGCTTGCGATAGATATGCCGCATGTGAGTCTTGGTGGTGCCCTCGGAAATGTACAGGTGCTCCATGATGTAGGAGGCATTGCGGCCGCGGGCAAGCAGCGTCAGCACCTCGGTCTCGCGCGCGGAAAGCTGGTACTGGTTGGCGATGATGTGGCACTGGTCTGTCAGGCTCGGCGCAGTCGGCTTCGGGTGTAAGGCTCCCTCCGCCGCATCTGGGGAAGCGTCCTGGGGGGCGATTCCCCGCTCGGGGGCGGCGAGGTCCTGACTGGAGGCGTGCGCCTCCCCGGGGATCGGGGTCGTAGGCTCCTGGGGGCTTGTGGCGTCTTCTGCATCTTCGGCAGCGGCCTGGACGGTCTCCTGGGTCTGCTGGGATTCTTGGTCTGGTGCGGAAGCGGAGGTTGTTGCGCCAGGGGGCAAGGTGCGGGCCATAGCCTCCACGCCTTCTGCGGACGGCAGCAGCACGAATGCGATCAGGATCACCACGGGCAGGATCATGATCTGGAACGTGTGGTCGGAAAGAAGCAGATTCGAGCTGGCGTCGATGGGCCAGGCTGGGAAGGCGATGATCACCGAGGTCAAGGAGATCAGGCAGCGTCCCCAGCCGAAGATGCGTATGGGGGAAAGACGGTGCCTTTGGCAGAGCTCCCCGAAGAAGTCCCACAGAAGCATGTGGAAGCAGATGTAAGCGGCAAGAAACAAGACGCTGGGCAGGTTGGGCGTGGGCTGGCTGTCGGAGAGCAGCGCCAGGGGAGCGGAAATGGCGATCAGGGGGACCATGGGCTTGAAGAAGCGCAGGGCATCTCCGCTCTTGGAGGTGAATGCCGCCATTGCCAGGAACAGGGCGAAGGCGATGCAGGCCGACGCCACGATGGAGACCTGTTCTGCGGGAGTCGGGGAAAGGAGCAGGGAAAGGGAGGACGTCTGCTTCAGCAGGGCAAGGCCGATGCCGAACACGAACACGGGCAGGGTGAATCGGATCAGCGTCTCCTTCACGTCCAGGGGACGAGGCGTGCATCCGATGACCGGGCCCTCGGGGACGCCGCGGGTGCGACGGTGCCAGATAACCGCCAGGGTGCTCCCCATGGGCAGCATGGCCGCAGCGATGCCTCCCATGGGATGGGGGATTGCCGCGATCACGGCGAACAGGATGAAGCCGATGGTGAGGGAGAGGGCAGAGTTCAGGGCGATGTCCCGGGGATCAAGGCGGGAGAGCCTGCAGCCCCAGATCAAAGCCAGGTATGAGGAGCCGATGCCGGTCAGCGCACCCAGGCCTATCTCCAGGTAAGGGTTCGATGCCATTTCGGGCGAAAGCATTGCCAAGGTGCCCAGCACCGAGCACATTCCTGCCACGATGCAGGCGCTGTCATGGCGCAGAATACTGTCCATGCGCTGATCCAGGCAGCCGGCCGCGCCCATGAGCAGGGAGTAGGTGAGGGCCGATGCCAGGTAGATCAAAGAGGTGGTGCCTGTTCCCAGGCTGGAGGCGATCTCCTTGGATCCGAACACCAAGGGCGCTGCGTACATTGCGGTGAGCACCCAGGCCTGAAGGAGTCCGAATCCCAGGGAAAGGGTGGTGATTCCTTCGGCGGATAGCTTATGGTTGTCTTCGATCTGAACGGTGATGTGGGGAATCATTCCCATATAGGCGCCTCCAAAAGACACAAGGGTCAAACCGCTTTGCGTCCTCTATGCTTGTAGGTTGCTCAGGGCAATCATTATACTCAAGTAAAAATGAAACGCCGCTTCAAGGGGACCGATGACGCGTTGTCCCGTTCGTGACGGTCGTGTCAGCATGTCCGAGGCGGGCAATTCAAAACCAGAGCAGATTACCAGAATAGAGAAGGGCTTTCGCCCTGAGCTTTGCCTTTGCCCATACCTAGGGGGTGAGTGGGAGATGGGACTAGACGGTCGACCTGGGGTTCCATAAGGACCGCCGCCCACGTTACCCAGCGTGAGCTTAGGTGCGGGTAACCGTGAAGCAGTAGTGGATCTTGGGGTTGCGCTGGAAGTCGTGGGGGATGGTGCTGCGGCTCACGTCCTTGATGGCAATGCCTTGCTGCGCCAGCTCCTCCACGTTGGGCTTGAAGGTGCGCAGGTTGCAGCTGAACACCGCCACGCCGCCGGGAGCCAGCAGCCGGGTGACCCGGTCCAGCAGCTCCACGTGGTCGCGCTGCACGTCCCAGGTGGCCGAACCCATGGACTTGGAGTTGGAGAAGGTGGGGGGATCTACAAAGATCAGGTCGAAGTGCAGCCCGGCCTCGATGGCACGGCCGAGCCAGGTCAGGGTGTCGGCCTTCTGGTAGACGTGGTTCTTCCCGGAAAAGCCGTTCAGTTCCATGTTGCGCCGGGCCCAATCCAGATACGTGGAGGAAAGGTCCACCGTCACCGTGGCCTTCGCCCCGCCAGCAGCGGCGTGGACGGTGGCGGATCCGGGGTAGCTGAACTGGTTCAGGAAGCGCTTCCCCTGTGCCAGGCGGCCCAGGGAAAGCCGGGTGCTGCGATGGTCCAGGAACAGCCCGGTGTCCAGGTAGCCGTTCATGTCCACCACAAAGCGCAGCCCGCCCTCGGTGGTCATGAACTCGTAGGGACGGCGGTTTTCCGCGTACTGCGACCCTCCGCGGTCGCGTTTGCGCACCTTGGCGAAGACCCGCTCCTCCGGCACGCCCATGACCGCGGGAATGCAGGCCATCAGGTCGTTGAAGCGCTGGGATGCCTTCCGGGGATCAACGCTGCGGGGCGCCTGGTACTCTGCCACGTGGACGAAGGTTCGTTCGATCATCTGCTCCACGCTCATCTGGGAAACGGACAGCGGGCGTCCAGCTTCGTCCTCCAGGTCCTCCATGCACAGGTACACGTCCACGGCGGCGGCGTACTCGGGCAGGTCGGCGTCGTAGACGCGGTAGCATGCCACGTTTTCCCGGCGTGCCCACTTGCGGCGCTCCTTGGCCATCTTTCGAAGGCGGGATGCGAACTGCTCCGCGCCGGCATTGCTCACTGCAACGGGGTGCTCGGCGCCGCCCAGGGCGTCGGGGATGAAAATGGTGGCGGAAGAATCAGGCGTGGCGCTGCTCATGGGGTCCTCGTATTCGGCTCGGGGCACAGATTCGACCCTCTATTCTAGCGGCTTGCGCTGTGGTTTTCACGGGTTGGTGTATGCTCACCATGTCTGAGCTTTCGCCCTGAAGAAGGAAGGACTGTGCATGAAGCGCGATTATCCCCATCTTTGCAAGCCCCTGCGAGTAGGGCCCTACACCCTGCGCAACCGCATGTGCTCCGCGCCCCTGGGCGCCACCGACGTTCTGGCCGACGGAACCCCCGGCCCCCGTACCCAGGGATGGTACGAGCAGCGCGCCAAGGGTGGCGCGGCTATCGTAACCGTTTCCGAGCTGGTGGTCCATCCGCAGACCGATGGATCCCAGATGCTGCGCCTTTCGCTGAAGACCCCGGGTCAGCTGGGGGCCTTCACCTACGTGGCCGACGCCATCAAGCGCCATGGGGCCCTGGCCAGCATCGAGCTTTCCCATTCCGGCCAGTACGCCGGCACCTACATGGTGGACAAGAAGGCCAAGGCGGAGCTGTGCCAGTACGGGCCCAGCGACGGGGTGCGTCCTGACGGCATGAAGGTAAAGGCTCTGACCAAGGAGCAGATCCAAAGCATCGTCAGCGCCTATGCGGAGGCGGCGAAGCTGGCACAGCGCGCGGGCTTCCAGATGTGCATGGTCCATTGCGGCCACGGCTGGCTCATCAACCAGTTCCTGAGTCCCTGGTTCAACAAGCGCGCCGACGAGTACGGCGGCTCCTTCGAAAACCGGCTGCGCTTTGCGCGGGAGGTGCTTACCGCCATCCGTCAGGCCTGCGGCCCCCGCTTTCCCATCGAAATGCGCATGAGCGGCGCCGAGCTCTTCGAGGGAGGCTACACCCTGGAGGACGGCGTGCGTATCGCCCAAGCGCTGGAGGACCTGGTGGACATCATCCACGTTTCCGCCGGCTCCTACCAGTTCGGCTTCAGCGTGACCCATCCCTCCATGTTCCGCGACCACGGCTGCAACGTCTATCTGGCGGAAGAGATCAAGAAGCACGTGAGCAAGCCTGTGGCCACCCTGGGGGGCCTTTCCGATCCGGCCCAGATGGAGCAGATCATCGCGCAGGGCAAGGCGGACCTGTGCGTCATGGGACGCGCCCTCATCGCCGATCCCGAGCTGCCGAACAAGGTCATGTCCAACCGCGGCGACGAGGTGGTCCGCTGCATGCGCTGCTTCGTGTGCATGGCGGAGCGTCCTGTTACCCAGACCCGTCGCTGCTCGCTGAACCCCCGCATCGGCCGTGAGGTCGAGGGACTGGAAACGGTGCCGGTTCCCCTGGAGCAGCGGAAGAAGGTCCTGGTGGTGGGCGGCGGCATCGCCGGCATGGTTGCCGCGGTGACCGCACGGCAGCGCGGCCACGAGGTTGTGCTGTGCGAAGCAGAGGGCGAGCTGGGCGGAATCCTTCGCACGGAAAAGGCCCTTCCCTTCAAGCAGGACATGTACCAGCTGGGGTTGACCTACGCCACCCTGTGCCGCAAGGCGGGGGTGGACGTGCGGCTGAGCACCCGGGCGGATGCGGGTTTGGCCGAGCGGATCGGAGCGGATGCGGTGATCGTGGCGGTGGGCTCCGAGCCCATGGCGCTGCCCGTTCCGGTTTCCGATAACGCCCATGTCCTGAACGTGGAGAAGCTGTACCTTGAGGGCAAGGAGCCGGGCCAGGAGGTGGTGATCGTGGGCGGTGGCCTGACGGGCACCGAGTGCGCCCTGCTCCTTTCGTCCCAAGGCCGCAAGGTGCATCTGGTGGAGATGCGGGACGGCCTGGCCATCGATGCCAACATCCGTCATCGGCCCATTCTGCTGGAGGAAGTGGGCAAGACCGATGTGGACGTGGTGCTGAACGCCCGTGCCATGGAGGTCACCGCCCAGGGCGTGGTGGTGCAGCTTCCCGAGGGCGAGGAAAAGCTCGTTCCGGGCGAAACTGTGATCTGCGCCATCGGGCAGCGCAGTCGTCATGCTGCCGTTGACGAGCTGCGGGATGCGGCGCCCTTCGTGCGCATCGTAGGCGATGCCGCCCAGCCCCGCAACATCACCATGGCGGTGTACGAGGCATTCCACGCTGCCCTGGACGTGTAGGTCCAAGGTATAGCGAAGGCTTCACGGGGCCGTGTCCGCGCCGGGGTGTGGACACGGCCCTTCCTTTTCCAGGCGCCAAGGCTTTTCATCCGGGCAGAGTTCAGCTTGCGCGGGATGCCGCGGACCTGGTCTTCGCCCTTTTTCCTTGACTCTGCCTTAGCGGGCCTTGGCTGTGGGCTTTCTGCTGCGGCGGCATGCGCTACTGGCCAGGTCCAATGTGGTTGCGAACGCTCACCACGTCCGAAAGTCCAGCATGGCCGGTCTTCCTATTGGTGAACGTGGCGGTTCCGTGTACCAGTTCCAGCAGATCGAGCTCTGCCGTCTTGCTCTTCACGGTTCCGTTGGACTCCACCTTGTCGACCTCGTAGCGCAGGCAGGGCTCCTCGGAAAGGACGTAGGTGCCGGGTTCGGCGTTTATTACCGCGCTCCCGCTCATCCATTCCCCGGATTGATCGTATTCTTGGCTGAAGACGATGGTGGTGGCATAGGTCCGTTCGGTTCCCCCGTGGTCGACGCCGGCAAGGGTGAAGACGAAGGTAGGCTGCCCGTGGGCCCAGTTCACGTCTTGCGTCAGGATGCGCTTGGTCACCGTCACGCTGCACGGTTGGATGACCCGGACCGTCACTTCGTTGGAGTCGTAGCCGAAGCCGGAAAAATAGGTGGTGGCCTTGTTCTTCAGCGTGGCCTGGAGCTTTTCGGGGGCGTCGACCGTGCAGCGAATGGTCAGGATCAGATCTTGCCCGGCGTAGTTGGAGACCTGTCCCAGCCAGTCGGAGGAGAAGGAGAAGCGCAGGGTACGGGTCGCCTTGGCATAGGTCAGCGTTCCCTGCTCCAGAAGATTCGTTCCCTTCGAATCGGACAGGGCGGCGCTTTCATAGGTGAGTCCCGCTGGCAGCACGTCTTCCATGACCAGGCTGGCGTAGGAGTTCATGGTGTCCTCGAAGAAGCAGCCCATTTTCTGGGTCACGGTGTACTCAAGGGTTTCCCCGGCAACGTAGGTCCGCTCCTGTGCAACCGACTTCACCGGAGGCTGAAGGCCCGCGTAGGAGCTGTACAGCGTCAGGTTGGTGGTGCAGCCTCCTCCTATGAAGGAGCTGGTCATGGCGTTGCCGCTCAAGGGGGCGATGACGCCTGCCTTGAACCAGCGGTCGTCTCCGCTGGTCAGGTCGGTCTTCGGTGAGCTGAACCGGTTGCCGCTCACGACCAGATAGCTGGAAGGCCAGGTCCAGAACTGATCGGTGAAGCCGGAATCCGCACTCCAGCCCTCGGTGTACCAGGTGGCGCCCGTGCTGGAGGGGGCGTCGATGTCCGATATGGCGGCGAAGAAGGGCAGTCCCACGGCGTTGCCGCTATCCGCCCAGGTCACCTCTATGCTCACCTGGGTGGTGCGGGGACCGCGGAAGCCGTAGCCGTAGGTGGGATCTCCGGAAATGTAGCTGGCGCCGATGGCGATCAGATTCGGTCCCACCAGGGCCACGCAGGTGGTGTTGCCAGAGGTGTCTTCGCCCGTGTAGGTCTTGCCCACGTGGGCGCCGATCTCCATCTTGGTGAAGACTATGCGCGCATTCAGCGCTTTCCCGCCTATACTTCCGATGCCTTCAAAGTTCATGGTCAGGAAGTTGGTGAAGGTGTGGCTGGAAGCGGATGAGCCCTTGTTGATCAGGTACATGTTCACCGAAGGCTGCGTGGGGGAGGGGATCACCTTGCCGGTGACCCCTTTCCACGTGGCTTTGACCAGGGTGTTCTTGTTCACCTTCATCAGGGCAAGGTCGGAGGGCATGCGCTGGGCATAGGCTTTGGGGATGGTATTGACCGTGGCTGCGAAGGCCGGGCGCATTCCACTCGGGCCGGGAAGGGGGATCGCGCACCCGCCGGCAGCCAGCAGCAGCGCCGTGCCGCCAAGGCGCAGGAAGCTTCGCCTGCTCAAGGTGTGTTCTTTGTCATGGTCGTGCGTGGGAGAGGGGCTGATCATTGCTGCTCCTATTCTGTCTTCTGCTGGGTTCGGGCAAAGGCTTCTGCGGGGGAAAGGGCCGGGTCCGCAAAGGTGCTTTCCGCCTTCACGTCTAGGTCAAAGGGGGAAACGGTGCCGCTGTCCATGGCAGGCGCACTTCCCGCAATGCTCACGGTGGTGAACAGGTGCTCAGTTGCCTGGCCTGGTTCCAGCGGCTTCCTGTAGTAGTCGTAGCCGTCTTCTCCCCGTTCCCAGTTGGTGCGGTCGAAGTCCAGGGCGCAGCTTTTCTGGGCTTCGCCGTTGCTGAAGCTGACCAGAACCCGAACATAGCTTGGGGAGTTGCCGGTGTTTCTGACCCGAACCTTCTTGACCAGCCAGCTTCCCGGCTTCGGATCGGTCGCGGCGGGGAACTCCTCTTCGATCTGGATCGTGTTTTCGCCCGCGCTCAGGTGATTGGTGGTGGAGTCGGTGCAGTCCACGAAGTGGGCCAGGGCGCTTCCTCCGGTGGTGATCAAGGCAAGGGACGCCGTGCTGGTTGCAAGCAGCAGCGCAAGGAGGAGCGGCATTGCGAACCCCGGGCTGCCCGACGGGCGTCCTGCCTGCGCGGATTCCTTCGCCCTTTGCGGCTCGGGAATTGCCGCTTCCTCGGATTTGGGGCAGAGGGGAGCTACCGCGGTATAGCGCTTCTTCCTTCTTCCCACGTTGCTCAGGCTCAAGGCTGCCACCAGCGCCAGCGCAGCCGCCAGCCCCGTTAGAAGCGCCGTGCTTGCGCCTGTCTTGGCCAAGGTGACGCCGTCATCTGATGCTTGCGGGGAGCTGCTGCCGGGTGCCGGTGCTCCCGACCCTGCACCAGCGGCACCTCCTTCGCTTATGGCGGTGAACACCCAGCAGACATCGGCCGATGAAAGGGCGTAGGAGTTGCCCAGATCCGCGGGGCAGCTCACGGCAAAGTCCAGGTCGGCCTTCTCCTTCGGCGAAAAGGACCCCAGCTCCACGGTGCTTCCCAGCTCATCGGCGGAAAGGGGTCCCTGGTACAGGAGGGCTTCCCCCGACCTTACAGTCAGCTGGAGCTTCCGCAACAGGTCGGCGGGACCTTCCTGGGAGCTGCGGGTGGGGTCGGCCCTGAATCCCAGGCTCTGGGTGGCTTGGGAGTCGTTGCGCACCTGCACCGTGCCGGTCAGGGTGTCGCCGGGAAGAAGGGTGCCGAAGTGAGCGAAGAAGTCCCGGTCAGCGCTGACCAGCCCCTTTGCCGACCCTTCGTAGGCGATCCGATAGGTGCCTTCTGCGAAGGCCAGGGAGCACGAGCACGTTACCAGCAGGAATGCCAGGATCGCCGTCAAAGCCGCGGAAAGGGTTTGTCCCGCAAGGGAGCAGGCAAGGGCCTTCATGATCGTCCTCCTTCTGCCGAACGGGAGCTTTCGTCCTGCGCGGCGGTCTTCTCTTCGCTTCCCTGGGCAACCTGGGAGCGGCTCTTCTCGCACTCCTCAACCTCGATGCCTCCCCAGGGGTCTTCCAAGGTGAAGTCGGGGGCAAGGTTTCGGGCCTGCACTGCTTCCGCGGTTACGGTCAAGGCCATGGGCAGGGGCGGACCGCCGATGTGGTCCCAGGGGTTGAAGATCTGCTGGTTCAGGTCCACGTGCTGGCCTTCGCCCAGAATGGGAACGTAGTACAGGTAGTCTCCTGCCAAGACCCAATCGCCTTGGCTCGATTCCTCCGTTGCGGTCAGGGTGGCGCTGCGTCCCTCCGACTCGGCACGCGTGCTCACGCGCAGGTAGCAGTCGGCCCCCAGGTTGCTGATTCGGGTGAGGTGGGGGTAGCTTTCCCCTGCCACCAGGGTCTTCGCCTCGGTCCGGGTCTGGTCGATGCGTATGTCCACGGTGTCAAGGGAAAGGTGGTTTTCCACGGTCAGCTCGCTGCTCAGGGCGGCTGCGGCGCCGACGGTGCCGCCGATCAGCGCCGCTGTGGCGGTGCCCGCAAGCAGGACCGTGGTTGCGGAAAGGCGTTTTCTCATCGATGGGTCTCCTTTGAACTTCGGCCCTGCTTGGGGCGTGAAATGGGTTACACAGGCTCGTTTTGCTTCTGATAGGCCGTCCAAGCGTCGGCTGCGTTGCTGAAGCCCTCCGTCTGGATGCCGTAGCCCTTCACCACGATCTGCTGGTTCAGGCTATCTCCGGTCAGCTGGCCTTCTACCAGGTTGATGAGCTGCACCTGATCGAACAGATTCGGCGTCTGCTCGCCCACGTTCACCGATGACTTCGCCAGGTAGGTATGGACGGCATAGCCGTTTGAAATCTGGGGCGACCCGCTCTCGGTCCAACCGCTGGCGTTCAGGGTGTAAGTGAACAGCTCCGCGTTTTTCCGGCTTTCCTGGGATCCGCTTTCGTTGATCACGGCCACGTCCGCTACCGGCACCTCAACCTGGGCGATGATCCACGCGGGCACGCCTGATACGTTCTGGATCGCAGGGTCCTTCGCCACCTTGGCAAGAGGCGCCAGGCCCACGGCGTTATCGGGATCCCAGTTGGGCTCCACTACCTGAATGTCCAGGCTGTCTGCCACCTGGAAGTTGTTTTGGACGGAGTCGAAGTCGGTGAAGTACGCAAGGGATCCTCCTGCCACCAGGGCGGCGGTGCATCCGCCGATGATGAGGGCTTTCGCGCGATTGCCCAGGTGGGCGGCGCCCTTGCGCTTGGATGAGGTTTTTCGTGCAACCATGCTTTTCTCCTTTTCTTCGGATGTCTGCTTGCCTGCCCTTTAGTCGAGTTAGCTCCCTTTGGGCAGGTTCGGGCTTGCCGAGCCGGCTTCGGCAATCCTTTCGGTCCGCAGCGCGAAGGACGTGTCCGGGGCGTCCCTGGGCGCCGGAGCTTCAGATCGCAGTGCGGCCGCGCTGGAAGGATGCGGGTCTGGGTGGAGCATCCCCCCGGCGCCGCCGCGCTAGCGGGAAGTCTCTTCCTGGGACGCAAGTAGAGAGGGGAGAAGCGATGAGGGGTCGGGCAGGGCCGGGGGGATGACGTTGATCAGAGACTCGTGGATACCGTTTATCAGGCGGCCCAGGAAGGGAACGGAAAAGACCACCAGTCCCTTCACGTCCTCGTAGGCCACGGGAAACGGGTCATCCACCTTGTTGGCATCTCCCTTGGTGTACAGCAGCTCCTTCGCGGTGTCGTTGCGGACCACCCGGTGGATGACCCGGGTGTTGGCGTTAGTCTGAAAGGCTATGACCTGGCCCTTTTCCAAGCTGGGACAATCCACCTGGGTGGTGAAGTAGGCAAGGGAGCCCGTGGCAATGGCGGGCTCCATGGATCCGCTGAGCACCTCTGCGTTTTCTACGCCCGCGATCTTTCCGCCATGGCAGGCCAGGGCCAGGGTGACGCTGATCAGCGCCAGCGCGGTCAGGCAGCCGCTGATGGCGGCCTTGGCGTACGTGCGGGCCTTGCTATGTTTGCGTGTGGACGTGTGCATGGGGTCCTCCTTGCCTTCTGGTTCGCTGCT
>JAQXGX010000048.1 GCA_029006935.1 Eggerthellales bacterium | reverse complement strand
CATTGGCAAGAAGACGCTGGTTTCGGATCGTCCGAAGAAGCCGGTAGGTGAGAAGACGGCTCGGTACTATGCAGAGCACTTCGGCGTTAATGTTGACAGGCAGTGGTAGGGGGCGGCCGTGAAGATCAAGCAGGAATCCTTTCTGAGCATTCTGGGCATGCCCCAGACCAGATTCGTCATCCCGTTGTTCCAGCGGGTCTACTCTTGGGAAGCGCGACAGTGCAACGAGCTGTGGGATGACGTGATGCGAGCGGGGCAGAGCGGGCTTAGTCACTTTGCCGGAGTACTGCTGTTCTGCCCCGACTACGAGGACTGGGGCCCCTGCGGACGCCTGTCTGTGATCGACGGACAGCAGCGTCTGACCACGGTGACCTTGCTGCTACTGGCGCTGCAGGACTACCTGCGCTCCCGGGAGGAGCTGGGGGCTGATGGGGACGCGGTTCCCTCGGCCGACCAGATCCTTGCCACCTATCTGCGCGTATCCCAGGTAGAGGATGCCCCAGTGCGCCTGCAGCTTTCCTTCCTGGACCGCGTGACGCTGGAGTGCCTGGTCCTGGGCCAGTCGCTTCCGGAAGACCACAGCAAGCGTCTGGTGGAGAACAAGGAGCTGTTCCGCCGGCGCATGGATGCGCCCTCCTTCGATCCAGGGATGCTGTGGCGCGGCCTGCAGTCGCTGGAGGTGATTTCGGCCCTGCTGGACGGTGATGACAGCCCCCAGCTGATCTTCGAGAGTCTGAACTCCAAGGGAAAGGCCCTTTCCGCTGCTGATCTGGTGCGCAACTCGCTGCTCTTTTCCCTGGATTCCCAGCAGAGCCTGCGCCTGTACCAGGACTTCTGGCGTCCCATGGAGCAGGATCTGGCGGATCGCGGAATCCCCGATGGCATGGAAAGCCTTCTTCGAGCTTGGCTGGCAAGTCGCTACCGGGATTCCTATGTGAAGAACGAAAGCGATGTGTTCACCGTGCTGAAAAAGCATCTGGAGCGCAAGCACAAGGGGTCGCATGAGCGCCTGCTACGCGAACTGATGGCCTATGAGCGTCGCTATGCCGCCGACCAGGACTTCCGAAGCAAGGAAGACAAGAACGCCAGGAACTGGCTGGACGGCAAGTCGGCGGGCCTGGTTTCTCAGCGGAAGCTGTTCGGCGACTAGCATATCCTCGCCCCGCGCTTCCCCTTCGCTCCCGTTTGCCCTGTTCTGAAATGCTCCTGCCTGATAGCCATCTTACGAGCGGGGAAAAACTCGTATAGTGTCTAATTCACGTCCTTGCATGCCGCGTCGGTTCAAGTGCGCCGCAGTGCGGACGGTGTGATGATGTGGCCGTAACGGGAACCGAAGGAGATTTCAATGAGGGAAGTGCGCGTCAGCGACGTCACCATGAAGCAGGCAGCGGGCACCAAGGAGCTATCGCTGACCTTCAAGGAAAAGCTGGAAATGGCGAAGCTGCTGGACCGCCTCGGTGCCTCCGTCGTGGAGATCGAAGGCATTGAAAAGCCCAAGGTCGATTCCCTTCGCATCAAGTCTATCGCCTCCATCGTCAAGAACAGCGTTCTGGCGGTGCCGGTTGTGTTGGAAGATCAGGAAAACATCGAAGCCGTGTGGGCTGCGGTAAAGGAAGCTCCGCGTCCGCGCCTGCAGGTCCAGGCATCCGTCAGCCCAGCGCAGATGGAGTATCTGTTCCGCAGGAAGGCCGACGGCATGGCTCAGGCCATTCAGGCCACCGTGGCCAGATGCGCCCAGCTTACCGATGACGTAGAGTTTATCGCTGACGACGCCACTCGTGCCGACCAGGCGTTCCTGAGCCGGGTCATCACCTTGGCCGTGGAGGCGGGAGCCCGCACTGTCACCGTGTGCGATGCCGCGGGAACCATGCTTCCCAAGGAGTTCGCCCAGTTCATCGTAAAGCTGCGGGAAAACACGCCGGCGCTGCAGAAGGCGGCCCTGGGCGTGTCCTGCGCCAACACCTTGTACATGGCCGATGCCTGCGCCGTGGCCGCCGTCATCAACGGCGTGGACGAAATCAAGGCAGCGTCCTACGACCTGAATGTGATCTCCATGGCCAAGATCAGCAAGATCCTGGCGGACAAGGCCGATGCCTGCCAGGCTCGCTGCTCCGTGCGCGCCACCGAGCTGAAGCGCATCGCCTCCCAGATTGCCTGGATCTGCGAGTCCGGCGCTGCAACCGCAAGCTCGGTCATGGCCAGCGCCTCCGAGCCGGATGCTTCCATCGAGCTGACTGCCCAGGACACTCTGGAGACCGTGACTGCCGCCGCCTCCAAGCTGGGCTACGACCTTTCTCCCGAGGATGCGGTGAGCGTGTTCGACGCCTTCCAGCGCATCGCCAAGCGCAAGGACGCGGTGGGCAGCCGTGAGCTGGACGCCATCGTCGCCTCCGCGGCGCTTCAGGTGCCGGCGACCTACGTGCTGAATAACTACATCATCAACTCCGGAAACACCATCCGAGCCACTGCCCGCGTCCAGATCAACAGGGGCGAAGAGGAGCTGGAGGCCGTGAGCATGGGCGATGGTCCCATCGACGCCGCCTTCCTGGCAATCGAGCAGATCGTGGGCACTCACTACGAGCTGGATGACTTCCAGATTCAATCTGTCACCGAAGGCCAGGAGGCCATGGGCGAAACCATCATCAAGCTGGTTTCTGACGGCAAGATCTACTCCGGTCGCGGTATCTCCACCGACATCGTGGGCTCGGCCATCCGCGCCTTCATCAACGCCCTGAACAAGATCGTGTACGAGGAGCAGAACTAATGAAGCTTTCCTTTTCTACCCGTGGCTGGATCGATCACTCCTGGGATGAGCTGGTCGCCCTGGCCCAGCGCATGGATTTCAACGGCATCGAGGTCTATAACGCCCAGGGCATTGAGGGAATGTCTGGGAAAGGCGGCCCCTTCCACAAATACAACGCTCGGGCCACCGTGCGGGATCTGCGTAAGAGCGGCCTGGAGATACCGGTGCTTGACTCTCCCATCGACATCTCCGAGCCGGGGGAGCAGGCGGAGCAGGTCAAGGCCCTGATCGATCTTGCGGCGCTCATGGGCACCCCTAACGTGTGCGTGAAGGCCTACGTCGACGACGACGAGCGGGTGAAGCAGGTGGTGGCCCAGGTGCTGGACCACGCCGAGGAGCAGGATGTGTGCCTGCTGATCAAGACCGCGGGCATCTATGCCAACACCGAGCGTCTGGTCAAGGTCATGGACGTGTTCGCAAGCGATTACCTGGGTGCGTTGTGGGACGTGTGCTACCCCTACCGGGACTTCAACGAAAAGCCGGGCATCTCCATCAAGAACCTGGGTGCCTACGTGAAGCACGTCCACATGAAGGACATGGACGACGACGGCACCTACAACCTGGTGGGAGAGGGAACCTTCCCGGTGGATGCCATCGTTCGCGCCCTCAGTTCCATCAACTACGACGGCTTCGTTTCCCTAGAGTGGAAGCCCAGCTGGATGGAGGACCTGACCGATCCGGAGGTCATCTTCCCTCATTTCGTCAACTACATGGAAAGCTTTGACGACACCAAGTCCGCCAAGCGCACCTTCATCAAGAACCATGACGGCACCGGCGAGTACCTGTGGGAAAAGTACGAACTCATCGACCGTACCTTCCCCCAGGTCCTGGACGACATGGTGGAGGCCTTCCCGGATCAGTACGCCTTCCGCTACACCACCCTGGACTACACCCGCACCTACGAGGAGTTCCGGGAGGACGTGGACAACTTTGCCCGTGCGCTGATTTCCCTG
>JAQXGX010000047.1 GCA_029006935.1 Eggerthellales bacterium | reverse complement strand
GAAGAAAGGGGTGTTTGCCCATGTCAAGGCTTCAATTGATGGATACCACCATTCGTGACGGCCAGCAGAGCTTGTGGGCAACCCGCATGACCATCGGCGATATTCAGCCGATTTTGCCGAAGATGGATCGTGTGGGCTACTGGGCAATCGAGGCATGGGGCGGTGCGACCTTCGACACCTGCCTTCGCTTCCTGGATGAGAACCCGTGGGAGCGCCTGCGCTCCATCAAGGCGCTGACTCCCAACACCCCGCTCTCCATGCTTTCCCGCGGCCAGAACCTGGTGGGATACAAGCACTACTCCAAGGAAATCGTGGACCGTTTCATCGCCGCCGCCCACCGCAACGGCATCGATGTGTTCCGCGTGTTCGACGCGCTGAACGACATCCGCAACGTGGTGGACAACGCCGAGGCCATCAAGGCCGTGGGCGCTCACTTCGAGGGTGCCATCTCCTACACCATCTCTCCCGTCCACACCCTGGACGGCTACCTGGAGTACGCCCAGCAGCTCAAGGACCTGGGCGCCGACTCTATTGCCATCAAGGACATGGCGGGTATGCTGACCCCGTATAGGACCGAGCGCCTGGTCAAGGCCCTGAACGCCGAGATCGGCCTGCCGGTGCACGTGCACTGCCACTACGTGGGCGGCATGGCTCCCATGAACATTGTCAAGGCAGCCGAAGCCGGCGCTGCCATTGCGGACACCGCCCATGCGCCCCTTGCCTTTGGCAACAGCCACCCTGCGGTGGAGACCATCGTGGCCGCCCTTCAGGAAAGCCGTTACGACACCGGCTATGATCTGGACCTTCTGTTCGAGATCGCCGAGTACTGGGAAGAGGTGCGCCAGCGCGCCCACTACAAGCGCGGCGTTTCGTCCCTGACCCACATGCAGGTGTTCTCCCATCAGGTTCCCGGCGGTATGATGTCCAACCTGGTCTCCCAGCTGAAGATCCAGAACGCCGAAGACCGCCTGCCCGAGGTCATGAAGGAGATTCCCCGGGTTCGCGCCGAGGTGGGTTATCCGCCTCTGGTCACCCCCATGTCCCAGATCGTGGGCACCCAGGCGGTCATGAACGTGCTTACCGGCAAGCGCTGGGGCCTGATCTCCAAGGAAATGAAGGACTACATCTGCGGCTACTACGGCAAGGCCCCGGGCCGCATCGATGCCGACGTGGCTGCCAAGGCCATCGGCAACGCCGAGGTCCTGCCGCCCGACGTGGCGCCGGGATCTTTGGTCACCACCACCTTTGACGAGGTCGCCCAGGAGATCGGTGATCTGGCGGTGGACGAAGAAGACGTTCTGATGTACGCCTTGTTCCCCAACGAGGCTCGTACCTACCTGAGCAAGCATCGTACTGGAGAAAAGGTCGAATTCCTCCTGGCCGAGGAATCGAGCGAGATCATGGAGGAGGATTACGTGGATATCAATCAGATTCGCGAGCTCATTCGCACGGTTAAGGAAGAAGGCATCGGCGAAGTCGTGGTGGAGGAAGCAGGCAACCGCATTGCCATCCGCAGCGCTGCAGCCGTGGCTCCCGTGGTGGCGGCCGCTCCGGTGGCAGCCGCTCCCGTAGCCGCAGCTCCCGCTCCTGCCGCTGCCTCTGAGGCAGCCCCTGCCGCCAACGACCGTCCCTCCAACTGGATTGCCGTGAAGGCTCCCATGGTGGGTACCTTCTACGAGGCTCCCGCACCCGGCGAAGCTCCCTTCGTCAAGGTGGGCGACCAGGTTTCCGCTGGTCAGACCCTGTGCATCGTTGAGGCAATGAAGCTCATGAACGAAATCGAGGCCGAAGAGATGGGCACCGTCCGCGAAATCTGCCTCAAGGACGCTTCCCCGGTGGAGTTCGGCACCGTCATGTTCTACATCGAGCCCACTGCTTCCAACTAGGCAAAGGGGATCTGAACCATGTTCCAGAAGATCCTTGTTGCTAACCGCGGCGAGGTTGCGCTGCGCGTGATGCGCGCCTGCCGCGAGCTGGGCGTTAAGAGCGTTGCCGTGTACTCCACCGAGGACGAGAACACGTACCCGGTCCAGTATGCGGACGAAAAGGTGTGCATCGGTCCTGCTCCTGCGAACCAGAGCTACCTGATCATGAGCAACATCATCGAGGCTGCCAAGCAGACCGGCGCCGAGGCCATCCACCCGGGCTACGGCTTCCTGGCGGAAAACGCGGACTTTGCCCGCAAGTGCCAGGAGGAGGGCCTGGTGTTCATAGGCCCGTCTCCGGAGTGTATCGAGTCCATGGGCGATAAATCAACTGCCCGTGAGACCATGATGAACTGCGGCGTTCCCACCGTTCCCGGCAGCGACGGCTGCATTGACACGGTGGAGGAGGCTGCGGCTTTTGCCGAGCGCGTGGGGTATCCGGTGCTGATCAAGGCCACCGCAGGCGGTGGCGGCAAGGGCATGCGCGAAGTCCACGATCCGGCAGACCTGGCCTCCCAGTACCAGGCCGCCCGCACGGAGGCAGGCGCTGCCTTCGGCAACGATGGCGTGTACCTGGAGAAGCTGGTGCTGCGTCCCCGTCACGTTGAAGTGCAGGTCCTGGCCGACGACTTCGGCAACCGTGTGGCCCTGTGCGAGCGCGACTGCTCCATCCAGCGTAGGCACCAGAAGCTGCTCGAGGAAGCTCCCTCCCCGGCTCTGACCGAAGACCTGCGCCGTGCCATGGGCGTTGCCGCCCTGAAGGCCGTGCGTGCCGTGGACTACCGCAATGCCGGCACCATCGAGTTTCTGCTGGACACCGACGGACACTTCTACTTCATGGAGATGAACACCCGCGTGCAGGTGGAGCATCCCGTGTCCGAGCAGATCACCGGCGTGGACATTATCAAGGAGCAGCTGCGCATTGCCTCCGGCGAGCCCATGAGCTGCGCCAAGCGCGCGCCGTTTTCCCCCAACGGCCATGCCATCGAGTTCCGCATCAACGCTGAAGACCCCGAGCACGGCTTCCGTCCCTGTCCGGGCACCATCACGGCCTTCGATGCTCCGGCAGGTCCTGGAGTTCGCGTGGAAAGCTATGTCCGTGCAGGCTCGCGCATTTCGCCGTATTATGATTCCCTGGTAGCAAAGCTGATCGTGCACGGCCAGGATCGCGAGGAGGCGCTGCAGCGCGCCGAGCGTGCCCTGGACGAGTTCCGCATCGAGGGCATTGCCACCACGATTCCGTTCCACAAGCGGGTCCTGCAAAACGAAATGTTCCGTCAGGGCAACGTGACCACGGACTTCATCGAAACGCAGATGGGAGACGTACTATGAAAGAGCTGAACATCGAGGGCATGTCGATTTCCCCCGGCGTGGTGGAAACCATCATTTCCATTGCGGCTAGCGAAGTCGACGGCGTGGCGTCGGTTGGCGTCAGCGGTCCCTCCGGCCTGCTGGGCAAGTTTTCCAAGCAGCCGGCAAGCCAGGGTATTGAAATCTCTGTGAACGAGGACAATACCCTTCATGTTGCCGTGCGCGTTGACGTGAAGGGCGGCTACGTGCTGCCCGAGCTGGCAGCATCCATTCGCCAGGCCGTGGCCGATGCGGTTTCCACCCAGGCTGGCCTGACGGTGGGCGACGTTGACGTCTACATCGACGGCATTCAGTTCTAAGAAGCACTAACCAGGGGCTTTCGCCAAGGTCGCGCGGGCACGATGCCTGCGGCCTTGGTGTGAGCCCTTTTCGACCTTAACCTACGGGGAGTACCATGGCAAAGAAACACCAGAACACCGGCGCACGTCGCGCAGCCCTTCAGGCTCTGTACGCAGGTGCCATTGCGGAAAAGAAGGCGGGTTTTCTGATTTCCCAGGGCCTGTTCCTGGAAGAAGGGGAAAGGCTGACTGACTACGCCGTGCAGCTGGTTCAGGGCACCGAGCGCTATCAGCCCCAGATCGACTCCTATTTGGAAGAGGCCTCCGACAACTGGTCTCTGGAGCGCATGCCCATTGTGGACCGCACGATTCTGCGTCTGGCCGTGTACGAGATGGTCTACGAGATCAACGTTCCCCTTTCCGTGACCATCAACGAAGCCGTTGAGCTGGCAAAGCGCTTCGGCGGAGAAGACGACTCCCCGCGCTTCGTCAACGGTGTGCTGGGTCGCATTGCCAAGAAGCTGGAGGCTGCTTCGGCCCCGCAGGAAGAGCAGGCTGCCGCTGAGCAGGCTGCTGCGGAAGGCCAGGAGGCTGCCCAGGCTGCTGAGGTCGCAGAGCCCGCGGAGGGCGTTGAGCCTGTTGAGCCGGCTGAGCCTGCCCAGGAGGCGGAGGAAGCCGAAGGTGCTAAGGCTGCCGACGAAGTTGCCGCTGAGCCTGCCCAGGCTGAAGCCCAGGATGCGCCCGCTGAGCCGGTGGCGGATCCCGCCGATGCCGATCCTGCCGTTTCGGAGTAGCCCATGGCAGGTTCCGTAGAGCCCGCCGGCTCCTATGAGGAGCTGAAGGCGCGTCTGGATCAGATCGTGGAGGCGGTAAGCGCAAACGATCTGCCCCTGGACGATGCGCTTGACCTGTACGAGGAGGCGGTGAAGCTGGGAATGCGCGCCAGCGAGCTTATCGAACAGGACGCGCGCCTGGACCAGAGCAAGGAGCCGGAGCATGAGCCAGCGGATTCTTGATGCAATAACCAGCCCTGCCGATCTGAAGGTTCTGACCGATGACGACCTGGCCATTCTTGCCAAGGAGATTCGGGGCGAAATCCTTTCCGTCACCTCCCGCAACGGCGGGCACGTGGCGTCTTCCCTGGGTGCGGTGGAGACCATTCTGGCCCTGCACAGCCTTCTGGACTGCCCGAAGGACCGGATCGTGTTCGACGTGGGCCATCAGGCCTACGCTCACAAGCTGATCACCGGCCGCCTTCAGGCTTTCAGCACGCTGCGTCAGTACGGCGGCCTTTCCGGTTTTCCCAAGCCCAGTGAAAGCCCCTATGACGTGCATCCCTCCGGTCACGCCTCCGACTCCCTTTCCGTTGCCCTTGGCTTGGCCAAGGCCCGTGACCTGCGGGGATCGGATGAGAAGATCGTGGCGGTCATAGGCGATGCGTCTGTTGCCGGCGGCATGGCCTGGGAGGCTCTGAACCACATCGGCCAGGAGCAGACTCCGCTGGTCATTATTCTGAACGACAACGAAATGTCCATCTCCCGTAACGTGGGAGCCCTGATGCGGCACCTGGGAATGGTGCGGGCCACTACCCACTACCGTGAAGCCCGTGACACCATGCAGGGCCGGCTGGAAGCTTCCGGCAAGATCGGCCGGGGCATGGTCAGCCTGGGGCGGAACATGAAGGAGTCGATGAAGCAGTTCATCATTCCTCATTCCATGATCTACGAGCAGCTGGGCATTGTGTGCACCACGCCTATTGACGGCCACAACATCCCCCTTCTGCGGGAAGTGCTTTCCTCGGTGCTGGATGCGGAAGCCCCGGTGTTGGTACACGTGGTCACCAGGAAGGGCGCGGGTTACGAGCCCGCCATGAAGGATCCGGAGCGCTTCCACGGCGTGGGACCCTATGATCTTGCCACGGGAGTTTCGCCCAAGAAGCCGGCTTCTGCCCCTACCTACACCAGCGTATTCGGGGAGGCACTGTGCCGGGAAGCCGAGGCCGATCAGGACATCGTGGCCATTACCGCCGCCATGAAGGGCGGCACGGGGCTTTCTGCCTTTGCCAAGCGATTCCCGGATCGGTTCATTGATACCGGCATTACCGAAGGTCACGCCGTAGGCATGGCATCGGGTCTGGCATTTGGAGGGAAGAAGCCCTTCGTGGCCATCTATTCCACGTTCCTGCAGCGAGCCCTTGACCAGGTGATCATCAACTGCGCGCTGCCAAAC
>JAQXGX010000046.1 GCA_029006935.1 Eggerthellales bacterium | reverse complement strand
ACGTGGTTGCCATGGGCCAGACCTTCGCCCAGGCCCAGGAGCGGGCGTACGCAGCGGTAGACCTGATCGACTTCGAGGGCAAGCAGTTCCGCACGGACATCGGCGCCAAGGCGGCTGCTGGTCGCAGCTCCTGGGACTAGGCCTTCAGGAGGCCGAGCCGGTGGGAAGGACGGCGGATATGACCTGCCGGATTCTTCGCCCTGCTGAACAGAAGCGCCCGAAGCAGGGGCGCATGGCGTAAGGTAAGCGAGCGCCGTCCGTTGCGGGCGGCGCTTTTCGCAGCTAAGAACAAGGGGAAACGTATGCTGAGCGAGCGAATGCTCTCCATGGTAATCCGAACCATGACCGGGCAGATTCTGAATCTGAAGCCCACCCAGGAAACGCGCATGCCCGATCCGGTACCGGGGCAGTCCTACATGCTGTACATGCACGTGCCGTTCTGCGAGCGCCTGTGCCCGTACTGCAGCTTCAACCGCTTTCCCTTCCGGGAGGAAAAGGCGCGGCACTACTTCCAGAACCTGCGCAAGGAAATGCTCATGCTCAAGGATCTGGGCTACGACTTCGACAGCGTCTACATTGGCGGCGGTACCCCCACCATCCTCATCGACGAGCTGTGCGAGACCATCGACCAGGCTCGGAACCTGTTCACCATCAACGAGGTCTCAAGCGAAACGAACCCGAATCATCTGGTTCCGGAGTACATCGAAAAGCTGCAGGGCCGGGTCCAGCGTCTTTCGGTGGGCGTGCAGAGCTTTGACGACGGCCTGCTCAAGCAGATGGACCGGTATGAAAAGTACGGAAGCGGTGACCAGATCCTGGAGCGCATCGCGTACGCCACCCCGTACTTCACCAGCCTGAACGCCGACATGATCTTCAATTTCCCGGCTCAGACCGAGGAGATCCTGATGGCTGATATCGAGAAGGTGGTCATGAGCGGCTGCACCCAGACCACCTTCTACCCGCTCATGGCGTCACCTTCCGTGGAGCGTAGCCTGGCTCAGACGGTGGGCAAGGTGGACTACGACCGTGAGTACCGCTTCTACCAGATCATCGACGGGATCCTTGCCGGAGGGGAAAGGCCGCTGTTCGAGCATGGCTCCGCTTGGACCTTCAACCGGATCGACAGGACCTCGGGCACCAGCGCTGAACCTTCGTCGGCTCCTTCCGCGCCCGCGGAGTTTGATCAGTCGCCGGTCGGGTCCATTGCAGGCACCGGAGACCCTGCGATGAAATCAAGCAAGCATCAGTCCCTGGCTCATGAGAACGAAACGGGTATGATCGACGAGTATGTGGTGGAGTACGAAGAGTATCCGGCCATCGGCTCCGGCGGCATCACGTACTTGGGCAAGAGCCTGTATGTGAACACCTTCAGCGTTGCCGAGTACAACAAGGCCATCGAGTCCGGTCGTATGTCACTTATGAGCAAGACTACCTTCAGCCGCCGTAACCGCATGCGCTACCGGTTCATGATGCAGCTGTTCGGCCTGAGGCTTGACAAGAAGCAGTTCCAGCGGGACTTCGGCTGCTCGGTGGAGGTGGGCTTGCCTGCGGAGATGGCTTTCATGCGCATGAACGGCGCCTTTGCCACTGACGATGAAGATGAGCTGACCCTGACCCCCTTCGGCCGCTACTTGACGGTGGTCATGATGCGCCAGTTCTTCATAGGCGTAAACAACCTGCGCGACCAGGCTCGCGCGGCCCTTTCGGGGGAGGAACGGGAACTGATCTTCGGCGACGGTGGCGAGTCTGGCATAAAGAAGCCTTGTCAGGAAGCAGCGGATGACCTGGTGGCTGCGGCTTGGGAAGCTGCTGCTACCGACGATGCTCTTGACGCTGCTCGAGGCGAAGTCCCCGTCAGGGATTCTGTCCGGGAGGCGGGGGAGTAATGGGTCTGTTCGACTCTGCCCAAGACGTGCTGGGAAGGGCCGGCGAAGCGCTGGACAAAGGCGTGGTTGCGGCGCGAGGAGCGGTTTCTGGTATGGCGGTGGAGCAGCATGCCGTGGCCCGGGGCTTCGCCCGGGTCTGCAAGGAAGGTTGGAGGCAGGGCTGGCATGAGCGAAATGGCGGAAACCTGACCTGTCTGCTCTCTGCCGAGCAGGTAGAGCAGTGCGCATCGTTTTTCTACACCACCCCCAGCTCCTGGGTGCCCTTTTCCCAGGAGGTTCCCTGCTTGGCCGGGCGCGTTCTGCTGACCACGGCAGCGGGCGCTCATCTGCGTAACGTGCCCGATGCCCTGGAGGAGAACGCGGGCATGGTGGAGGTGAGCTCCGATGGCTCGGCATGGCGCATCGTCTGGGGGTTCAGAAACGAAGGCCGTCCCACAAGCGAGATTTCGGCCCACGCAAGCTGCCTTGCCGCCCGTCAGGCGGCGGGCTTTGCCCGGGCCAGCGTGGTGTATCATGCCCACCCCTCGAACCTGATCGCCCTGACCCTGCTTCGTTCCTGGGACAGCGCACGTCTGACCCGGACGTTGTGGGAGAGCATGGCGGAAGGGATCATCGCCGCGCCTTACGGCGTTTGCGTTGCGGGATGGATCACCCCGGGGACCCCTGAGCTTGCCCAGGCGTGCCAGGACGCCATGGAAACTGCAAATGCCCTGGTCATGGCCCAGCATGGGGTGTTTTGCTGTGGCTATGATTTCGACGATGCCTTCAGCACGGTGCATACCCTGGAAAAGGCGGCGGGTATATACCTGACGGCCCGGGCGGCTAACGGCGGGTCAGACGACTTTGAGAACGGTATTCCCCTGGAGGGCCTTCGCGACCTTGCCCAACGCTATAACCTGCCGGTGAACTGGGAGTTTCTAGAGGGTTAGGAGCCCTTGGATCAGGGTGAAGCGAAGTCCAAGTCTGAAAATAGTTCAACAAAAACATTGACCCGGAACGGAAGTACCTCTATTATATGTTCCTGCGCTTGCAAAAGTGCTTTTGGTCGGGTAGCTCAGTTGGTAGAGCAGCGGATTGAAAATCCGCGTGCCGAGGGTTCAAGTCCCCCTCCGACCACCAGAATCTCAAGAGGACCCTTCGGGGTCCTCTTTCTGTATGTGATGTTTTTGCCGCCTTCGTCCTTTCCTTCGTTCGTACGATGGGGTATCTCGGGGAAAACCGAGCCGGGCGAGATTGACAGCGTCGCACGAAGGGAAGGGCGGTTGGGGCGTGCGCACCCCCACCCAGACCATCGACCCCCTCCCGCGCTCCAGGCCGCCGCTTCAAGGGAACAATGGCTACAATAGAAAAGTTCAAAAGCGGCGTCTCGAGCGCCTCAGCAAAGTAACGAAGGGGAGGAAATGGAACAGGAAAAGAAGCCCGTCATCGGCATCATCATGGGCTCCACCAGCGATATGCCCGTCATGGAGGCCTGCATGAAGCAGCTGGACGAATTCGGCGTACCCTACGAGGTCAAGGTCGCCAGCGCTCACCGCAAGCCCGCTGAAGTGCATGATTGGGCAACCACCGCTCATGAGCGGGGCATTCGCGTGATCATCGCCGCCGCAGGCAAGGCCGCCCATCTGGGAGGCGTGGTGGCAGCTTTCACCCCGTGCCCGGTCATCGCCGTACCCATGAAGACCAGCGACCTGGGCGGCCTGGACTCCCTGCTCTCCATGGTGCAGATGCCCAGCGGCGTGCCAGTTGCCACCGTGGCCATCAACGGTGCTAAGAACGCCGCCATCCTGGCGGTGCAGATGATGGGCACCGGGTGCGAGAAGGCCCGCAGCAAGATCATCGAGTACAAGAAGCAGATGGCCGAAGCCTAATCGAGCTGCCGGGGGTTGTCTGCGGTCTTGGTCCCATGGGGATCGCCGCCGCGGACGCCCGTAAGAAGGAAAGCAAGCGTATGACGAAGAAACTACTCATGGGAAACGAAGCCTTTGCCCACGCCGCCCTGGAAGCAGGCGTGCGGGTGGTGGCTGGCTACCCGGGAACGCCCTCTTCCGAGCTGGTGGAAACAGTGGCCAAGCTCCACGCCCAGGGTGCGGCCCAGGGCGTGCACGTGGAATGGTCCACCAATGAAAAGGCGGCTCTGGAGCTGCTGTGCGGCGCATCTTACTGCGGCGCCCGCACCCTGTTCACCTGCAAGCAGATGGGCCTGAACGTTGCGGCCGACGCCCTGCTCAGCGTGAACTACGTGGGCGTGAAGGGCGGCCTGGTGTTGTTCGTGTGCGACGATCCCGGCCCCATCAGCTCCCAGACCGAGCAGGACACCCGCCGGTTCGCCAGCTTTGCCAAGGTGCCGGTGCTCGATCCTGCCACCCCTGACCAGGGCTTTGTCATGATGCAGGCTGCCTTCGACCTTTCCGAGCGCTACGGCACGCCGGTCATCCTCCGACCCACTACCCGCATCGATCACGCATCCACCTATTTTGACGTAGCGGACGCGACCCAGGCCCGTCCGGTCCCGGAGGAAGGCTTCCAGAAGGATCCCAAGTGGGTCATCTTCCCCAAGCGCTCCTACGCCGCCCATGAGGAGATCAACCAGCGTCTTGCCTGCATGGCCGATGACTTCGGCACCGATCCGGT
The DNA here is from genome assembly GCA_029006935.1 of Eggerthellales bacterium. Classification (GTDB taxonomy): domain Bacteria; phylum Actinomycetota; class Coriobacteriia; order Coriobacteriales; family Eggerthellaceae; genus SUG1186. The sequence continues at coordinate 2,298 of JAQXGX010000046.1, read as the reverse complement.
GCTTTCCGCCTTCAACCCCCAGTTCATCGGCGGTGGTCCGCAATCCAAGGAGCAGGATGAAAGCCAGGACCAGCAGGCTTTTGCACCCACGGTAGGCATCGTGGCTGCCGGCGTTTCCGCGGCATACGCCCGCGAGGCCCTGCAGATGCTGGAGCAGCGGGCTGCGGAGCAGGGCCTGGAGCTTCCCGCCTACAAGTTCCTGCAGGTAGGAACTCCGTATCCCTTCCCCCAGCAGCTGGTGGCGGAGTGGGCCGAGGGCCTTGACGCCGTGCTGGTGCTGGAGGAGCTGGATCACGTGATCGAAGACGAGCTGCTGCGTTTGGCGGGCATGTACCATCTGCCTCTGGACGTGTACGGCAAGCTGACCGGAAGCACCCGTGATCGGGGCGAAAACGATGTGGACGACGCTGCCCAGCGCATCGCCCGGTTCCTGGACGACCAGATCATGGCCGGCATCTGCGCGGTTTCCTGGCATGACCCGGAGGACGGCCGCTACGTGAAGGCCCTTTCCGGCTGCCTGCCCCGCCGCACCCCTTATGCCTACCAGGCTCAGGAGTCCGCGCCCCTGCCGGTGCGGCCGCCGGTCCTGTGTGCGGGATGCCCTCATCGCGGTAGTTTCTACGCGGTGAAGCGCGCCCTGGGCAAGCGGGAGGCCGTGTACTGCGGAGACATAGGCTGCTACACCCTGGGCAACGCCGCGCCCCTGCACACCACCGACACCTGCCTGTGCATGGGAGCGGGCATCACCATGGCCCAGGGCTTCGCCGTGGCCGAGCCCCACAAGAAGCAGATCGCCTTCGTAGGCGACTCCACCTTCTTTGCCAGCGGGCTCACCGGCTGCGCCAACGCTGTGTACAACCAGCATGACATCACCGTGGCGGTGCTGGACAACTCCACCACCGCCATGACCGGCAGCCAACCCCATCCGGGAACCGGTCAGACCCTGATGGGCCCCAAGACGGAGCCTATCAGCATCGAAGGGGTGCTGCGGGCCCTGGGCTTTGGCTGCATCGTGAAAGCCGATCCTCTGAACCTGGACGAAAGCGTTGCCGCCGCCAAGGAGGCCATCGACTACGCCGGCCCTTCGGCGATTCTGTTCCAGCAGCCCTGCATTCAGCTGAAGAAGCCCCAGTCTGTCCTGACGGTAGACCCCCAGAGCTGCACTGGCTGCAAGAAGTGCGTGACGGAGATCGGCTGTCCCGCTGTGGGCTTTGACCCCCAGGCCACGGGACCCCTTTCCAAGGGCCGCGGCCAGGCATTTGTTGATGCAAGCCTGTGCAATGGCTGCGGCCTGTGCGCCCAGATCTGCCCCTTTGACTCGTTGAAGGCCTGATGCACGAGCCCCGCTTCTTCCCGTTTCGTCCGCCCGCGCTTGGCGCGACTGCTTGCGAGCTTGAAGAAGCCGGGGTGCCCCAGACCCTCATGCCCCTAGTGATTCAGGAGAACACCCATGCTTAACATCCTTCTTGCCGGCATCGGCGGCCAAGGCACCGTCCTGGCGGCAAAGCTGCTCGCCCAGACGGCGCTGACCCGGGGCTGGCAGGTGCGCACCGCGGAAACCATAGGCATGGCCCAGCGCGGCGGAAACGTTACCAGCCACGTGCGCATGGGCGATCAGGGAGAACAGGTGCTGGCCCCCCTTCTGGCAAAGGGTACGGCGGATCTGGTGATCGCCTTCGAGCCGGGAGAGGCAGCGCGTTGCCTGGAGTACCTTTCGCCCACGGGAACCCTGGTCACCGCATCCACGGCAATACAGCCGGTAACGTCGGCCCTTTCCTCCGCGGCATACCGGTCCCAGGACGTGTGCGAAGGGATTCGCGCCTCCCTGGAAGGGGGAGAGGCCAAGCTGGTGGTGGTGGATGACGTCCGCATCATGGAGCAGGTGGGCAATCGCAAGGCGCTGAACGTGGTCCTGCTGGCCTGCGCTCTTTCCCAGGCAGACGTTCCCCTGACCCTTGACGATTTGCGGGAGGCCGTGCGCCAGTGCGTGAAGCCGCGTTTCGTGGAAATGAACTTGGCCGCCATAGACGTGGCGGCCATGGGCGTATAATGAGGGACGCTTTATTACGATAAATCGGTGATGGCGCCTGGCGTCGCCCAGCTGAAACGAGGAACCATGGAGATGACCCAAGAGCAGCTTCAGATGATCCTGAAGCAGTTCCAGGACCTGAAGGAGCGCAGCCCCTTCTACGCAAAGAAGTACGAAGGCATCGACCTTTCCCAGATCAAGACCCAGGAGGACTTCCAGAAGCTTCCCTTCACGGAAAAGGCCGATCTGCGCGAAGCCTATCCCATGGG
>JAQXGX010000045.1 GCA_029006935.1 Eggerthellales bacterium | reverse complement strand
GGTGCTGTCCAGCGTGGTGGCCAGCCAGATCGACTTCCATGCCCGCTTCGGCGGCGTGGTGCCGGAGATTGCCAGCCGCAAGCACACGGAGGCCATCTGCGGCGTGTGCGACGAGTGCTTCGACGTGGCCGCGGCCCAGCTGGGTCTGCCTGCGGGGTCTTTGACTTGGGAAAACGTTGACGGCGTGGGGGTGACCTATGCCCCGGGCCTTCTGGGGGCGCTGGTAGTGGGAGTGGCCTTTGCCAAGGGCGCCGCCTGGGCGGCAAACAAGCCCTTCATCGGCGTGAACCACCTGGAGGGCCACTTGTACGCAAACAAGATCGGCCGGCCCGACTTCGCCCCGCCGGCAGTGGTCAGCCTGGTGAGCGGCGGCAACACGCTGCTGGTGCACATGCGCGACTGGGGGGACTACCAGACCCTGGGGTACACCATCGACGACGCGGTGGGCGAAGCCTTCGACAAGGTGGCAAAGGCCCTGGGGTTGGGATACCCCGGAGGACCCATAATCTCCCGCTTTGCGGCGGAGGGGGACCCGGATGCGATCGCCTTCCCCCGCGCCATGCTTCATTCGGGGGACCTGCGCTTCAGCCTGAGCGGCCTGAAGACGGCGGTGACTACCTACATCAACCAGGAGAGGCAGGCAGGCCGGGAGCTGAACGTGCCCAACGTCTGCGCCAGCTTCCAGGCGGCGGTAGTGGACGTGCAGGTGGCCAAGGCAAAGACGGCGCTGGAGCAGACGGGTGCCAAGGAGTTCTGCCTGGGCGGCGGCGTGGCCGCCAATCCCATGTTGCGGGAAGCCTACGAAAAACTTTGCGCTGACCTGGGGGTGCGCCTGACCATGCCGCCTATGAGCGCCTGTACCGACAACGCCGCCATGATCGCCCTGGTGGCCCTGGACCGCTTGAAGCAGGGGAAGACCTTCGACTTCAGCGCCGATGCCCAGGCCCACGCCGATCTGGACAAGCCCTACTAGCAAGGCCGGCCGCGGGGTGCAGCCCGTGCTCTGGCGTTCCGGAGCTTTGGGGTACCGCTCCCTTTAGCCCTGAAGATGGGCCCGCTCCCAAGGCGCGGCTACACGTCCTCGGCGTTCAGGAGCTGGGCGAAGGCGGGCTCTCCGGAAAAGTTCAGGTTGCGGGTCATGATCTCGGCCTGGTCCGGGGAAAACGCCGGGTCAGCGTACCGGGGCAGCCACAGGGCCACGTCGGCTTCCGCGATCTCTACCAGGTCCTGGAAGCTGGCGGTGCTTTCCTTGCTGGTGAAGGGGTTTTTCCAGGGGTCGCGGTTGCTGTTGGCGTAGGGGGTGTCCTCGGCTTCCACGGGCCGGTGCATCATGGCCCGGGCAAAGGTTGCCTTGCCCACCTTTCCCTCCAGCATGCGCAGGGCGTTGCGCTTGATGCCCCGAGGGGAATGGAAGAAGGCCTGCACGGCGCGGAAGGCATACACGGCGTTCAGGAACAGGTCGTCCTTGACGCTGCGTCCCAGCACCTGGTCTGCCACGTGCACGTACATGCGGCCGATGATGCCCAGGGCTTGGTCGCTGCACTTCAGGATCTGGTCCTGAGGGGCAAAGGTGGCCACGGTCTGCCCCGCTTCCGTGAACAGGACCATCTCGTCAAGCTCGGTTTCGATGACGGCGTGTACGTTGCTGCCGTCTTGGCGGGTCAGGCCCGGCTCGCCGGCATCGCACAGGGCGTATTCCTGGGCGTAGACCAGGGGATGAACCGCCCGGTCAAGCAGGTAGTGGCACAAGAACCCCAGGGCATAGGCCCTGCCCACGGGACGCTCCCCTTCGTCAAGGAGCTCAGCTGCCTGGCGCATGGCAAAGAGCACCGAGGCCGGCTTTTCCGCATGAAGGGCGCCGCCCAGGGAAGACTGGTCCTTCAGCAGCGGGTTCACGATCAGGTAGAACAGCGGGTCGGGCCCTTGGCTGCCCAAGATGAACGCATCGTGCTCGTCAAAGGAGTAGCCTACGTGGCTGCTGTGCTTTTCGTAGGCCCGGTGTCCGAAGAAATCGTGGGTGATGATGGCCGGCATGGAAACCTCCTGAAGGACGATGCCTTGCTACAGCCTTCTATCTTATACAATGGCTAATGCACGTGCGGCGCCAGAAGGCGTCTGCACAAAAGAATCAGTTGACGGGGGAGGTCCATGGCCGCTCAGAAAATGACCAAGCAGGAACGCAGCTGGGTACTTTACGACGTGGGCAACTCCGCTTTCGTCATGCTTTCCACCGCCTTGATCCCCGTGTACTTTTCGTCCTTGACCGAGCCCGGCTCGTCGGTGACGGTGGCCTGGGGCATGGCCGAAACCGTGGCCAGCCTGGTGCTGGCGCTGCTCATGCCGGTGCTGGGAAGCCTGGCGGACGTTTCCGGCAACAAGAAGAAGTTCCTGGTGGGGACCATCGGCACCGGCGCGGTGTTCTGCGCGGCCCTGGGACTGCCCACCACGGCGCTGCCCTTCCTGGTGGTGTACGTGGTGGCGGCCATCATGCTGAACGGCTCCATGGTCTTCTACGATGCCTTCCTGGTGGATGCCACCACGGAAGACCGCTACGACACCATTTCCTCCCATGGCTACGCCTGGGGCTACATAGGTTCCTGCATTCCCTTCATCGCCTGCCTGGCGGTGGTGCTGGGGGGCTCCGCCGTGGGGATCAGCACGGTCATGGGCATGAAGATTGCCTTCCTGATCACCGCTCTGTGGTGGGTCGGCTTCAGCATCCCCCTCATCCGCAACGTCAAGCAGGTCCACGGCAAGCCCCGACCCAAGCGGCTGCTGGCGGAAACCGTTTCCGGGCTGTGGGTCACGTGCAAGAGCATTGTTGCTAACAAACGGCTGCTCCTGTTCATGCTGGCCTACTTCTTCTACATCGACGGCGTGCACACGGTCATCAAGATGTCCACCAGCTACGGCACCGACCTGGGCCTTGACTCCACCGCCCTGGTGCTGGCGCTGCTGGTCACCCAGTTCGTGGCCTTCCCCTCTGCCATTGCCTACGGCCGCCTGGCCAAGCGCTTCGGCACCATGCGCATGCTCATGGTGGGTGTGCTGGCCTATTCCTTCATTGTGGTGTACGCCGCCTTCTTCATGCGCACTGCCGGGCAGTTCTGGATCCTGGCCATCTGCGTGGGCCTGTTCCAGGGCGGCATCCAGGCCCTTTCCCGCTCCGAGTTCGGCAAGCTCATTCCCAAGAGCAACGCCAACGAGTACTACGGCTTCTTCGACGTGTTCGGGAAGTACGCCTCGGTCATGGGCACGTTCATGGTCAGCGCGTTCACCATGGTCACCGGCGACCCTTCCCTGGGAGTGCTCTCCATTGGCGTGATCTTCGTCCTGGGTCTGATGTTCCTGGTCCTGAGCGAGCGGGCCAAGTAGGGACCGGTTTGCAGCCGGGCCGTTGTTGTCCCGGAGTGCGGCCGGCGTGGCCCTGCCTTGACTCGCAAGACCCGCGAACCCGTTTTGCTGGACGCGCTGCCGCCGTTTGCGGAGCGTGGCGCCCGGTTTTGGTTCGCGGCCGTGCGGGCGTGCTATAGTGAGCCGAATAGTCCGATCTGCGGATCAGATTCAGTATGTGAGGAAAGTACCATGTCCTTGATTGTTGCAAAGTTCGGCGGCACCTCCGTTGCCTCCACCGAGCGCATCCGCAACGTGGCAAAGCGCCTGGTGAAGATGAAGCAGGAAGGCCACGACGTGGTTGCGGTGGTTTCCGCCATGGGCAAGAGCACCGACGAGCTGGTCGCCATGGCCGCCGCGGTGAACGAAAACCCCCCTGCCCGCGAAATGGACCGTCTGCTGTCCACCGGCGAGCAGGTTTCCATGACTCTGCTTGCCATGGCCATTGACGCGCTTGGCGTGCTGGCCATGAGCTTTACCGGTCGTCAGGCGGGCATTCGCACCGACGAAGCCCACGAAAAGGCCAAGATTGTGAGCATCGATGCCGAGCGCATCATGTCGGCGGTCAACGATGGCAAGATTGCCGTTATTGCCGGCTTCCAGGGCATCGACGCCAACGGCGAAATGACCACCCTGGGCCGCGGCGGCTCCGACACCACCGCCGTTGCCGTTGCCTACGGCCTCAACGCCGATGAATGCCAGATCTTCAGCGACGTGGAGGGCGTGTTCACCGCCGACCCTCGCGTGTGCCCCCATGCCAAGAAGCTGGACGAAATCTCCTACGACGACATGCTGGAGCTTTCCAGCGCCGGTTCCGGCGTGCTCCAGATGCGCGCCGTGGAGTTCGCCCGCAAGTACAACGTTGTGATTCATTCCCGTTCCGCGTTTTCCGACAAGCCCGGAACGCTTGTTAAGGAGGCTTCCATGGAAAAGGCCGTCGTAACCGGCATCGCCCACGACACATCCGAGGTCAAGGTGACCGTCCGCAGCATCCCCGACGTCTACGGTGTTGCTGCTGCGCTGTTCACCGGCCTGGCCCAGGCTCAGGTGAGCGTGGACATGATCATCCAGAACCTTTCCAACGACGGTCTGGCCGACATCAGCTTCACCTGCCCTGGCAAGGACCTTGGTCGTGCCCAGGAGGCCCTGAAGAAGCTCATGCCTGAGATCGGCGCCCGCGAGTTCGGCGTGGACGAGGACATTGCCAAGGTTTCCCTGGTGGGCACCGGCATGAAGTCTTCTCCCGGCGTTGCCGCCAAGGCCTTCAGCACCCTGGCTGAAAACGAGATCAACATCCTGGCTATTTCCACCAGTCCCATTCGCCTTTCCGTGGTGGTGCGCAATTCCCAGGCCGTGGATGCGGTGCGCTGTCTGCACACCGCCTTCGGCCTTGACGCCGACGAGGTCTTCGAGGAGACCATGCTCAGCGCAGAGGAGATTGCCGCCAAGATGGCAAAGGGCCGCTAAGCGCCAACGCGTCTGACGCTTTTGCTCTTTCTTCGGTGCTTCAAGCGCCGTCAGCCTTCGGGTTGGCGGCGCTTTTTGCTGCAGGGTCGGAGGCGGGCGAAAGGGGAGTGGGCTGCGGGTCCGCAGGGCGGTGCACCCTGCTTCGCCCAGGCATTCAGCCGCTACTTCGTGCCAGCGTTGTTGGCGGGATCGGGACCCTGGGTTTCCAAGAGCTTGGGGTCGTAGGGCGGGTCGATCAGCTTCCAGTTGCTGCCCTTGCGCATGTCCTTGCTGACGCTGAACCAGGCGCCGTCGGTGCCGAAGGTGTAGCCGTTGTTCACCGAGGGGTTCCAGTTGTGGGTGGCGAACACGTGCACCTCCTTCTTCTGGTCCTTGCTTGCTGCCAGGGGATTCCCGGTGAAGGGATTGACCGCTGCCCTCACCGCACCCTGGGCTGCCAGGGAGGGCACGTCGGCGTGGGTCATGAAGGTTTCGTCCGTGGTCAGAGCGCCGTTTTCGCCGAAGTCCTTCACCAGCAGCAGGGGATGGTAGGCATCTGCATCCAGGAAGCGGGAAACGTCGCCCTGTGCGCTGGCATAGAGCTGGTCCAGGTCGGCGTCTATGACCCGGTCCGCCACCGAGAACACGTCGTAGCCATGGTCCGCGCAGATGATGACGCGGGTGTTGTCCCACACGTCCTCCGCGCGCAGGTAGTCGAACCAGCTCCCCAGGGCAAGCAGGCCAGCGGCGTTGCAGCTGTAGATGCCCTCCTGCATGTAGGTGGTCATTTCAATGGTGGTGTTGCCTACCGTCAGGGTGCGGGGGCTTTCGGCATCGGCGTTGGTGTTGTCCACCGTGTATTCGGGGGTGTAGTCGGGGCGTTGCAGAATACAGGGCTCGTGCATGGCGTCGTTGGACATCATCAGAAAGCCCTTGCCCTGGTCGGTGATGGTGGTCATTTCCTCCATGCGATTCAGGCTGTTCACGCTGCGCACGAATTCGGGCTTGACGCCCCAGGACTTCTGGTTGGAGGAATCCACGGTTTGCTCGCGGCCGAAGATGAAGTCGGAGCTGCGCAGCCAGCTTCCCTCGCCGTAGATCAGACCCTGGATTAGCGCCGGGGAAATGCGCAGAAGGCCGTAGCGGAAGAAGTTCACCTTGTTGTTGGCGGCAACGTTGGCGCACAGCTCAGGGTCCTGATAGTAGTACATGGCGTTGTAGGCGGGGATGCCGTACTTGTTGAAGATGCTGGGATCGGGTACGTAGCCGTAGTTGGCGTAGGTGGGATCCAGCACGGTCACGTCATAGCCGTTCTTCTTGAACAGCACCGGCAGCACCTTCAGGGCTTCGTTTTGCTTGCTCACCAGTTTCTTATGATTGTTCTGGTAGCTGCGCTCAGGAGTGTAGTCGTACCCGCCGTACACGCAGGGGCTTGCCACGTTGGTCTTGTTGGAGTAGCTCACGGTGTTCTCGTAGAAGGTAAACCCGCGGAACTGCTCCTTAAGCTGGGGGAGCTCTTCGGTGATGAAGGGGAAGTAGGTTCCCAGCGCGCGGTCCATCATGATCACGACCACGTTCTTGCCCGTGCGGCTTAGGGTGAAGGAGGGCTGGTTCTGGGCCTGCTCTTGCAGGACGGTCGTTTCCTCGGCCACCGTCTGGGAGATGCCGGGAAGCGTCAGGGCAAAGGACACGGTCATGGTGGCCGTTGCCATGACCAGCATGGTCGGGGCAATGTGCCGCATGACCTGGAAGCCGCGAAGCCAGGCGGCGACCAGCCCCAGGCACAGGGCGCATACGCACAGGGTGTTCACCACCAGCTCCACCGGGTCAAAGCTTAAGGACCGCACGAATTCCATGGTCCACTTCAGCCGCTTCTGCCCGCTGCTCACAAGCAGGAAGTTCAGCAGTCCGGCAACGCACAGGGCCAACATGGCTGCGTTCAGGGCAATCTTGCCCCGGTCGCTGCTGAACAGAAAAAGCAGGGTGGGCCACACACCAAAGGCGCCGATGGCCTGGCATAGGGAGTGGGCTAGGTACCAGGTGGGATCGGCGTAGGTCAGGGGATCTATGAAGGAAGCGGCGGACCGGTCCAGCACGGTGCCCGGGGCCACGCACCCTACCAGTACGATCAGGAATGCACAGCAGCACAGGTGCATGATCAGGCTGGGACGTGCCGGCGCTGGGCTCTTCTTGCGGGGCGTTTCGGCGGTGGTGCCCCTTAGTCGGGCCTTGAGCGTGCTCCAGGGGCCAGTCTTGGTCTGGCTAGTCGTGAACTTGGCGTGGGCGGGAGAGCCGGTCTTTCCGGGGAGCCGGCGCTTCCCCAGGGCCCATCGCAGCAGGCAGCAGAGGGC
>JAQXGX010000044.1 GCA_029006935.1 Eggerthellales bacterium | reverse complement strand
ATGAGCTGGCGTCCCGTGTTCTTTTCGAAGTAGTACACGAACACCGACTTGATCACCGCCGTGGCGGGAATGGAAATGAGCATGCCCACCAGGGAGCCTACCAGTCCGCCCATGGCATTGCCCACGGAAGAGCCCACCATCATGACCACCAAGGTCAGAGCCGGGTGAATGTCCACCGCATCGGCCATGAACCGGGGAGACACGAAGGTGTAGACGAACTGCTGGATCACCACGGCACCCACCACGGCGATCAGGGCCACCATGGGGCCGATGAACAGGCCCACCGCTGCGGCAAGGGCGCCGCCCAGCCAGGGACCGATGATGGGAATGATGTTCAGCAGGCCGGTGATCACGCCCAAGGCGATGGCGTTGGGAATGCCCACCACGGCAAAGAGCACGCCGCAGGCAACGCCTATAACCGTGCACTGCAGCAGCGTGGCGCGTATGTACCCGCCCACCACGCGGGTGAAGGTCACGTGGAGCATCTGAGCGTCGTCGCGGTACTTGTCGCTGATCAGGCGGTTGACCTCACGGCCCAGTGCCGGCAGCTCCAGCAGGATCCAAAAGGCTACCACCAGGGCGAACATGAGCACGGTAAAGGTACTGGCCACGCCGCCGCCAACGGCCACCATGCCGCCGGCGCTGGTGCGGGCAAGGTCCTGCGCCGCCGTTCCGAAGGCGTTGAGCACGTCCTGCAGGTAGCCCCGGACCGTTTCGTTGTCCAGCACCGCGGCGTACTTGGTGTACATCTGGTTGATCCAGGTGGTCACGTCCTGCACCGTGGAGGGAATGCCCGCCACCAGGCTGGCGAACTGGTCGCCCACGCCAAACATTGGCGAGCTCATGAGCACGATCACCAGGGCAAGGACCGCGAACATGATCACGTACGCCAGGGTGGTCCCCAAAATGCGCTTCATGCCCCAGCTTTCAAACTTGTTCACCAGGCCCCGCAGGCAGAACACGATGATCAGGGTCCACCCCAGAATACCCACGGGTATGGAGAGCACGTTGAGCACCTGGCCCAGGGCGTAGATCAGAGCCAGACCGCCAATGGCCGCCCAAATGAGGAAGAAGGCCTGCTGGGCCTTGATCAGGCTTTCCCTGCGCTTGGTGTTTTCGCTTTTCGCTGCGTTACGGTCCGCCACCGTCTGCTTCGCCCCCCAGCCCTGCTATTCAGACTGCTGGGACATGCGGGCCTCGTTGGCCGCCAACACGTCGGATCCATAGGTGAAGTAGCCGGAGTCGGAACCTGCTTCGTCCTTGGCGGGTTTTTCGGGCTTGGCGGCCTTGGCAGCCGCAGCCGCCTCCTGGGCGGATTCCCTCACGGAGCGGGCGGCGTTGTTGATGCGCTCCACCGCCGCAGCCACCTTCTTTTCCGCGGCTTCCTGGGCGGTGCCGTCCTGCACGGCTGCAGCTACGGGCGAAACCGCCGCCTTGACCGCGTTCATGACCTGCTTGGCATCCGCCGGCTTTGCAGCCTCCTTGGCCGCAACCTCCCGCTTGCGCCCGATGGCCATGGACTCGTCAGAGGCCGTCCGGGGCTTCAAGGCGTTGCGAACCTTGGACGAAACCTGGTTCACCGCCTCCTGGGGAGCGCAGACCAGCGCCGTTGCCGCTTCCGATGCCTGGTTCAGGTTCTTGGTGATCTCTCCCGCTTCCTCAAGGATGGTGTCGACCCGCATGATCTCCAGGTTCACCGCGTCAACGGAAAGGTTCACCCGCTCCATGAGCGGATCCAGCTTCTCCACCGCGGGGATGAGCGCCTCCGCGGCGCTGTCCACCTTTTCCAGCGTAGGCTTAAGCTGCTCCTGCATGGTGTTCACGGCGGAACGGGTGCTGCGCATGGTCAGCGCCGCTTCGATCACCAGCCAAATGGCCGCAATCGCCAGCAGGACCAGCGCTATGGGCAAGGCATATTCAAGGATGGTTTCAAGGGTCATGACTGCCTCCTGGGTATAGTTTCTCAACACTATACCACGGGTAAAATGCCCTCCGCCCAGGCCGCTTCAGACTTAACAAAGACTGCACGCGGGGACGAAGGCCAGTCCCTCCCAAGGACCTGGGAAGCCCGTGGGATTCCGCGGGCCTACCCGCTTCTTCTGCCCCCGCAAAGACCCGCCCGGGCCGGAATCCGGCAAGGCAAAGGCCCAGACTAGTCCTTGGGCAGTCCCTCCTGGTCAAGACGGTCCCGGGCAAAGTACTCGGTCCGGTAGGCCTCCCACCCGCGGGGTCCCGGCTGGTAGAAGCAGCCGCGCTCCAAACCGTCAGGCAGGTACTGCTGGGGGACCCATCCGCTGGGGTAGTTGTGGGGGTACTTGTACTCGCCGTAGCCTTCCGACCCCGGACGATGCCGATCCCGCAGATGATCGGGAACCTTGCGTGCCGGGCCGTTGCGCACCTCCCGCAGGGCGGCGTCGATGCCGGCTTCCGCGGCGTTGCTCTTGGGGGCAAGGGCCAGGTAGATGGCCGCCTGGGCCAGGTTGATGCGGCATTCCGGATACCCGATCACCTCGGCGGACTTGAAGGCCGCCTCCGCCACCAGCAGGGCCTGGGGATCGGCGTTTCCCACGTCCTCGGAAGCGGCGATGAGCATGCGCCGGGCAATGAACTTGGGGTCTTCGCCCCCGTCGATCATACGCGCAAGCCAGTACAGGGCGGCATCGGGATCGCTGCCCCGCATGGACTTGATGAAGGCACTGATCACGTCATAGTGCATGTCCTTGTTCTTGTCATAGGGAAGGGAGCGCTGGGGCGAAGCGGCCCGCACGTCCTTCAGCCCGATGACGGCGGGCTTTCCCGGATGCACCTTGGAGGGCTTGGCCAGGGTCGAAGCCAGCTCCAGGGTGGTCAGGGCGGCGCGGCCGTCGCCCCCGGCCAGCAGCACGATGGCGTCCCGAGCGGCCGGGGCCAGCTGGAAGGCGCCGTTCAGGCCGCGCTCGTCAGCCAAGGCGCGGTCCAGCAGCAGGCCCACCTCTTCATCGGAAAGGCTATGGAGCTCGATGATGCGGCTGCGAGAGTTCAGCGCCGAGTTCACCTCGAAGTAGGGGTTTTCCGTGGTGGCGCCGATGAGCACCACCACCCGGTCCTCCACCGCATGGAGCAGCGCGTCCTGCTGGCTGCGGTTGAAGCGGTGGATTTCGTCTACGAAAAGGATGGTCCGCTGGCCGTACAGCGCCAGTCGCTCCTCCGCCTGCTTGATCTCTCGGCGAAGATCGGCCACGGTGCCGCCGATGGCCGACACCTCCACGAACGCGGCCCGCGTTGCCTGGGCTATGACGTGGGCAAGGGAGGTCTTGCCCGTGCCCGCAGGGCCGTACAGGATGATGGAGCTCAGGGCGTCGTTTTCAATTGCGGCCCGCAGCCAGCTGCCCGGGCCCACCGCCGTCGTCTGCCCCACCAGCTCGTCAAGGGTTCGCGGCCGCATGCGCACCGCCAGGGGCGCGTTCTTCAGCCGTGCTTCGTTTTCCATTTCGGTGAACAGGTTTTCCATTGGCACGGCCCCTTCGAAAATAAGCGCAGATTGACCCAAGCGAACCAAGAAACCCAGCGGTTGTCAAGACTTGCACTTTGGCTTGGGCGGATATACTTTAATGGTGTTCCGTCTTCGAGCCATACTTTGCGATGGACCGATGCTATTTCACGAAGGAACCCTAGATTGCGCGTGTAATGGGGATTCGCGTCCGTTGATGCGAAAGCCAGGAAGGCTGCTGCGGGCACCCACCTTAGTCAGGTGGGTTCATCCTTTGGTCGGGGGTGGGGCTTTTCCTTTGCCTACTCCACCGTCCCATACACCTGTCCCCAGGCATGCCCCGAAATCGAGGAGTTCAG
>JAQXGX010000043.1 GCA_029006935.1 Eggerthellales bacterium | reverse complement strand
AATCGTTCGCACAAGGAACCACCCTCGTTGTACGAACGATTTTCGCTGGCACGGGCCACTCACACAGGACAAGCTCTCCCGGTCCGTGGCAATTTGGGTGCCGAAAGCGGGCTTGCGTCCCCAAAATCAGGGGGTCGCTGTCAATTTGATGATCGAAAGCATGGGGCGATGTCAATTTGGGTGCCGAGATTATGCTCTCGGCTATCAAATTGACAGGAAGGTGCCCTGCAGAGGGGCAACGTCACGCTCTCGGCACCTAAATTGACACGGACGTGGCCACCGACGGGTCGAGGTCGTGCTTTCGACGGTCAAATTGACACGACCATGCCCCGCACGGTGGATCTTGTTTGCGATTGTGAGGCTGGAATCGGCCCCTTTTCGCCCCCCTCGATTGCAATTGTGCGGCTGGCGTGGCCCGTTCGAGCTGCCGTCGATTTCGCCCGCTTGCGTTTTCCCAGGTCAGCGGGCTGCGCTTTCGAAGAGGACGAAAGGAAGCAGCAACCTCAGCCTCACAATCGCAAACACGACCCCAATTTGGGCGAAACCAAGCCTCACAATCGAAAACGACCGAGTGCCTTGGACGTGGCCTCGGGCCTACCTGACCTTCGGCGCACCCGACTTTCGAAACTCGGGTTCGAATCCCGACGACCCGAAGACCGATGTAAAAAGGGAGCCGTACGGCTCCCCTACATTCAACTGGCTGGGGCAGAGGGATTCCCGCGTCCGCTTCGCGAACGCTCTACCCCTCCCTCGCAAGCTCGGTCGGGCGAATTCCAAAAACGTGCCGCTGGCAAGTTTTCTTAACGGAATTCCACCTCTCGGATTCGAATCCCGACGACCCGAAGACCGGTGTAAAAAGGGAGCCGTACGGCTCCCCTACATTTAACTGGCTGGGGCAGAGGGATTCGAACCCCCATTAACGGCACCAAAAACCGTGGTCCTGCCATTGGACGATACCCCAACGATGGTGCGCCGTCAGGGATTCGAACCCTGGACCTTGGGATTAAAAGTCCCCTGCTCTGCCAACTGAGCTAACAGCGCAAAATGCATCTTTGCATTCTATAGTTACACGAAGCTAAGGTCAATCGCGCGGACAACCGCAGGCGAAACGCCGGCCAAGGCCAAGTGCGGCCGCGGGCCTTTGCTCCCCTACATGAAGGTGATTCCCAACCCGCTGATGATCAGGCCCCAGACCACGCCCATGGCATACAGGCTCACCAGAATGAACAGGTTTTCCTTCCAGTGCAGATTGGAGCGAAACAGCACCAGCAGACCAATGCCGGCACTCACCAGCAGACCTGACATCATGGCCCCCGCCCCCAGAACGCCGTCCAGGTACAGCTCGGCAATGGCAACGCTGGCTGCGCAGTTGGGAACCAGGCCCACCAGGGACGTAACGAACACGGAGGCGCTGGCATTCTGGGAAACGAACTGGGCAAGCACGTCTTCGCCCACCACGCACAGAACAACGTCCAGCACCAGGGAAACCACGAAGATGAACAGGGTCACCTGAACCGTGTGCTTTGCCGCGCTGACCACGATCTTGGCCCCGGCATGGTCGTGATGGTGGGCCTTGTCTTCCTCAAAGCCGTAGGCCAGCTCGGGCTGCTCTTCGCACGCCTGGCACTCGCCGTTGCACGCACAGTGGTCGCGCTCGCACAGCTCGTGGATGGCAAGCTTGTCCTGGTCCTTCCGCAGAACCCGCAGCAGGGCATCCACCCCGGCGCCCATAAGCATGCCAATGACCACCTTGGCTCCCAGCACCTTCACGATCACGTCCGCCGGAACCTGCTCGGCAATGAAGATGGGCAGCATTTCATCGGAGGTGGCCAAGAACACGGCGAAAAGCGTGCCCAGGGTCACCACGCGACCGGCATACAACGTGGCCGCTGCAGCGGAGAAGCCGCACTGGGGAACCACGCCCAGCAGCGCGCCCACGAAGGGTCCGCCGGCACCTGCCCGCTTGATGGTTTCCTGGGTCCGCTCCCCTGCCTTATGCTCCAGCCATTCCATGACCAGATACACCACCAGCAGAAACGGAATCAGATAAAGGGTGTCTTTCACCGCATCAAGCAGTGCATCCATGAAAACTTCCGTCATGAGCTCTTCCTTGTTCTATTCCATGCCGCCGCAACGCAGCTGGCAGAGCTGATAAAACGCAACTGCGGATGCAGCCGCAACGTTCAGGGAATCCACCCCGTGCATCATGGGAATGCGCACGGTGAAGTCGCAGCGGGCTATGGTGCGCTCGCTCAGCCCGTCTCCTTCCGTTCCCAGAATAATCGCCAGCTTTTCCTGGGCGTTCAGCTCGGGGTCGGCCAACGGCACCGAGTCAGGGGAAAGCGCCATGGCCGCGGTAGAAAAGCCCAGCTCCTTCAGCAGGGCAATCCCCGCGTCGGGCCAGTCCCCGGCAACGTGGCCGATGCGCGTCCACGGTACCTGGAACACGGTGCCCATGGAAACCCGGGCGCTGCGTCGGTACAGCGGGTCGCAGCAGGTGGGCGTGACCAGCACCGCATCCACTCCCAACGCGGCAGCCGAGCGGAACAGGGCGCCCACGTTGGTGTGGTCCACAATGCCCTCCAGCACCGCAACGCGCCGGGCGGGCCGCTCCAGATGAGCCCCCGGACCCTGCAGCGCCTTGCCAAGCAGAAGATCCCGGGCCTCAGGGAGCACCGGGCGACGCATGGCACACAGAATGCCGCGGGTCAGCTGGAAGCCGGTGAGCTTCTGGATTTCACTTGACGGCAGCACGAAGGCGGGAGCACCGGGCGAAACCTGCTCCACCCGAGCAAGCACCGACTCTGACGCATCCAGCCACTTTTCCTCCATGAGCAGGGAAAGCGGCTGGTAGCCCGCAGCAAGGGCCCGGTCGATGACCTTGAAGGACTCCGCGATGAACACGCCCTTTTCCGGCTCCAGCTTATTGCGCAGCTGTGCTTCGGTCAGGCGGGCAAACACATCCAGGCGCGAATCACCCAGGGTTTGGACAGGGACAACAGGCACGGGAACAGGCTCCAATCAAAACGTAGCGATCATGGTGATTATACGGGTCAGAGCATGCAGGACGAAACAAAAAAGGGCGGCCGAACATTCGGCCGCCCTGGAGGGTTGCTCTGCGTGGAGCTTACATCATGCCGCCACCGGCCATGTTGGCAGCAGCTGCGGCTGCAGCCTTGGCCTCTGCATCAGCGGGGATCTCGTTCACGGTGGCCTCGGTGATCAGGATCAGAGCGGCAACGGAAGCTGCGGACTGCAGCGCGGTGCGGGTGACCTTGACCGGGTCGTTCACGCCCATGGCGATCATGTTGCCCGTGGTGCCGTTGGCAAAGTTGATGCCTTCGCCCTTCGGCAGATCCTTGACCTTGGCAACCACCACGGAGCCTTCGTAACCGGCGTTTTCAGCAATGGCGCGCATGGGGGACTCCAGAGCCTTGCGCACGATGTTGATGCCCACCTCTTCGTCCTTGTCGGCCGGCTCAAGGGCATCCAGTGCGGGAAGGGCGTTGATCAGGGCCACGCCGCCGCCGGCAACAATGCCTTCCTCAACGGCTGCGCGGGTTGCCTGCAGGGCGTCCTCGATGCGGGACTTGGTCTCCTTGAGCTCGGACTCGGTGGCAGCGCCTACCTTCAGCACGGCAACGCCGCCGGAAAGCTTGGCCAGGCGCTCCTGCAGCTTTTCACGGTCGAAGTCGGAGTCGGTGTTTTCCAGCTCGGCCTTGATCAGGTTGATGCGGGAGTCGATGACGTCCTTGCTGCCTGCGCCGTCCACGATCAGGAAGGAGTCCTTGGTGACCTTGACGGTCTTGGCGGTGCCCAGCATGTCGACCGTGGCGTCAGCCATGGACATGCCGAAGTCCTTGGAGATGACCTGGGCGTTAGAAACGGCGGCGATGTCCTCCAGAATGCGCTTGCGACGGTCGCCGAAGCCCGGAGCCTTCACCGCAACGCAGTTGAAGGTGCCGCGAAGCTTGTTCAGCAGGATGGTGGCCAGAGCTTCGCCCTCCACGTCCTCGGCGATCAGGAACAGCGGACGACCGGAGCGCATGACTTCCTCCAGCAGCGGAACGAAGTCCTGGATGTTGTTGATCTTCTGGTCGGTGAGCAGGATGAAGGGATCCTTCAGCACGGCCTCCATACGCTCCATGTCGGTTGCCATGTAGGGCGAAAGGTAGCCGCGATCGTACTGCATGCCCTCGACGATGTCGATATCCATGCCAAAGGTCTGGGACTCTTCCACAGAGATGGCGCCATCCTTGCCCACGGCGTCCATAGCCTGGGCGATCTTCTGGCCGATCTCAGCGTCACCGGCAGAGATGGTACCCACGTTGGCGATCTGCTCAGTGGTGGAAACTTCCTCGGCGTCAGCCTTGATGGCCTCCACTACGGCATCAGTTGCCATCTGGATGCCACGACGGATGCCCAGAGCATCAGCGCCGGCAGTTACGTTGCGCAGGCCCTCGGACACGATCACGTCAGCCAGCACGGTGGCGGTAGTGGTGCCGTCGCCCGCCACGTCGTTGGTCTTCACGGCAACTTCCTTGACCAGCTGGGCGCCCATGTTCTCGATGGGGTCCTTCAGCTCGATTTCACGAGCAACGGTCACGCCGTCGTTGGTGATCAGCGGAGCGCCAAAGGAGCGCTCCAGGGCAACATAGCGACCCTTAGGGCCAAGGGTGACCTTGACTGCATCGGCAAGCTTCTTGACGCCGGCAGCCAGACCGGAGCGAGCGTCGGATTCGAACTTAATTTCCTTAGCCATTGATATGACTTCCTTTCGTCAAGTAGAGATTACGCAGTGAACACGCCGTACAGATCGTCGGCGCGCAGGATCAGGTAGCTTTCGCCATCCAGATCGATCTCGGTGCCGCCGAACTTGCCGAAGACCACACGATCACCGGCCTTCACGGGAACGGGAACCAGGGTTCCCTGGTTGTTCAGCTTGCCTTCGCCCACGGCAACAACAGTGCCGGTCTGGGGCTTTTCCTTGGTTTCCTTTGCAATGATGAGGCCGGAAGCAGTGGTGGTCTCTACTTCGTCGGTCTTGACGATCACACGATCGCCCAGCGGCTGCAGGTTCATACCTCAACCATCCTTTCATTCGCTCCGCTTACGCGGAATCGGCTATTACCCAAGTCAGGTTGGGGCCCTCCGAGTTTTTCAGGGCCGTCTCCAACAATTTAGCACTCCCCAATGCGGAGTGCTAACGGTGCTTACTATAACACCCTCAAGAACCATTGCAAGGAATAATGAGGAAATGTGAGTGATATGCGCTCACATTTTCACAAACCATCCATGGACGAAGATCACGCTGAAAGCGAACTACTTGCCGCCCTTTCCCCAAATGCCGTAGGTGGGACCCAGGTACAGCAGAAAACACGCGGTCACCAGCACCGACGCCACTTCTGCCACCAACACGCTGAACCAGATCCCGTCCGCTCCCAGCACAAGGGGCAGCAGCATGACCGAGCCGATTTCGAACACCAGGGTACGCAAGAAAGAGATCGCAGCACTGACCAGGCCGTTTCCCAATGACGTGAACAACGCCGAGCCGTACATGCTAAATCCGATCAGCGCAAAGGAAAGGGAGTAGACCCTAAAGGCATGCTCGGTGAAGGCGAACAGGTCCGCGTCGTACCCGGTGAAGGCAAAGCTGATAGGTCCCGCCGCGGCCTGGGCCAGCCCCAGCATGCACGCGCCGAACACCGCCACCACCAGCAGGCTCTTGCGGAAGATGCTGCGCTTTTCCTGGCAGTTCCCCGCACCATGCTGATAGCTCATCAGCGGGCTGGTGCCAATGTTGTAGCCTATGAACACTGCGGCGAACACCAGCACCACGTACATGATCATGCCGTAGGCCGCCACGCCGTCTTCGCCCACCAGAGCCATGAGCTGCAGGTTATAGGCCATGCTCACCACCGAGCTGGCGATGCTGGTCATCATTTCCGAGGAGCCGTTCACGCAGCATCGGCCCAGGGCCGCAAGGTCCAGGCGCATTGACCCCAGCCGGAAGAAGCTGGTGTTGCCCTTGCGGGCAAAGTAGATCAGGGGCACGCCGCCGCCGATGAACTCGGCGCAAACCGTGGCGGATGCAGCACCCACCACGCCCAGGTCAAAGATACCGATGAGCACCGCGTCCAGTGCCATGTTCACCACACCCGCGGTAACGGTCACGTACAAACCGTAGTTGGGCTTTCCCGCCGCGGAGAAGAAAGCCTGGAACACGTTCTGTAGCATGAACATGGTCAGGCTGATCATGGAGATGCGGCCGTAGAGCACCGCCATGTCCAGCAGCTCTCCCGTAGCGCCGAAGGAACGGGCCACCCATTCCATGGCAAGGGCGCCGACGATGCTAACCACCACGCCCACCACCAGGGTGAAGTACACAAACAGGGAAAACAGTCGGTTGGCCTTTTCGGGATCCCCTTCGCCCCGAGCCTTGCTTGCCAAAGCGGTGCCGCCGGTGCCCACCATGAAGCCGAAGGAGCTCAGAATCATGACAAAGGGCAGGATCAGATTCACCGCGGCGAAGGCGGTCTTTCCCGTGCAGTTGGAAACGAACAGGCCGTCCACGATACCGTAGATGGACGTGAACAGCATCATGGCAATGCTGGGCAGGGCATACCTCACAAGTTCCATAGTGGTGAAGTGCCTGCTCATATCCACGCTCATCTTCGCATCTCCTTTGCCATAGTCGTCATCTCTTTGTGCGCACATATGGCTCCTGATTATAGGCGGCGGGGACTCACGTCCGCAAAACGAACGCGTACACAACACAAAAACGGGCCGCCAGTCATCTGGCGGCCCGCAGGGGAATCAGAGAAGGGAAAAGCGCAGGCCCTAGTAGATCTTGCTCTGGGGGAAGGGCGGCTCCATGGCACGCTTGAAGGCATAGCCCTCCGCGCGGCGAATCACGCCCTTGACCACGTCCAGCCCCAGGTCGTCATCGGCGA
Source organism: Eggerthellales bacterium (assembly GCA_029006935.1). GTDB lineage: Bacteria > Actinomycetota > Coriobacteriia > Coriobacteriales > Eggerthellaceae > SUG1186. Next base: position 209 of record JAQXGX010000043.1, on the reverse strand, counting down.
TTCGCTCGGGTGAAAGGCCGTGCTCGTAATAGCCCATGAGGATGCGATCCATTACGGCATAGGGCAGCCCCATGCTCTTTTCGTCCTCCTGACCTGGGGAAAGCTCCGCACTGGGAGGCTTGACGAGCACATGCTCGGGAATGGGAGGCACGCAGCCGTCTTCCCGGGCCACGTCATTGCGCCACCGGGACAGGGCAAACACGTCGGTC
>JAQXGX010000042.1 GCA_029006935.1 Eggerthellales bacterium | reverse complement strand
TACTGCAACATGAACGTGATCGAGCGTCCGGTCAAGTGGCAGGAAGTGCTGGACGGAAACTTCGTGGAATGCGGTCTATGCGGTACTGCGGCGGTTATCAGCCCGGTGGGTCGCATCGTGGACGGCGACGTCGAGGTCTGCTTCCCGGACGGTCTGGAGACCTCCGGTCCGGTCATGGCCAAGCTGCGCGCAACCCTGACCGGCATCCAGGCGGGCTCCATCCAGGGCCCGGAAGGCTGGGTCGTGGAGATCGCCTAGCACCAGGCCTGCAGTCTAGCTAGAAGAGCGCCCCCGGAGCCGAGCTTCGGGGGCGCTTTGCGTTCTGACGGGGGGATGGGGCAGAAGGACGGGCCGATGCCTCCTGGTTCTGCGTGGGCGAAAGGGAGCTCGAAGGGGGAGCCGCTTCTGCGATCGGGCCGCTAGAAGATGAGCATGGCATCGCCGAAGCTGAAGAAGCGGTAGCGTTCCTGGATGGCGTGAGCGTAGGCGTTCATGAGGCTCTGATGGGAGGAAAAGGCGCTGACCAGCATCATCAGCGTGCTCTTGGGCACGTGGAAGTTGGTGATCATGCCGTCGATCACGTGGAACTGGAACGTGGGCAGAATGTACAGGCTGGTAGCCTCCCGATCCCGCGGGCGCAGGTCGCCCAGCTCAGGATCCCAGGCGCTCTCCAGGCTTCGCACGCTGGTGGTGCCCACGGCAAAGACCCGGCCGCCGCGCTCCTTGGTGCGGTGGATGGCGTCGATGGTGCGCTGGGGCACGCTGAACAGCTCCGTGTGGATCTTGTGCTGGGCGGGATCGTCCTCGTCGATGAGCCGGAAGGTGTCCAGGCCCACCTCCAGCTCCACGGTTTCCCAGCCCACGCCCTGCTCCTGCAGGCGGGATATGAGCTGGGGGGTGAAGTGGAGCCCTGCGGTGGGCGCCGCGGCGCTGCTTTCGTTGCGGGAGTACACGGTCTGGTACATTTCCTTGTCCCCGGCGTAGTCCTTGATATACGGCGGCAGCGGCGTGTTGCCCACGGCGTGCAGCGCCTCGTCCAGGGAGGGCAGGGGAGTGGTCAGGCGCACCAGGCGCTCGCCCTTTCCTTCGCCGCTTTGATCCACCCAGTCCACTACCTCGGCGGAAAGGACCACCGCGTTGTCCTGGTCGCGGAAATCCACCACCGCTCCGGGCTTCAGGCGCTTGCCGGGGCGCACCAGCGCCTCCCACAGGGCCTGGTCGTTGCGACGTACCGGCTGGATGCGCTCCCGCAGCAAAAACACCTCCGCTGCGCCGCCGGTTCCGCGCTTGTTTCCCAGAAGACGAGCGGGTCGCACCCGGGTCTCGTTGGCGACCAACAGGTCGCCGGGGCGCAGGTACTCCACGATGTCGGCGAAGATCCGGTCCTGGAGCGCGCCGGTTGCCCGGTCCATGACCAGCATGCGGCAGTGGTCGCGCACAGGCGCCGGCTCCTGGGCTATGAGCTCCTCCGGCAGGTCGTAGTCGTAATCGGCAGTGCGAAGATTCAGGTTCTCGTACATCATTCGTTCCTCGGTTCGGCGGCCCGGGATTCCCTCAGGGCCTTCAGAGCCGCCTTCTTGCGGCGTTGCTTTTCGGCGTAGGCAGCCTTCTCCTGCTTCTTGGCAAGCCGTTGAGCCTGGTCAAGGGCGCGCTGCTCCGCCGTTGCCTCCAGCTTTGCCTGGCGCTCCCGGCGCCGCTGCTCCTTGCGCTCGTCCCGCTCCGCCTGGGCTTCGTCAATGCTGAAGCGGCACCCGCAGCTGTTCTGCCGGTACATGCCCAGCGCCCGGCTGCGCAGGGTTGCCTGGTCGTAGAAGGGCCGGTAGTCCTCGAACACCGCGGCGATTCCCACTTCCTCGGCAGCGCGCTCCAGTTCATGGCGGATCACGTCGGTGTACTGGTAGGGGCTCACCGAAAGGGTGGTGCCCAGGGCCGTGAAGCCGTGCTCCGCAGCATAGCGGGCCGCTTCCTGGAAGCGCATCCTGTAGCACAGCCGGCAGCGGGCCTTCCGCTTTTCCGGGTCCACCGAAAGGGCGGCTGCACGGGGGGCGTCAGGCGGCACCTCCGCCAAAGCGGCGTCTCCCAGCCGGCCGCAGGTCTGCTCCCAGGCATCCACGTCGTAGATGCCTTCCACCACGGGAACGGGGAAGGCGGGGTCGGGGCCCTTTGCCCACTCCTTCAGCGTTTCCAGCCTGCGGGCATACTCCTTTTGCGGATGAATGTTGGAGTTGGCAAAGAAGATGGTGGGGGCAAAGCCCCGCTCTTGCAAGGACCGCACCGGCTCCAGGGAGCACGGGCCGCAGCAGGCGTGCAGCAGCAAGTTGGGTATGTTTTGTTGATGGGAGTTCATAGGGCTTATACTAGCATGATGGAAAAAGACCGCGCGGCTGCGCGCTCGGAAAGGCAGAGCACATGACGGAACACGGCAATCGGCACATCGGCCCCCAAAGGGAATACCGAGCGGTATGCTTCGACCTTGACGGCACCCTGTTGCCCATGGATATTCAGGAGTTCCTGGGAAGCTACTTCAAGAGCCTGACGGAATTCATCGCTCAGCGAGGTGCCGACCCTCAGCTCCTTAAGAAGGCGCTCAACGCCGGCACCCACGCCATGACCTTGAATCAGGGACCGCAGACCAACGAGCAGGTGTACTGGAGCACCTTCATGGACGTAATGGAGCGCCATGCCCCTGAACAGGAGCGCCGTACCCTGGAGCAGTGGCAGGAGCTGTTCACGGAATTCTACGAAACTCGCTTCGACGCCGTGGGCAGGAACTCCGAGCCTAGCTTGGCCATGGTGCGTGCCGTGAAGACCCTGGCGGAGAAGAACTATCCGCTGCTGCTTACCACCATGCCCCTGTTCCCGCCGGTTGCGGTGAAGCTGCGCCTTGGATGGGCGGGCATCGATGCCGACCTGTTCAGCCGTCTGACCCAGTACGAAAACTCCACCGCCGCAAAGCCTAGCCTGCGTTACTACGCCGAAAACCTTGCCAGCATGGGCGTTGACGGCTCCGAGGTCCTGATGGTGGGCAACAACACCGTGGAGGACCTGGCGTTTTGCAAGCTGGGCGCCGATGCCTACCTGGTCACCGACTACCTGCTTGATCCCGTGGGCCTTGACCTGGCAACGGTCAAGCACGGCAGCGCCCAGGAGTTCGCCGACTGGGTGGACGCTTTGCCCGTGTGCGCCCATCCCGTGGAGTACGTCTGCACGGGTCCGGTGGACTCCCAGCTCACCGACCAGGTCCTGGGCGCTTGCGGCTGTCTTTCCCCGGAAGAGCTGAAGGCTGCGGAAGAGGAGGCTGCCGCCGCGGCCCGCTTCAACCAAAAGGTGGCGGGAGAGCTGGCGCCCACGCCCGTCCAGTAGACCCAAGCCCGCAGCCCGCGGACGTCCCGGCTGCGTTCGCTCCCTGCAACGTGCGGCGGGAGCGCCCCTTGCGTGCGCGCCTTTCGCCCGCAAAAGCCAGACCCGCAGCACCGTCACACGAACCAACGAAAAAAAGGAAGGCCATGGCCCTGTTCGAATACACCCTTGAAGCACAAAGCGGAAACGCGCGTGCCGGCTCCTACACCACCGCACACGGTACGTTCCACACGCCCATGTTCATGCCGGTGGGCACCAGCGCCACGGTGAAGGGAATCACCGTCGACCAGCTGTATCAGATGAACTCCCAGGTTATTCTGGCCAACACGTACCATCTGTCCCAGCGCCCCGGCCCCGAGCTCATCGACCAGGCGGGGGGACTCCACGCCTTCATGAACTACCGCGGCCCCATCCTCACCGATTCCGGCGGCTTCCAGGTGTTCAGCCTTGCCAAGACCCTGAAGCTGCAGGAGGACGGCCTAGCCTTCAGCAGTATCTACGACGGTTCCAAGCAGTTCTGGACGCCCGAGGAAAACATGCGCATCCAGCAGCTCCTGGGCGCCGACATAGTCATGCAGCTAGACCAGTGCACGCCCTACCCCTGTGAGCGGCGCAACGTGGCCAAGGCGGTGGACCTTTCCGCCAGCTGGGCCCGGCGCTGCCTTGCCTCCCATACGCGGGAAGACCAGACCCTGTTCGGCATAGTCCAGGGCGGTATGGAGCTTGACCTGCGGCTCCACTCCGTTTCGCAGCTCATGCAGATCAACGCGCAGTCCCGTGAGGCGGGCATGCAGGAGTTCGGCGGCTTTGGCATAGGCGGCTACTCGGTGGGCGAAGACCACGAGGTCATGTTCCAGACCCTGGGGCAGGTCGCTCGGGCCCTGCCGGAAGACAAGCCCCGCTACCTGATGGGCGTGGGCAATCCCACCACCTTGGTCAAGGCTGTGGGCGAAGGCGTGGACATGTTCGACTGCGTGCTTCCCACCCGCACCGCGCGCATGGGGACCGCCTTCAGCCACGCTGGCCGCATGAACCTGCGCAACGCCAAGTACACCCGGGACTTCGGACCGCTGGATCCCCAGTGCAGCTGCTCCACCTGCCAAAACTACAGCCGCGCGTATCTGCGCCATCTGGTGAAGCAGAAGGAGATGCTGGGAGGCATCCTGCTTTCCGTGCACAACCTGCACTTCCTCATCCAGCTCATGAGCCAGGCCCGGGAGGCTGTTCTGGCCGACGCGTATCAGGAGTTCTTGGACGGATGGATGGCTTCCCCCGCGGCCAAGGATTACTAGGCCGCAGGCACGTCGCATTATTCAATTCGTTTTCGCGAGCCCGAATCGATCATTCGCAAGTCGCAGCTCTGCACCTTGCGGCGGGTCCCCAGAGCCTTCGCCAAGCTCTTTCGGCGGGCAAAGGGGCGCTGAGCCCCATGAAGCCCCAGCCCCGGGCCAGAGCGGGGCATGATTGGGAACGGCCCCGCCGCCGAGCCCTTGTCCTGGGACAAAACGCCCCATGAGTGAGAGCGGCGCAGGGCCCCCGGACCAAAACGGGGCATGAGTGAGAATCGCGGAGGGCCTCCGGACCAAATCGGCCGGTGATTGAGAACGAGAACCTGAGCGAACCCGGCTGAGGAAACCTGCCAGGTGCGCAGTGAGGTTCCGACCCGAGGGGCCGCGTCGCTCGGGATAAGGCTCTGACCTGGGCAAACGCGAGCGGCCGTGCGAGGGGCGAGGGAGACGGGGGCGCTCGGATCGGGCGGAGGGGCCCGCCTCTCCCGAAGACGCGTTCTCAATCAGGGGCGCTTTTGGTCCGGGGCGCCCCCGCCGTTCTCAATTACCCCCCGCTTTGTCACCGGGCCCCCTCCGCGTTCGCAATCAGCCCCCGTTTTGGTCCGGCCAGGCGGGCGGGGGGAGGGGCCTTCGCCGAAAGCTGTCAAATCCACCGTCGAGCGCGAAGAACCGGCCGCCCAGATCGAAGGTCCTGCCAAATCTACCCCCCCCGAGCGCGAAGTCCCACAGACCGCCGTCTCAGGCTGCCGCCGCTGCCGCCACCAGGCCGTCGCCGCAGGATGTCGCTTATTCCGTATTTAGAATAATATTTTAGCCATGCTATCTATCGAGCTCAATTTGTGAGAAAATGACTGAATTACCGCAGGTGGGCTACGGTCCGCCGCACGACCATATCGTCAATAACCAAGGGAGAATCCGAACCGATGGCAGAGCTAGTCAAGAAGGGCAAGAAGGGGAAGAAGAACAGCCTGCGGGGCAACGACCGCCGCAACATTTGGCTGATCGTACTGACGGTGGTGCTGGTCATAGGCTCCATCTTCGCTTTCACCCCGCCCAATGAGCGCATCAACCAGGGCCTGGACATTCAGGGCGGCCTCTCGGTGGTGCTTTCCGCATCCAACACGGACGGCTCGGCGGTTTCCGACGAGGACATGGAAAAGTCCCGCGCCATCATCGAAAACCGCGTGAACATGCTGGGCGCCTCCGAGGCCACGGTCCAGGCGCAGGGCTCCAACCAGATCCTGGTGCAGATTCCCGGCCTGTCCGACACGGAAGCCGCGCTGAACACCATCGGAACCACCGGTAAGCTGGAGTTCGCCCGCCTGGACTCCATCACCGACCAGGACGTGGTGACCGCCATCCAGAACGGTCAGTACGCTAACGAGGGCTCGGTGACCGATGCCTACGGCAACACCTTCCCCTCTGGCAAGACCCAGCATCTGAAGATCGAAGAGGGCACCTACACCCCGCTTATCACGGGTGAAAACATCGACCAGGTCTCCATCGGCAAGGCTTCCGAGGCATCCGCCTACTACGCGGTGAACCTGCGCCTTGACTCCGAGGGCACCAAGCTCTTTGCCGAAGCAACCAAGGAGCTGGCTCCCACCAACGGCCAGATCGTGATCATCCTTGACGGCGAAGTCCAGTCCGCCCCGGCGGTCCAGTCCGAGATCCCCAGCGGCGAGGTGTCCATCACCGGCCGCTACACCCTTGAGGAAGCCCAGTCCCTGCAGACGGTGCTGGAGAGCGGCTCCCTGCCGGTGAGCTTCCAGTTCGAAACCGCCCAGACCGTGGGTCCGACCCTGGGTCAGGAAGCTCTGATGGCCGGCTTGATCGCCGCCGTGGTGGGTCTGATCCTGGTCATGATCTACCTTCTGTTCTTCTACACCGGCTTGGGCCTGATCAACGCCGGCGCCATTGCCGTGTTCGCCGTGCTGTACCTGGGCATTCTGGCGGTGCTTTCCGCCTTCAACCTGTTCAGCCTGTCCCTTGCGGGCATTGCCGGCATCGTGCTGACCATCGGCATGGCGGCTGACTCCTCGGTTCTGACCGTGGAGCGCTTCCGCGAGGAAATTCGCGAGGGCCGCAGCGTCAAGGCCGCGTCCCTTTCCGGCGTGCGCCACGCCATCATGACCTCCATCGACGCCGACCTGGTCACCCTGGTGGCCGCCCTTTCCCTGTTCTTCCTGGCCTCCGCTTCCGTCAAGGGCTTCGGCCTAACCCTGGCCCTGGGCATCATCTGCGACATCGTCATGATGCTCATCTTCAAGGCGCCTCTCATCCGCCTGCTGGCCAACCGCTCCATTGCCAAGAACCCCGGGTTCTGGGGCATCAAGGACTGCCAGAACGCCGCCATCGAGTACGAAAAGTACCTGGGCGTGTCTACCCCCGCTTCCCGCTCCGAAGAGCAGCAGGACCAGCCCAAGGTGGCGGAGTTCAACTCCAAGGGCCGCCTGAAGGGCCGCTTCATCAAGAAGGACATCAACTTCCTGGGCTATCGCAAGGTGTTCCTGTGCGCTGCAGCCGTGGTGATCGCACTGTGCGTGGGAGTCTGCGGCATCAAGGGCATGAACTTCGGCATCGAGTTCGTGGGCGGCACTTCCATCACCTTCAACCAGACCGGCGACGTGACCACCGAGCAGATGCGCCAGGCCTTAGCTGATGCCGGCGAAACCGAGGCCGTGATCCAGACCACCCAGACCAACGGCCAGCCCGGCTTCATCGTGCGCACCACCACCACCGACGCCGCTGCGGCAACGGCCGCGGCCACCGATGTGGTGGAGGCCCTGGACCTGACCACGGACAGCTTCCAGGTCGACACCATCGGCCCCGGCTGGGGTGCCAGCGTCATCAAGTCCTCCGTGCTTGCGTTCCTGGTGGCTATCCTCCTGATCATCATCTACATCGGCATCCGCTTCCGTGACTACAAGATGGGCATAACCGCCGTGGCCGCCCTGTTCCACGACCTGGTGCTGGTTATTGGCGTGTACTGTCTGATCGGGTGGGAAATCACCCCCAACACCATTGCCGCCATGCTCACCATCTTGGGCTACTCCCTGTACGACACCGTGGTGGTGTTCCATCGCATCGATGAGAACATGAAGCAGGAAAACATCCGCTGCACCTTCACCACCATGGCCAACCACTCCATCAACCAGGTGCTGTGCCGTACCATCAACACCTCCATCACCTCCTTGCTGCCGGTGCTGATCATGCTGTTCTTCGGCGGCGAAACCCTGAAGGACTTCGCCCTGGCCATTGCCGTGGGCCTGGTCAGCGGCTCCTACTCCTCCATTGCCATCGCCACCCCGCTGTACGTGATGTGGAAGAACCGGGAAAAGCGCAACGCCAAGCTGCTGGAGCGCTACGGCACCGACGTGGTCCTGTACGAGTTCGCCAAGAGCGATCCCACCAGCCTGCCTGCTAAGGTAAACGCCGATCAGCCGGTTGCCAATGAGCAGGCCGAAGCTCAGGACGGCGCAGATTCTGCGGTCCAGGAACCGCAGACGGCAGATGCTCCAAAGCCCGAAAAACCCGCCAAGGCTGCCAAGAAGGGCACGACCACGGTGAAGCTCACCGCGTCCCAGCGCAAGCGTAGGGCTAAGGAAAACGCCAGGGACTAAATTAGGGCGGGACGAAGCTGCAGGGGCTGCGTCGTGAACGTGAATTAACTGAGGGAAGGGTGCGGTCAACGGGCTGCATCCTTCCTCTTTTTTGGGGATTGGCTCAAATCTGGACCCCAGCGGCCTGGCCTGCATGCTACAATAATTCGGCTTGCGTATAGGAAGAGCGCAAGCGTGGAAACTGCAGGCCCCCGAGACATGTTTGATGCGGCGTAGAGCCGTAGGCGAAAGCCGCATTTGCGAACGTGGATAATGTAAGCAATCAT
>JAQXGX010000041.1 GCA_029006935.1 Eggerthellales bacterium | reverse complement strand
CGTCCGCAGACGCTGCCGCCCGCAACGGACCTGGGGACGCGGGAGCGGACGTGGCCGCCCGTCAGCGCCTGTTCTGGTACTATTAGACCCAGTCCAATACCCAACCAGAATCGAGGGACCATGCTCTTCGAAAACATAGCCATCCTTGACCAGAACCTTGACTACCTGGAAGGCCAGTTCGTGGCCACCGCAGCCGACGGCACCATTGCCTACGTAGGCCCCCAGGCCCCCGCCGATTATGAGGGCGAAACCTACGACGGCGCCGGCAAGCTGCTGATTCCCGCCCTGTACAACGCCCACGCCCACGCGCCCATGACCCTGCTGCGAGGCTACGCCGAGAACGCCCCGCTGCAGGAGTGGCTCAACGACCTGGTCTGGCCCTACGAAGCCAAGATGACCCCGGAGGACAACTACTGGGCCACCCTGCTTTCCTGTGCCGAAATGGCCCGCTACGGCTGCGTCAGCTTTTCGGACATGTACTACCACACCCCCGAGCGCGCTCAGGCAGTGGCAGAAAGCGGCCTGAAGGCCAACCTGTGCACCTCCCCCATTGCCTTCGAGCCCAAGGGCATTCGCGAGTTCCCCATCTTTGCGGAAATGGAGGAAGGTGCGGCCAAGTACCACGGCTCCGAAAACGGCCGCATCCGCTTTGACGCCTGCGTCCACGCCGAGTACACCAACAACGACGTGACCACCAAGAGCGTGGTGGACTGGGCCAAGGAAAAGGGCCTGGGCATGCAGATCCATCTTTCCGAAACCAAGTCCGAGGTGGAAGAGTGCAAGCAGCGCCATAACGGCATGAGCCCGGTGGAGTGGTTCAACAGCCTGGGCGCCTTCGACATTCCCCTGACCGCGGCCCACTGCGTTTGGGTGGACGAAAACGACATCCGCATCCTGGCGGAAAAGGGTGTTTCCGTGGCCCACAACCCGGCATCCAACATGAAGCTGGCCAGCGGCTTTGCGCCCATAGCCGCCATGATGGACGCCGGCGTGAACGTGTGCCTGGGCACCGACGGCATGGCCTCCAACAACAACCACGACATGTTCCAGGACATGTACCTGGCCGCACTGCTGCCCAAGGGCAACCTGCTGGATCCCGCGGTCATTACACCCAAGCAGATCTTTGCCGCCGCCACCCGCAACGGCGCCCTGGCCCAGGGTCGCACCGACTGCGGACTGATCAAGGAAGGGTTCCGCGCTGACCTGGCGGTCCTTGACGTGACCGGCCCCAGCTGGACCCCCATGACCGACCCCCTGTGCAACCTGGTCTACGCCGGCCATGGCAGCGACGTGGTGCTGACCATGTGCGACGGCCAGGTGGTCTACCAGGACGGAACCTGGCCGACCATAGACCTGGAGCAGGCAAAGGCCCAGGTCATTGCCCGTCACCAGCGCATCTGCGGACAGCTGGCTAACCCTGAAGACTAAGCAGCCGGCGAATCAGTCGGCAAAGCGGGCCTTGGTCCCCACCACTCGACGCGCCATCCTGCCCGGGCTCTTGCGCTGCTGGAGAGCCCGGGTCGGGGGCTGCCCCGCGGCCGTGGGAGCGGCGCTTGTTCGGCATGAGCTGAGGGCCCTCCCTCATACACGAACGATTTTGCTGGTACGGATTGCCCGCCCAGTCCAGGCTCTCACGCCCCGCAGCGGGGCCGGACGGAGGCGGCGTAAACATAGAAACAGAAAGGCCACCGATCGGTGGCCTTTCAGCTATTCAGTTCGTTCTAGAAGCCGCGGGGCTATTCCTTCACGGAAGCGTAGAACACGGCGTCGGGGAACAGGTCGGTCAACGACTTGCCGTCCAGGAACGGCAGATCCATGAACTCGCTCACGGTGGGCACCAGCTCGCTGGCGTCGATGTAGTGGCCCTTTTCGTTGAGCTGGTCGGTGCGCTGTGCGCGCCAGTAGATGTCGTTGGCATCGGTGAGGTAGTATGTTGCGCCCGCAACCTCCATGTATACCGAGTGGTTCTTATGCAGGTAGTTGGGCATTTCCTCAAAGGTGATTTCGAGTGCCTCAGCAGCCTTG
>JAQXGX010000040.1 GCA_029006935.1 Eggerthellales bacterium | reverse complement strand
GGCCGCATGCACAGGAGCGCCCTCGGTCATGAGCAGATGCGCCTCTTCCTGCCGCACCACGCTGACCACCCACGCCGCGGTGGTATCGGTGCCCCAGTCCAGCCACTCCGCCTGGGTGATCTGCCGCGGGCTGAAGGAGTCCTCGGGGAGCTGTTCCATGGGCTCGTGGGTGAAACTGTAATACGCAAAGGTGACGAAACAAGCCGCCATCACGCCGGACACTACCGCAGTGCCCAGCTCAACGGGGCCGGGCTGCTTCAAGACACACATGAACACCACGCCCACGAACAGCACCGCCAGCACCACCGCCAGCACCACGGGAATGCCCACATAGCCGCTCACGCTCATTCCAGCAGCTGCCAGGCTGACCATGAGCGCCATAACGCCCGCCAGCACAACACGGCCCTTAGACAGAAAAACCGCATATCCCACGCTCAAGACCAGAGCCGCGATCAGGGTATACGACTGGGCGGTAAAGCTCATGCCAATGCTGGACGCAGTGGTCCCCAGGGGGAAGAAGCTGTAGTCAATCAAGCACCGAAATGCCACGATGCACGTGAGCACGGAAACCACCACACCGCATGCAATCGCCAACGGCACCGAACGCGAATTCATTTTTGGCCCCTTTCGTTCGGCGGAACACGTAGCTTTCCATTATACGCAACCGCCGCCGTCCCAGAACAAAACGTCCGCTGGTCCAAAACATGAGCATCGGGGCGAAGGATCCGCTCGGTGCACTCGCGCCTGAAGCCGCAACCGCGCCCCCCAATCAGGCAGACCGAGCCCGAACCACCTCACAGAACACCGCGCCGCCCAAGATCATGACCGCCCCCATCACCTGCAACCCGCTCATGGCCTCTCCTAGGAAGATAGCGCTGAACACCACCGCGGAAAGAGCCTCCAAATAGCCGCACACCGCAACGCTTTGAGCAGGCAGGCGGTTCACGCCAATGAAGTACAAGCACACCCCCACACCGGTGTTTATCACTCCCAGCCAAAGCACCGGCAGCAGGTCCCCTTGTCCAAGGGCAAGCTCGGGCCCCTGCTTGAACAGCAGAAACAGCCCCACCACCGCCAGGGTGCTCAGAATCTGCAGAAAGGAGTTCTCCACGCCGGTGATGTGGGTCGCTTGCTTGCTAAAGGCGACCATGACCAGGTAGAACACCGCCGCCCCCGCGCCCAGGGCAAGTCCCCAAGGATCCAGGGCGCCTTCCGCCGAGCAACCGCTGACCAGCAGCACGCCAGCGAATACCACCCCAAAGCCTGCCACGCAGGCTGGCTTCAGCCGTTCCTTGAACAGCATCGGAGAAAGGGCCATGACCAACACCGGGCCCACGTAGGTCAGAAGTGTGGTCACCCCCACGCCAATACGGACGTACCCTTCGTACATGCACAGCCAGTTCCCTGCCAGCGCCGCGCCGGAAAGAAGTAAAAACCCCAGCTCACGCCTGTGCTGACCCGCCGTAAGGGCACGACCCATAACCAGCAGCATGACCAGCATGGTCAGCGCCCCTAAAAGGCAGCGCAGGAATACAATCTCATAGCTGTTCAGCGAAATCAGGCTGGCTACGCAGCCGTTACTACCCAGCAGAAGAAGAGCGCAGATGTACGCCCCGTACGCTTTCTGCACGAAACACCTTTCCTATTGAAGAGCGCAGGCCTCGGCTTCCAACATCAAACCAGGTCTGCACGCCGCGTCTAGAAGCTGCGACCGCCGCCGCTGAAGGAGTGGCTTCCGCCGCCACCGCTGGGACCGAAACCACCAGAGAAGCTGGATCCTCCGCCACCACCCGAGCTGGGCTCCACGTAGGGAACGCGCACCACGTTGGTGCCGGTGATCACGTCGCTATTCACGGTGAACACCGGGGTACCAACGGCATACTCACGTGCATAGGCCGCCTGAGCCACCGTCTTCATGCGACGCTTCTTGCGCCCCAAGCTGTTTGCGCCCCAGAACAGGCCAAAGGCAATCAGGCCGCCGCCGCCAAGGGCCAGGGGGAACATATCCACGGGCAGCTCCCCTTCGGTGTACAGCGTGTCCAGGTTGTTGAACTGCAGCTCAATGGCCTTGCCGTACTCACCATCCTTGAACAGGTCGATGGTGGCATCGTCCATGGCATTCACGTTGTCTTCGGTCATAAGCTCCTGAGCGCCGCCGCAAGCCGCCGTGAAGAACCCGCGGTTGCCCGGCTCCATGCACACGAAGTAAATCACGCCCGAAAAATCTTCGCCCACGCCATAGCCGTTGAAGGTGTAGAAGTCCGCCGCATACTGCTGGCGGGTCAGGCCGTAGGAGCTGTTCTCTGAAACAAAGACGAAGTCCATGTTCAAGCGCTCGCGCATGTCGTTGATGTGCGCCAGCAGCTCAGCCTCCTCGGCATTGGTCAGCAGGTCAGCGTTGTCCACCACGCGAGGCGCGGTGCTGCTATGGAAGTCCTTGAACTGGGAGGGATCGCTGGGATACCAGTCCAGATCCTTGGTAGAAGGGGAAGAATTACCGCCAGCAGAGTAAGCCTGGTCGCCATCCGGCGCCGCCCACGCAGCCACGGGCGCCGTCAGACACGTCCCCAGGACCAGCGCCAGAAGCGCCACAATAATCCAGATCCTGCCAGCACGCAGGTGATCGCACGTCATGTTTGTCATGTTCAACACCCCTTCCTAGGAAAGCACTAGGTACGCCAGCAAAGCGACCACACCGGCAGCCACCCAGGGAATCGCGGCCTTCAGGAATGCCATGCGGCTTTCCCGCTTGCCCGTGGGAACTTCGCCCACGATCTTGCCCGTCTGCCCGTTCACCGCATAGCGGTAGTGGGTACCCTCGTAATTGCAGTTGAACAGGTACACCGGCAGCAGCACGTAGCTAGCGGCAACGTTTGCCGCCTCGAACAGGCTGGTCGTGGGCGAGGCGGCGTAGCTGACCGTTGACTCGAACATGTTCTTGGCAGTCATTTCCATACGGGAGCTTGCGCGCTCCAGCACCTGCCGCGGGCTCTGGTCAAAGCGTTCCGCCACAAAGCCCGTCAGGTAGGCGGGAATGAAGGGCTTCATGCTTTCATAGTCGAAAGGCTCGATGGAGTCCATCAGGTCGTCGTCGATGCGCTCGGAAGCATCCACGGGGATGCGCTTGAAATCCACGTATCCCTCCCGGTCGGAGCGCATGTGGGTAGTTTCGGTGACCTGGTCCCGGCCGCTCAGGTAGACGCGGGAGGTAGAGCCGGTGTAGGAAGCAGATCCGTTCACCCGGCCGTCGTAGAGCCAGAAGGGCACGTACAGGCCCTGGACTTCGCCCACCTGGTTTTCGTAGAAGAAGTTCTTGGGCAGAAGGGGCTTGTCCTTGTAGAAGTCCGTGAGCATACGGGGCAGATCCTTGGCCTGGATCTGGAAGGGAATCACGTAGCCCGGCTTCAAGCCGCCGGTCAGGCGCTGGTCCACCACCACGGAGCTGCCGCAGTACTGGCAGCTGGCGGCTACCGTCACCTTGTCGGAGACCACCTGGGCGCCGCAGTTGGGGCAGGTGTATCCCACCACGTCGTCGAACTGCTCCACCTGGCCGTTGGCGATGAGGGTCTCCCACTCGTCCACGGTGCGCACCGCCGGCCCTGCTTCGCTCGCAGCGGCTATTTCCTTCGCGCGGTCCTGGTCAGCCGCGCTTGATGACTTCCCGGTCTTCTTTCGCGTGGAGCTTACCTGATCGACCCGCTCCTCCACAGACTCGGCCTCGAAGGATCCTCCGCAATAGTCGCAGTTCAAAAGCCCCGTTTTCGGGTCTAGCTTCAAAGTGGCGTGGCATTGCGGGCACGAGTACGCGGTTGTTTCGGCCATGACGACTCCTTCCAGCCGTTGCCTGCAGCTCATCGGTCCCAGGCGCACGCCCCACGTTGCAGGGCGGGCCTAAGGATTCGTACCCGTCAATTGTAGGGCAAAAGCAGGCGGCGACGGACCTGACTCGTCAGCCAAGTCCGCCGCCGCAGGTTCAGCGGGTATGGGCAGCGTTCAGCCGGGCCGACGCACCGCGTGTCGCTACGTAGCCGCGCTGGTGTTCGCTACGTCGCCGTGTCACTACGTCGCCGCGCAGCCGCGCCGCCAGCCACTTCGCCACACGCAGCTACGAGAGCTTCTTCCCGCAGTACTTTTCCAACCAGGCAATGCTGTTGGGAGTGTGAGTCTTGCTCAGGTTCACCATGGTGGACTCGTCGGTACCACGGATGCTCAGATCCACGTAGGTGGCAATCGTCACGTCATCGTACTCGGACCAATAGCTGGGCACCACCGACGCACCGTGCTCCTTCACGTCCTTTGCCAGCACGTTCTTCAGGAAGTAATCGGCCGCGTTGGAATCCAGCATCATCTGCACCTGATCGCCGGAAACGTACACCGAAACGCTGCCGGTCGCCGCCTCCAGATACGGCTTTGCCGAGCTCATGCGGGCTTCGTAGCTGGACTCCAGCTTCGCGTACGCGTCGTGCAGGGACGCCACCTCCTGGCCTACCAGGTCATCGGACCTGATCACAGCGGGATAATCGTAGCATCGATATATCGTGGACCCGTCCTTCATGTGGTAGGTCAAGGTCAGCGTAAAGGGGGTCAGGTACTGATCGGCCTCTCCCCCGATTTCCCGATCCTCCACCGGACCCAGGTTAAGGATGCGACGATGCAGCTCCGTTGCCTGCTCCACGGACTCCGCCTTGGTCAGCTTAACGCCGGCCTGCAGCTCCACGGACTCCACCTGGCTGGCATCGGGCACGTAGCCCTCAATGCCCAGCACGTCAAAGGCGCACCCGGCAACAAAGGCCACGCACAGAAGGCTCAGTACCCCACCGTACTTCAGGCCGCCGGA
Organism: Eggerthellales bacterium; assembly: GCA_029006935.1. Classification (GTDB taxonomy): domain Bacteria; phylum Actinomycetota; class Coriobacteriia; order Coriobacteriales; family Eggerthellaceae; genus SUG1186. The sequence goes on along the minus strand of JAQXGX010000040.1, from coordinate 7,298 downwards.
AAGCGACCGCGTAGATCGGGTCGAAACGCCCTGGGAAAACAGGGATCCCACCAGGGCCCCCACCACCATGGTTCCAGCCACCACCAGGGGGTTTGCCACATCGCTGGAAGAGGAGGAAATGGTGGCCAGCAAGCCGAAGAACCCGAACACGGTCATGATGAAGGCAGCCATCAGCAGCTTCAGCAGCGGAGTAATCCGAGGCATGGCCAAAGGCGCACCCGCCACCTCAAGGTTGCGGGCCTTGTACAAGGCTCCGCAGCCCACGGCCGCCACGATGGCAAGAGCCGCGTACGCCGCAGCGGCAAGGTGGTTTTCCGCTGCCAGCACCGCACCGGCGGGCATTACGTAGGACACCAATCCGCTTATGGGCGAAAGCCATGCCAAGGACGCTTCAATAGGCAGCTGAGCACCCCAGATCAGGGAGTCGGCAATGGCGCGCAGCAGGCACTCCATGGCCGTGCCCAGGCCGGTTGCCAGCGCAAACAGCAGCACCGCCATGGACCGGGTGCCGGTAAGCACGGCGCACAGCGTAGCCGTTGCGTAGCTGACCAGGGTAAACACCATGGTCAGCTCCAACCACGTGGCGCAACGGGAAAACTCCACGGCAGGAAACGCCGCGCTCATGCACGCCAGAACAGCGAACACCACCAGCTCAACGCCCAGCAAAGGCAGCAGGCCAGCCAGGAACTGGGTGAAGAACAGCGCCTTGCGGGGAACCGGAATGCTCCCGAAGAACACAGCAGGGGGCTTGGCGAACAGCTGGTCAAAGACCATAAGCACCGCGACCAGGCCTGCCACCGCCGTGCCCACCAGGGCCGCGCAGTACTCCGCGGTCCAGCCCGTGTCCATGGCGCCGCGAACGCTTTCGAGCTGGTCTCGGCTTACGGCGATCTCCGGCCCAAAGATTGCCAAGGGCAGCAGAAGACCCAGGGTCCAGGCGGCGAAGAACGCCAGCCAAAGGGGCCAGAAGCGCTTGATCTGATGGACCATGAGCTTGGGATGAATCAGGTTAGCAAGCATTCGTTTCACCTCCTACTTCGTAGATGAAGATCTCCTCCAAGGTCAGAGGCAGAATATTGATGAACGTGGGCTCCACCGTGGCAAACGCGTCCTCCGCTTCCTGAGCGGACCCGCGCACCACCAGCGTGTGCAGGCGGCCCGCCTGCTCGGTATGGAGAACGGAAAGGCCCTCGGGGACCTGAAGCTGGTCGTTAGCAAAGGCCACCTGCACCTTCACAAAGCCTTCCTGCAGCTCAGCCAGTGGGTGCTCCAGCAGCATGGCGCCCTTTTCCATCATGCCCACGTGATCGCACACGTCAGTGAGCTCGCGAAGGTTATGGGAGCTGGTCAGCACGGTCATGCCGCGCTCCACCACGTCGTCCATGACCGCCGCCCACACCTTGCGGCGCACCGCGGGATCCAGTCCATCCAGGGGCTCGTCCAGCAGCAGCAGGTCCGGGCACTGGGAAAGAGCCAGCCAGAACGCCACCTGCTTCTTCATGCCCTTGGAAAGGGAGCGCATGGGCAGGCTTTCGTCCATGTTGAACAAACGACCCAGCGCCACGAAGCGAGCCTTGTCAAAGCTCGGATACAGCAAAGCGTACAGATCCCGCATATCCCGGATGCGAGCCTGGCCAAAGTAGAACAGGTCGCTGGGAATGAAGGCAATGCGCTCCTTCACCTGGGCGTTTTCGTACACCGGCTGGCCATCCACCAGCACCTGGCCGCTGGTCAGACGCTGCATGCCGGCAATATGCTCCAACAGCGTGGTCTTTCCCGCGCCGTTGGGCCCCACCAGACCGTACACCGCACCCCGCGGAACGGTCATGGAAATCCCATCAAGGGCGCGCACCGACCCGAAGGTCTTCACCGCGTCCTTCACCTCAATCATCGGGGACGTCATGAGGTTACCCCTCCTTTCAAACGCAAGGCAAGTTCATCGGTGGATACCCCCAGCTCCTGCAGCTCCTCAGCGGTTTTGTCGAATCGCTGCAGCAGCTCGGCCTTCCTCTGGTTGCGCGCGGGTTCCGCCGCCGTTACAAAACTGCCCTTGCCTGCCGCCGAGTACGTCAGACCCTGCAGCTCCAGCTCCCTGTACGCCCGTTGAATGGTGTTGGGGTTGATGGCCAGCTGGGTGGCCAGGCTCCGTACGCTGGGAAGCTTGTCGTCCGCCTGGAGGACGCCTGCCAAGATCAGCCCTCGGAACCCTTCCACTACCTGTTCGTACAAAGGCCGGGGATCACGAGGATCTATGCTGATCATGCGCCCACCTCCTTTCCTTGTTGATATGCGAATAGGTTCGTAGCTACTATGACAACTATACTAATGCACTTAGTACAGTTTGGCTAGACTGTATTAACCGTATTCATACACTTTTTCTATTTCTTATTCACGGAAAGGCAAGGGGGTCAAAACGAGCAAAGCCCCCGGCTCATCGCCAGGGGCTTTCATCACCATAAGCTATTACGCAAATCGCATCAGACCAGCTAGCAAGGGAACTAGCGCAGGGACTCCTTCAGCCAGGGCGGATACACCCTTCGGCCGCAGTCGTCGGTCAGGTGATACGCGCAGAAGGGAATGGCCTCGCCCGAAGGCACAGTCACCATCATGGAGCACTCCCTCATGCGTTCCATGTCCATGCTGACCGCGTCCATGTAGTTCATGATGATCACGGAAAGGCCGCTCTTCACCTCAACGCCCTTCTTGTACAGAATGTCCAGGAACACCGATCCCTGGGGGCTGTCGGGGCTGTACCCTTCCGCGTACTCTTCATAGGTCATGCGCTGGGACGCCGGGTAGAAGCCGCTCTTGTGCTCGGCGCTTTCGTCCTTGACCAGGAACACACCCTGGTCGCACAGGGGGTGGCTGCATCCCAGAGGCCAGATGTCGTACGGATCCAGCAGGCCATCGGACTGCTTGGCCAGCTCAAAGATCACGTCGCCGGAACTCATGGGAATGGCGCGCTCAGCATCAAAGCGACCAGAGGTAAAGGCCGGCTGCAGTGCCAGGCCCGCCACCACGTCGGAGTTCTCCAAGGCAAAGCGCAGCAGGTCACCCAGCTGCCCGTCGTTCAGGCCGGCAACCACCGCCACCGAAAGCACCACCTGGATGCCCACCTCGCGGCAGCGCTCGATGGCCTTCAGCTTGGTCTTGAGGATGTCCCGGCCGCAGGTGGTTTCGTACACGTTGCCGGTCAGGCCGTCGAAGGAAAGGTACACGCCGGTCAGACCGTGACCCACCAGCTCCTCCAGATAGCCTTCGTTGTTGGCAATGACCAGGCCGTTGGTGTTGACCTCGATTCCCCAGAAGCCCTTTTCGCGCCCAAGAAGAATAATGTCCTTCAGGTCCTTGCGGGTCGTGGGCTCGCCGCCGGTCAGCTGCACCGCGCCATCGGTCCCCACCGCGTTGGCAATGGTGTCGTACATGGCGCCGATCTCGTCCATGGTGGGGTCGTCTTCCCCGCCCACGGCGCTGGCAAAGCACACCGGGCAACGCAGGTTGCAGTTGCGGGTGACCTCGATCTCCAGCAAAGTGCCCCGACGCTTGTGCCTGTGGCAGGTGCCGCAGCCCTTGGGACAGGGACCGGTGGGGTCGCAGGTGTTCTGGGGCGCGGTCTTGGGGAACGCTTCCGAGCGCAGCCACTGGTAGTGGTCAACGTCCGGCCACATGCGCGTGACCAGGCGACCATGCTCGGGGCAGGTGCGGTCCATCCACACAATGCCGTCCGCGTCGGCGTAGACCTGGGCCTGGTACTCGTTCAGGCACGTGGGGCACAGCGCGCCGGTCACGTGCAGCGGCTTGCAGCCCTCGGGCACCTGGCCCGCTTCGATCTGCTCGGCCATGGGATTATTCCACCTCGTCGATGTACTGGCGAGGGTCATGCTCTTCGTTGGGCGGCGTGGTCACCTTCAGGCCCATGATCTCGCACCACTTCATAGCGCGAATAGGAACGTGCAGGTCAGGCTGATACTTGGCCGCTTCGGCAATGGCCTTCATGCAGCTGATGGCGTGGGCCAGATCCGTTGCCTCGTCGATGTCGGCAATGGGGCTGAAGTAGGCGCTGGGAATGCCGGCTTCCTGGATCTTTTCAATGTAGCCGTCCAGGGCCGGGCGGCCGTCCATGTTGTAGTAGATGCCCGTGTGGTCGATGGGGGTGTTGTAGCTAAAGCCCACCAGCGACGTACCGCACTCCTGGCAGGGAGCCTGCACAAAGCCCGGGGTGCCCTGGCTCTGGAAGTAGTCCAGCCAGGCAAAGGACTGGGTGATGTGGCTCTTGGGCATGGTGGGGATGTCGCCACCCACGGAAACGATGCTTTCGTAGCCCATGTCAAAAATCTGCTTGAAGGCGTAGTTGAAGTGGTCGTCGAAAGTCGCGCCCTTGTCCACCAGGTAGTGGATTTCCATGGGCCACTGGCCCAGGTCCTCGAAGGTCTTGCGCATGAGCTCCATGTTTTCCGCCGGAGTGGTGGAAATGAAGAAGTCGTAGGTGATCTTGTCCGCAGTGGGGTCTTCCGCCACCAGGGCGTCGTTTTCCGCCTGCAGCTGCATCAGGGCGTGCATGGCGCCTTCGCACACGTCGAACAAGCACATCTTGAAGAACTCAGCTGCCTGTTCGTCGCTCAGGAAACCGCCGTACTTGCGGGTCAGACGAGTCTTGACCTTACCCGGCTGGGGAGCCTTGCTGAAGATCAGCAGGGCATGCTTCTTTTCTGCCATCATCTATCCTTTCAGGTTGAGAATGCTCACCATTCTACTCGTTCACGACCGTCCAACGGGCCTTGCGTTCCACCAGATTGTCCTTGGTGTAGCTCAGCGGCTCCGAAGACTTCCACACCACGCAGTCGATGGCGTTGTAGTACCAGGTGCCGATCATGGGCTCGCCGTTGCTGGTGCTGCACGACGTCAGGCAGTTGATGTTGGACTCCCAGATTCCGCCAAAGTCCGGCGCTCCCGGGGTCATTTCCGGATGCCACCAGCCGTAGTCCGCGCTCACCAGCCCGTCGCGCATGGTGCGAATGTGCAGGGAAAAACGCGCCTGGCCCTGATCCGTTGCCAGCACCACCACGTCCCCTTCCGCAAAGCCGTGCTCGGCGGCGGTGGCGGGGCTCATCTCGGCCAAGGGCAGGGGGCACTTCTGACGGAAGTCGGCAAAGTTCAGGTACATGGAAGCGTTGTAGGGCTGCTTTCGCGCGCCGGTGATCAGCTCCAGGTGCGCCCCCTTGGCCCGCAGCTCCTCCGAGCACAGGCTGATGGTGGGCTTCTGGGTAGGCACGCGCTCTCCGCCCAGGTGGTCTATGGCTTCGCTGGCCAGCTCGATCTTGCCGGTGGTGGTGGCAAAGCCCTGGGGCTTGCCGTCCGGTCCCGGGATCAGGTGCTTTTGGTAAGGCGGCGCCTGGTGGTACAGGCCGAACACGCTGAAGTCCTCCCAGTCCATGCCCGTGGGCTCCAGGGTGGCAGCACAGGCCTGGGTGAAGGTCTGCCACGGCCAGTGCTCTTCCTGCCCCAGGCGAATGCCCAGCTCACGGAACACGTCGTAGTCGGCGCGACGCTCGTAGTAGGGATTCACCGCCATGGGGCCGCCGTAGACCATGTTGGCCACGCCGCCGTGACATTGGAACACCGGGCGCTCGATAGCCCCGGCTGAGGGCAGCACGTAGTCGGCAATGGACGCCGTGGGGGTCATGTAGTAGTCCAGCACCACGATGAGCTCCAGCCCCATGAGGGCATTGAACATGCGGTGGGTGTCGGCGTAGGTCAAAAGCGGGTTGGTGGCCTCCACGATCAGCGCCGTGACCTTGTAGGGGTCCCCGGTCTCCATGGCCTTCAGCACCAGGTCAGGCAATGCGGACGAAAGGTAGCGGCCGGGAATCCGCCGCCCCAGCTTGGTGGTCAGGGCGTCGGCGTATTCGTAGCCCTTGTAGCACTGCAGCGGCGCCACAGGGGTGTTCAGGCACAGCGCGCGGTTTTCGGGGGTCATGGCGCTGGTCAGCTCCAGCACCACCTCGGGGATGAAGTCGCTTTCCATGTTCAGGGTGCACGCCCCCGGCCGATCCACGTTGCCAGTGATGGCCCGCAGGCTGCAGATGGCCCGATGGGTGGGCAGCACGTTGCGGCCGGTCTGGTCAATGCCCCTGCCGGAAACCAGCGCGGAGGGGCCGTCGGCGAACAGACGCGCCACCTGGCAGACCTGCTCGGCGTCAATGCCGCAGATACGCGCCACGGTTTCGGGGTCGTAGGCCTGCACGTTGCGGACCATTTCGTCATAGCCGTGGCACCATTGGTCCACGAACGCGTGATCTACCAGGTCCTCCTCCACGATCACGTGAAGCAGGCCCAGGAAGAAGGCGCAGTCCGTGCCCGGGCGCAGCGGCACCCACACATCCGCCACGGAAGCGGTCTGGGAGTAGATGGGATCCACCACCACCAGCTTGGTGTCCGGGGACTTGCCGAACTCCCGCAGCGACTGCCAGAACAGGGAGTTGTCGGAAGCGGCGGGGTTGGTGCCCACGATCATGAAGCACTTGGTCAGGCCGGGCTGGGCATCGTGCTCGATGGTCCATCCCAGGGTCAGCATGTCCGTCCACACGCGGGGGTTCCAGCAGATAGGGCCAATGCCCATGTTGTTGGGAGAACCGAACAGGTTCATGAACCGATGCAGCGGCCAGAAGGAGGTGTGGGGGCCGCCGATCATGGAGCACAGGGTGCCCGGGCCGTGCTCTTCCCGCAGGGCGGAAAGGCGGGCGGCAATGTCGTCAAGGGCTTCGTCCCAGCTCACGCGCTCCCACTGGTTGGAGCCGCGCTCCCCCACCCGCTTCAGCGGATGGTTCACGCGGTCGGGGCTGTCCAGCACGTCCAGGTTCTTCTTCCAGCGCCGGCATCCCGCCAGGACCTTGGGGTCGTAGGGGAAGCGGGTGGGATCGGGCTGCAGGTCCACCACCTTGCCATGGTCCACCGTGGCCCTGAAGGCACACAGGTATCCGCAGAAGTGGCAGTTGGTGTTCTTGATCTGGCGGCCCTGGTCGTCAACCTCCACCACAAACTCCCCGGGTGCGGGGCAGTCGTGGTAGGCTTCGTCCGCCCAGTCGGGCCCCATGGGGGGATTGCTCAGGTTCTGATTCATGTATAAGACTCCTTATGCCTGGGAAATGCCCACGAACTTGCGGTTGGATCGCTGGTCGTTGGCGCCCAGGTTTTCGTCGAAAAGGAAGCGCAGCTTCATCAGGCCGCCGGTGGTACGCCAGTCAATGGCCCAGCCGTACAGAAGCTCCAGGTAGTGATAGGGAGTGACCGGCAGCTCG
>JAQXGX010000039.1 GCA_029006935.1 Eggerthellales bacterium | reverse complement strand
CACCGAGCACCTGCTCCTGGGCATCGTGCGGGAAGGGGAGGGCACCGCCATCGATGCCCTGGCCCGCCTGGGGGTAACCGCGGACGCAGTACGCGCCGCTCTGAACGATCTGGTGGGGCAGAGCCCCGTCTACGCCGGCCGCAACGTGTTCGACGGCGCCGCCACCCCGGACAGCGCGCTGAAGGAGTACGGCATCGACCTGACCCAGCGTGCTCGTGACGGCAAGCTTGACCCGGTGATCGGGCGTGCGGGCGAAATCGAGCGCTGCATGCAGATCCTTTCCCGCCGCCAGAAGAACAACCCGCTGCTCATCGGCGAGCCCGGCGTGGGCAAGACCGCTGTGGCCGAGGGGCTGGCCCAGCTGGTGGCATCCAACCAGGTGCCGGACATCCTTCGCGGCAAGCGCCTGATCATGCTGGATATTTCCTCCCTGGTGGCAGGCAGCAAGTACCGCGGTGAGTTCGAGGACCGCCTGAAGAAGTGCATCAAGGAAGTGAAGGACGCAGGGGACATCCTGCTGTTCATCGATGAAATCCACACCCTGATCGGCGCTGGCTCCGCCGAAGGCTCCATGGACGCGGCCTCCATCATGAAGCCGCCCCTTTCCCGTGGCGAAATCCAGGTCATAGGCGCCACCACCGTGGACGAGTATCGCAAGCACATGGAAAAGGATTCCGCCTTGGCCCGCCGCTTCCAGGTGGTCAACGTCAACGAGCCCAATGAAGAGCAGGCGGTGCGCATCGTGGAGGGCCTGCGCGACCGCTACGAGTCGCATCACCACGTGCGCTACACCGACGACGCTCTGCAGGCGGCGGTGAAGCTTTCCGGTCGTTACATCCAGGACCGCTTCCTGCCCGACAAGGCCATCGACGTGATGGACGAAGCCGGCGCTCGCATGCGCATTCGCAACATGACCCTGCCTCCCCAGGTCCAGGAGCTCGATGAACGTCTGCGTCAGGTCCGCGGGGAAAAGGACCAGGCCATTGCCTCCCAGGACTTCGAGCAGGCCGCCAGCCTGCGGGACCAGGAAAAGGAGCTCAAGGAGCAGCGTGAGGCTGCGGTCAAGGCGTGGGAAGAAGATGCCGCCAAGAACCTGCAGCAGATTACCGTGGAGGACATTGCCGACGTGGTGTCCATGAGCACCGGCGTGCCCGTGTCCAACCTGACCGAGGCGGAAACCGAAAAGCTGCTGCGTATGGAGGGTGTGCTTCACGAGCGTGTTATCGGCCAGGAGGAAGCGGTTACCGCCATCTCCAAGGCCATCCGCCGCTCTCGCTCCGGTCTGAAGGATCCCAAGCGCCCTGCTGGCAGCTTCATCTTCCTGGGCCCCAGCGGCGTTGGCAAGACGGAGCTTTCCAAGGCCCTGGCGGAGTTCCTGTTCGACTCCGAGGACGCCCTGATCAGCCTGGACATGTCCGAGTACATGGAAAAGCACAGCGTGGCCCGTCTGGTGGGTTCCCCTCCGGGCTACGTGGGCTTTGACGAGGGCGGCCAGCTTACCAAGGTGGTGCGACAGCGCCCGTACTCGGTGGTGCTTTTTGACGAAATCGAAAAGGCGCATCCGGATGTGTTCAACATTCTGCTGCAGATCCTGGAGGAAGGCCGTCTGACCGATGCTCAGGGTCGTACCGTGGACTTCCGTAACACTGTGGTCATCATGACCTCCAACGTGGGCGCCCAGCAGATCGCCGCCACTAAGTCCCTGGGCTTTGGCGACTCCAGCGAGCGGGGTCTGTCCGACAAGGAAATCCGCAGCCGCGCCATGAGCGAGCTGAAGAAGATGTTCCGCCCCGAGTTTCTGAACCGCATTGACGAGATCATCGTGTTCAAGTCCCTGACCCCGGAGCAGCTGGTTTCCATCGTCCGACTGATGGTGGGGGATCTGAGGGAACGCCTGATCGCCATGAACATGACTATCAACCTGACCGATGCTGCCTGCGACCTGATCGCAAAGGAAGGAACCGACGTCACCTACGGCGCCCGTCCTCTTCGCCGCGCTATCCAGCGCCTGCTGGAGGATCCGCTTTCCGAGCAGATCTTAGAGGGTCGGTGGAGCAGCGGCTCTGTCATCGACGTGGACGTGGTCAACGGGGAACTCCAGTTCACCGCTGGCAGCGGCTCCATTCCCGCGCCACGCAAACGTGATAGCATAGCCAAGGAAGCAGAATTGCTGCTGAACGGCTACGGAC
>JAQXGX010000038.1 GCA_029006935.1 Eggerthellales bacterium | reverse complement strand
GAGAGCCCCTGATTGCGGTCTCTCCAGCTTCTTGGCATCCTTCCCCTGTGAAGCTGCTCGGATTCTCTTGCTCCTCAAAAGGAGGGCGACCTCGTCATGAGGCATCTGCTCCGTTGCCACCTTGTACAACCGCGCTTGCTTGCGAAGGTATTCCTTTACGCGAGGCCTGTTCGCCCTTCCAAGATTCAGGGCAACCGTAGGAATCAGCTCGCGCATCTTCGCTAAGCTAGCCAACTGCTGACTGGTCACCGTCAGGACTTTCCAGCCTGCCCCCATGATGAGGTTGCGCCTCATAGCGTCTTTGTTAATCTTGTCCGAGCCGCTATGCACCTCATTGCTGTCGTATTCAATAACCAGACGCTCCTTTGGCCAGCAAAGGTCTCCGTAACGCAACCCTTTCTCGGTCTCAATGGGGTGATTCAGCACCGCCCCGGAAAAGCCCGCTCCTCCAAGCTTGCAACCCGCCGAGAAAAAGCACGCTATCTGAGCCTCGGGAGGAGAAGCTGGCTGACCGTCCGCCATCATGGCCAACGCTCGCAGCATATTCTCTGACCCGCGAGCCCCATGCGACGCCTGGGCGAACCGCACAGCCTTTTCCCTGGTGCTCAGCGGCTCGCGAACGGAGTATCCGAAGCTTCCGTCGTTGTTCAATCGATACCTACCGAAGAACTCGTAATAGGCCATGACCAGCTCTTCCACAGGCAAACAGCAGGCAAGCTGAAGCATGCAGACCTCGGGAACCGCAGCAAAAACGTCCTTGGAAATAGAAAAGTACAGATTGCTGGGGAGATTTGGGCTTTGCACCCTCGTCTGAATTAGCCTGCTTTTGCGCCGTCCCTCCTGATCGGGCACCGCCGCATAATAGAGGGGACGAATTCCATACATGCGCTCAAGAAACACCATATCGGCGGGGAGGATGCCAGGAACATGATGGTGAGGCAAAGACGCCAATCCATCGGCATTCGCTGGCACCCCGCCTGCGGCAGACTGGTAGAACTCGTACAAAGAAGCTGATGTCAAATACAGGCTCATCGCATGATCCGCCCAAAGCGGATCCTCACCTCCTCCATCGGCCAGCGCTTTCAGAGCCGCCAAACGGCATCCATGTGGGGAATAAAAGGTACCACTGGTCAGCTGCCAAACACGTCTTTCCAGCTCAAAACAGAAGAACCGCAGAATCGCTGCACCCTTGCGCCCTCTGACGTCACAGGGCGTCACATCGGATGTGCGGAAATGCACAGGGGCAGCCAGCGCCCAGCCCAGGTCGTTGCGCTATCATATACAGTCACGAATTACTAGCTGAAAGGTGGCATGTCCATGCCTATTACCGACTACCTGCGCTACAACGCCACGGCATACGGCGACGAGGTGGCGCTGGTTGAAATCAACCCCGATATCCAAGAACCCGCACGCGTGACCTGGCATGACTACGAGCTGGTCCAGAAGACCGAAAGCCAGCCCTTCCGTCGCGAGATCACCTGGAAGGTCTTTGACGAAAAGGCCAACCGCCTGGCCAACCTGCTGCTGAGCCGCGGCATCGGCAAGGGCCACAAGGTGGCCATCCTCATGATGAACTGCCTTGAGTGGATGCCCATCTACTTTGGCGTGCTGAAGAGCGGTGCCGTGGCAGTGCCCTTCAACTTCCGCTACACCAGCAAGGAAATCCAGTACTGCGTGGAGCTTTCCGACGCTGACGTGCTGATCTTCGGCCGCGAGTTCATCGGCCGCGTGGAGGAGATCGCCCCCCAGATCAGCCGGGACCGCATCCTCATGTACGTGGGCGCCGACTGCCCCAGCTTTGCGGAGGACTACCGCGAAATGGCCGCCGACTGCTCCAGCGAAGACCCCCATGTGCCCCTGAGCGACGACGACGAGGCCGCCATCTACTTCAGCTCCGGCACCACGGGCTTCCCCAAGGCCATCCTCCATAACCACATGAGCATCCTGCACGCCGCCCGCTCCGAGCAGGTGCATCACAGCCAAACCCACGACGACGTGTTCCTGTGCATCCCGCCGCTATACCACACCGGCGCCAAGATCCACCTGCTGGGCCATCTGCTGGTAGGCTCTAAGTCCGTGCTGCTGCGCGGCGTAACCCCCGAAAACATCTTCAAGACCGTTTCCGAGGAAGGCTGCACCGTGGTGTGGCTGCTGGTGCCCTGGGCTCAGGACATCCTGGTGGCACTGGACGAAGGCCGCCTGAAGATCGAAGACTACAACCTGGACCAGTGGCGCATGATGCACATCGGCGCCCAGCCGGTGCCCCGCAGCCTGGTGAACAACTGGCTGAAGTACTTCCCCCACCACGACTACGACACCAACTACGGCCTGTCCGAGGGCATGGGCCCCGGCTCCGTGCACCTGGGCGTGGGCAACATCCACAAGGTGGGCGCCATCGGCATCCCCGGCTTCGGCTGGGAGGCCAAGCTCATCGACGGCAACGGGGAAACCCTGACCGAAATGGAGTCCGTGGGCGAGCTGTGCCTGAAGGGCCCGGCGCTTATGAACTGCTACTACAACAACCCCGAGGCCACAGAGGAAGCCCTGGTGGACGGCTGGCTGCTCACCGGCGACATTGCCCGCCGTGACGCCGACGGCTTCTACTGGCTGGTGGACCGCAAGAAGGACGTGGTCATCTCCGGCGGCGAGAACATCTATCCCGTGGAGATCGAAGCCTTCATGAGCGACTACGAGCCCATCAAAGACGTGGCCGTGATCGGCACCCCCGACCAGCGTCTGGGCGAAATCGCCACGGCTATCGTGGAGATCAAGCCCGAGTTCAAGGACTCCGTGACCGAAAAGGACATCAACGACTTCTGCCTGGCCCTGCCCCGGTACAAGCGCCCGCGCAAGATCATCTTCGCCGACGTACCCCGCAACTCCACGGGCAAGATCGAAAAGCCCGTGCTGCGTGAGCGCTACGGCGCAACCAACCTGGTGGAGAAGGAGAACAACCGCTAGAATTCCGCCTTCCGTCAGCACAGCGGCCGGCCCCCAAGGACCGGCCGCTTTTTTGCGCCCAAAAGCAACGAAGCCGCATCCCGAAAGCAGAACTCGACAGCATCGAGAACCGCAAACGAAAATGCGACTTCGCAGCTTAGCTGTGATTAGAGTGGCAAGACGCACCCGCGCAGGTTAGTCGCGGGTCAGCTTCCTGTGCACGCGGTGAGGCTTGGAAGCCTCCGGACCCAGACGACGCTCGCGATCCTTCTGGTAGTCGTCGAAGTTGCCCTCGAACCAGTACCAGTTGCCCGGATCTTCGTCCGTTCCCTCCCAGGCCAGAATGTGGGTGGCAATGCGGTCCAGGAACCAGCGGTCGTGGCTGACCACCACGCAGCACCCGGGGAAGGCCAGCAGCGCTTCTTCCAGGGACTCCAGGGTTTCGGTGTCAAGGTCGTTGGTGGGCTCGTCCAGCAGCAGCAAGTTGCCGCCCTGCTTCAGGGTCAGAGCCAGGTTCAGGCGATTGCGCTCGCCGCCGGAAAGCACACCCGCGGGCTTCTGCTGGTCGGAGCCCTTGAAGCCGAAGCTGGCCACGTAGGCGCGGCTGGGGACCTCTTCTTCGCCCACTTGCATGAAATCAGTGCCGCCGGAAACCACTTCCCACAGCTTGGTGTTGGGATCAATACCTTCGCGAGTCTGGTCCACGTAGCTGATCTTGACGGTCTCGCCAATCTCCAGCTGGCCGCCGTCCAGCGGTTCCATGCCCATGATGGTCTTGAACAGAGTGGTCTTGCCCACGCCGTTGGGGCCGATCACGCCCACGATGCCGCCCTGAGGCAGGCTGAAGCTCAGATCGTTGATGAGCACGCGGTCGCCGAAGGCCTTGTGGATGTTCTTGGCCTCAATGACCTTGCTGCCCAGGCGCGGACCGGCGGGAATGTGGATGTCGGAGTAGTCCACCTTGGTGGCGGAGCGATACTCGGCCTCCATCTGGGCAAACCGCTCCAGACGGGCCTTGTTCTTGGCCTGGCGGGCCTTGGGGGAGCTACGGACCCACTCCAGCTCGGAGCGCATCTTCTTAGCCAGCTTGTCCTGCTGCGCGCCCTGACCTTCCAGACGGGCGGACTTGGTCTCCAGATAGGTGGAGTAGTTGCCCTTGTAGGGATACAGATGACCGCGGTCGACCTCGCAGATCCACTCCGCCACGTTGTCCAGGAAGTAGCGGTCATGGGTCACCGCCAGCACAGCGCCGGGATAACGCTGCAGGAACTGCTCCAGCCACAGCACGGACTCGGCGTCAAGATGGTTGGTGGGCTCGTCCAGCAACAGCAGGTCGGGAGCCTCCAGCAGCAGACGGCACAGGGCCACGCGACGGCGCTCGCCACCGGAAAGCACGCTCACCGGCATGTCCGGGTCGGGGCACTGCAGCGCGTCCATGGCCTGGGAAAGCTGGCTGTCCAGGTCCCAGCCGTTGGCGGCGTCGATAGCGTCCTGCAGCTTGCCCATTTCGTCCATGAGGGCGTCGAAGTCCGCGTCCGGCTCGGCCATCTCCAAGCCGATGGCGTTGAAGCGGTCGATCTTGGCCAGGATGTCGCCGAAGGCCAGGCGGATGTTTTCGATGACGGTCTTGTCTTCCTCCAGCGGCGGCTCCTGCTGCAGAATGCCCACGGTGTAACCGGGGGTCAGGCGCGCTTCGCCGTTGCTGACCTCTTCCAAACCGGCCATGATTCGAAGCAGGGTGGACTTGCCCATTCCGTTGGGGCCGACCACGCCGATCTTGGCGCCGGGATAGAACATGAGCGTCACGTCATCAAGGATGACCTTGTCGCCGTGGGCCTTGCGGCCC
>JAQXGX010000037.1 GCA_029006935.1 Eggerthellales bacterium | reverse complement strand
GGGCACCAGCTGGCCCAGGGTGGGGAACATCAGGCCGAAGCCGTGGTTCTGCACGCTGATCTCCACGCGCTTGGTGAGCAGGTTCATGACCGGTTGGTTGCCGCCGCGATGACCGAACTTCAGCTTCTCGATCTGGGCCCCGCAGGCCTTGCAGATCATCTGGTGTCCCAGGCAGATACCGAACACGGGCAGCTTGCCGACCAGCTTCTGGACCTGCGAGTACGTGCCCTGGACCGCATCCGGGTCACCAGGGCCGTTGGAAAGGAACACGCCGTCGGGGTTCATGGCCAGCACGTCTTCCGCGGGAGTGTCCCAGGGAACCACGGTGACCTTGCAGCCTACCCGGACCAGGTTGTCCAGGATGGCACGCTTGGCGCCGCAATCGTAGGCCACCACGTTGAAGCGGGGCTCCCGAGGCGGCTCCAGAAACGCCGTGTACGGGGCGGAAAGGGGATGCTCTTCGGGCCAGGCAATGCTGACGGTGGGGATCAGGTTCTGACCCACCAACGAGCGGCTGGCCCGAACCTTCTTCAGCAGGTTTTCGCCGTCAGTGTCCAGAGTTGACAGCACGGCACGCTGGGCGCCGTGATCTCGCACGTGACGGGTCAGGGCACGCGTGTCCACCCCTTCGATGGCCACGATGTTTTCCTTGACCAGGTACTCCGGCAGGCTCATGGTCGAGCGCCAGTTGCTGGGGGTGGTGCACATGTCCCGCACCACCAGGCCCCGCAGGGCAGGCTTCTTGGACTGCAGGTCTTCCCTGCTCACGCCGTAGTTGCCGATCTGGGGGTAGGTCATGGTCACGATCTGACCCGCGTAGGAGGGGTCGGTGATCACCTCAAGGTAGCCCTCCAAGGCCGTGTTGAAGCAGATTTCGCCGAAGACCTCGCCCTCAGCCGCGCAGGCGGTACCGCTGAACATGGCACCGTCCTCCAGCACCAGCATGGCCGGCTTCGGCTCAGGCTTGGAGGTGCCTGCGAGGAGCTTTTCACTGAGCTTACTCAACGATTTCGCCTTCTTCCATAGTTGCATAGCCGCCCACGTACACATGCGTTGCCTTGCCAACGAAGTGAGCACCGGTAAACCCGCAGTTCTTGGACTTGGACAGGAAGTCCTGCTCGAGCACGTCCCACTCCAGGTCCGGGTCGATGACCGTAAGGTCCGCCACGCTGCCCGGCTCCAGCTTCACAGGCTCCAGGCGAAGGATGGCGCGGGGGTTGACCGCCATGAGCTCCACCAGGCGCTCCCAGCTAATCACGCCCGGGCGCACCAGGTTGGTCAGCATGGCTCCCAGGACCGTTTCGATGCCGGTCATGCCGAAGGGAGCCTGCTCGAACTCGCGGTCCTTCTCATGCGCCGCATGGGGCGCGTGGTCGGTGACAATGCAGTCGATGGTGCCGTCCAGCAGGCCCTGGACCAGGGCAGCCCGATCCTCTGCGGTACGCAGGGGCGGGTTGACCTTCAGGTTAGCGTTGTACTCGGGACCGATGTTGGTTTCATCCAGGAACAGGTGATGGGGCGTGACCTCGCAGGTGACCTGGATGCCGTCGGCCTTGCCGCGACGGACCATCTCAAGGCCACGGGCGCTGCTGATGTGCTGGATGTGAATGGGGCAGCCGGTCAGTCGGGAAAGCTCGATGTCGCGCTGGATCTGGAGCTCTTCGCCCGCCGCAGGCCAGCCCTGCAAGCCAAGCTTGGTGGACACGGCGCCTTCGTTGATCTGGCCCTTCCCCACCAGCGCTTCGTCCTGGCAGTGGCTCATGACCACCTTGCCAAAGGGACGGGCGTAGTCCATGACCCGGCGCATCATGCCGCTGTCCTGCACGCCGCGGCCGTCGTCGGTGAAGGCCACAGCGCCGTGGGCCACCATGTCCCCGATCTCCGCCAGTGTTTCGCCCTTCAGACCCACAGTGCAGGCGCCGGAAGGATACACCCGGCACTTGCCCACCTTGGCGGCCTGAGCCTGCACGTACTCGACCACAGTGGCGTTGTCGGTGGTGGGCTGGGTATTGGGCATGGCGCAGACCCCGGTGAAGCCGCCGTGAGCAGCAGCCCGGGTGCCGGAGGCAATGTCCTCCTTGTACTCGTAGCCGGGCTCGCGCAGGTGAACGTGCACGTCCACCAGGCCCGGGACCACGATCTTGCCCTTAAGGTCGCGCTCGATCCCCTTGGGAAGGACCAGGTCCTTGCCCAGCTCCACGATCCGGCCATCGCGGATCAGGATGTCGCAGACCTGGTTCAGGCCCACCTGGGGGTCGATCACGTGGGCGTTTCTGAGCATGAGTGCCATTATTCGCTACCTCCTAGCAGCAGGTACAGAGCGGCCATGCGCACCAGGACGCCGGCATACACCTGGTCCAGGATCACGGAACGCTCGGGATGATCGGTCATGTACGAGTCAAGCTCCACTCCCCTGTTCACGGGGCCGGGGTGACACACTATGGCGCCAGGGCGAAGGAGCTGGTCGCGGCGCTGGTTCATGCCGTAGAGCATGCTGTACTCACGCATGCTGGGGAAGGGCGCGCCCTCCAGACGCTCCCGCTGCACGCGCAGCATGTAGACCACGTCCAGGTCGGGAAGCT
>JAQXGX010000036.1 GCA_029006935.1 Eggerthellales bacterium | reverse complement strand
GGTCAGGTAGCTTCCGAGCGCACGTTCACCGATGACCTGGGTCGTACGGTGACGGTGACGAGCACCGAGCGGGTGGTTGCCGGCATGGGAAGCTTTGCCAACATCTGGGAGCTGGCGGGAGGCACGCTGGTCGGCGCTTCCGACGATGCCTTCTCTGACTACCAGATCACCTCCGATGCTGCTTCCGTAGGTGATTTTTCTGCCCTGAACGCCGAGTCGATCCTGGCTTTGGAGCCTGATTTGGTGATCCTGACGGGCCTGAGCTCCGGTCGCGGCGGCGGCGTTGCCCAGACTGAGCTGCAGGGTACCTTTGAGAAGGCGGGCATTCCCGTTGCCTACTTCACCGTGACCACCTTCCAGGACTACCTGCGCATGCTGCGCACCTGCTGCGATCTTACGGGCGACCAGAAAGCTTATGAGCAGAATGGCGAAACCCCCGCCAAGGCCATCGAGGACATTGTTGCCAAGGCCAAGGACCAGAAAAGCCCCAGCGCCGTGGTGCTGACCACGTATTCCGGCGGCGCCCGGGTGCAGTCCTCAAGCACCCAGGCGGGCAGCATGCTAAGCGACTTGGGCGCGACCAACATTGCCGATTCCGACAAGGGGCTTCTTGCCGATTACAGCGTTGAGTCTCTGATTCAGGCCGATCCCGATGTGATCTTTCTGTTGCCCATGGGCAATTCCAACGAAGCTGCTCAGGATGCCCTGCGCCAGCAGACTTCCGATAACCCCGCCTGGGCTCAGCTTTCCGCGGTGCGAAACGACCGCGTGGTAATCCTTGACCCGAAGCTGTTCCAGTACAAGCCCAACCAGCATTGGGACCAGGCCTATCGGGTTCTGTATGACGCCCTGTTTAGCTAGGCGCTGACCAGTCGGTTCTTGCATGCGGAAGATGGGAAGCACTCGACGCGGATTCGCGGCCATGGTCGCGGGGGTGGCTGTTGTCCTGGCGGTGGCCATGCTGGCGGCCTTGATGTTGGGGTCGTCGTCGGTGGGCGCGGCTGACGTGGTGGCGTGGCTTCGCGGCAGCCCCACGGATGCGGCTCGCAACATCCTGGAGAACGTCCGTCTGCCCCGGGTTCTGGGGGCGGTGCTTGCCGGCGCCGCCCTTGCCCAGGCGGGCGCCCTGATCCAAGCTACGCTGAACAACCCCCTTGCCGGTCCCAACATCATCGGAGTGAATGCGGGTTCGGGGCTGTTCGTGCTTCTTGCCGCATGCGTTGCGCCTCATGTTATGGGGGTGTGGGCCGTGGCGGCGTTTCTGGGAGCGCTTGCCACGGCTTTGCTGGTGTTTGCCATCTCTGCCGCCGCGGACTCTTCCCGTTTGGCGGTGGTGCTTGCGGGCATGGCGCTGACCGCGGTGTTCACGGCGGGAATGAACGCGGTGCTGATCTTCAACCCGGATGCGTACGTGGATGCCTCGGGCTTTTTGGTGGGCAGCCTGTCCGGGATTTTGACCCAGGAGCTGGTGGTGCCCGGCGCGGTGATCGCCCTGGCGCTGCCCCTGGCGGCCTTGCAGGGGGATCGGCTGAACGTGCTTTCCCTGGGCGATGCGAGTGCCCATGCGCTTGGCCTGAACGTGCCGCGGACGCGGCTTGCGCTGCTGGCCCTGGCGGCGCTGCTGGCGGGAGCAGCGGTGTGCTTTGCGGGGCTCATCGGCTTCGTGGGCCTGGTGGTTCCCCATGTGGTGCGCTTCCTTGCGGGGTCCAACAACCGGCGCGTGCTGGTGCTTTCGCCCCTTGCCGGAGCATTGCTGGTATGCGTGTGCGACACCCTTGCCCGCACGGTCTTCGCCCCATTCGAGGTGCCGGTGGGAATCGTGCTTGCCCTGATCGGCGGCCCCTTCTTCGTCTACCTGATTCTGCGAGGCCAGAAGGGAGGGGCGTATGAGCAGTGACGCTCTGAAGGCGGGCTGCGACCTGAGGTTCGAGCGGGTGAGCTTTGGGTACGGCGGGCAGCCGCTCTTCCGCGACCTTTCGGTGGCGTTTCCTCGCGGGGCCATCAGCTGCATAGTCGGGCCCAACGGGTGCGGAAAGTCCACGCTGGCCAAGCTGGCCTGCGGGTTCCTGGTGCCGCAGACGGGAAAGGTGGAGCTGCAGGGCCGAGACGTGCGCATGCTTGCCCCCAAGCAGCGGGCACGTTCCATTGCCCTGTTCGAACAGCAGCAGGCGGTGCCGGCCATGACGGTGGAGCAGTACGTTGCCTGTGGGCGCTTCCCCTACAAACAGGCGTTCTCCGGGCCCAGCAAGGCCGATGTCCAGGCCGTTGACCAGGCGCTGCGAGACGCCGGGGTGACGGAGCTGCGGGGCAGGGCGCTGCGCAGCCTTTCCGGAGGGCAGCGGCAGCGGGTGCGCATGGCGCTGGTCCTTGCCCAGCAGGCGCCGGTGGTGTTCTTCGACGAGCCCACGTCCTTCATGGACGTGGCCGCCTGCTTCGACGCTATGGATCTGGTGCGGTCGCTGCGTTCTGAGGAGCGGACGGTTGTGGCGGTGGTTCACGACCTGGACATGGCCCTGAAGCTGGCGGACCGGGTCTTCGTGCTGGACCGAGGGGCGATGATTGCCCACGGAAGCCCCGAAAGCGACCAAGTTCAGCAGGCCATCCAGTCGGCGTTTCGCGTGCGTCTGGAGCTGCTCCGGGGTGAGTCCGGCGTTCACTGGACGGCGTTTCGCCCGTAGCGCTTGGGGCGGCCGCTCGGCGGGACGGGCAGCCGAAATCCGGATGCCCGTCCCCGAATGATCCCCGAACTGAAATAGAAAAAAATGCATTATTCTCATTGACGCTATATGCAAACAGGACTATTCTACTTTCAGCACATATGCTCGAACGGGCATAATTGCTGGGGCGCATGTCGCCGGAAATGTCGATCAGAAAGGTTCAATCATGAAGAAATCCCGTGCAATCGTAGCGGGCATCGCCGCATTTGCCCTGGTGGGCGCTTTGGGCATGTTCGGTTGCTCCGGCGGCTCCAACAACGGCGGCTCCGCAGCTCCTGCCTCCGATGCCGTTGAGCTGCAGATCTTCGCAGCCAACTCCCTGGAAAAGGCCCT
>JAQXGX010000035.1 GCA_029006935.1 Eggerthellales bacterium | reverse complement strand
TCGACCTTCATGCGCTTCCATTTGCCGCCGGTCTTGACGCGGAAGGTCTTGTTCGATGTGGTATAGAAGCTTTCCCTGAGGGTGGTGGGGGCGGTTTCGTCGCTGAAGTTCACCTGGACCTTGAAGTAGTACTTGGTGTTGGGCTTCAGGCCCGTAACCTTCTTCAGGTGGCCTTCGTAATCGTCTTTGACCAGGTCATCGCTGGTGTAGTAGATGGATGCCTGGGGCAGGGTCTTGTAGTCGGCCATGCCCTTGGTCTTGTAGGAGATCACCACGGAGTCAACGGCGTAGGTGTCCTTTTCGTTGATGGACAGGGTAATAGAGCTGGTGGTGGACTTATGGCAGGTCATGTAGCCCAGGGCGAAAGCGCTGGTCGCGGAAAACGCGCACGTCAGAAGCGCAAGGACTACTGACAGCGCAAGTAAGCGAGTTCTTTTCATGGCGATCCTTCCTGTTTGACTCTTCCTGTTCGCCGCGCCTCCCTTGCGCAGCTAGCTGGATTATACCTGCAAGCAGGGCGAAGACGCTGCTGGTGGGGGAGGGACCCAGATCCGGGCCCGGGTCAGAACGATCCGGCTACCGGAGCTGGAGCGGGGCAATCTGCTCTTTTCGGAGGAGCTGCCATAATTGATCCCACAGAAGCATCCTAGCGAAGGAATGATCTATGGGAAACGTGGAGTACAACGTCGTCGACTTTGCCAACACTCTCCGGTCGAGCTTCATAGACGCCCGCATCGAGTCCGACCAGCGCTACGCCCCGCGGATCGTGAGCAACAGCTCCCGCCAGAAGGCAAACGTTCTTTCCGTTATCAAGGCGGAGCTTGCCTCGTGCAAGAGCTTCGACTTCTCGGTGGCCTTTGTTACGTCCAGCGGCATCCAGGTGCTGGTCCAGATCCTGAACGAGCTGAAGCGGCAGGGAGTGCGCGGCAGAATCCTGACCTCCACTCTGAACAACTTCAACGATCCAGACGCGCTGCGGAAGCTCCTGGAGTTTCCTAACATCCAAACCCGCGTTTACCAGGGAAACCTTCACGCCAAGGGCTACCTTTTCGAAAAGCAGAGCATATCGACCATCATCGTGGGCAGCTCGAACCTGACCCACCACGCTCTGACCTGCAACAAGGAATGGAACGTGCTGTTCAAGTCCTTCCCGGGCGGCGATATGCTCCATCAGATCCGAGGGGAGTACGAGGAGGTGTGGAACGACCACAACACCGTTGCCGTGACCGAGGAATGGATCCAGCGCTACGAAGCATTTCGCGCACAGCCTGGGCAAAGGCAGGGGCTGGAAAGCAGGCCCGCGTTCCGGTCGGGCCAGCCGGCGGCGCCTTCGCCCGCTGCGACCTCTGCCGAACTGCCGAGCATCGTTCCCAACAAGATGCAGGCCCTGGCCCTGGATGCGTTGGAGGTGCTGCACGGCCGCAAGGAGCGGCGGGCCCTTCTGGTCTCGGCAACGGGAACGGGTAAGACATACCTTTCCGCGCTGGACGTTCGGGCGGTTCGTCCCCGCAGGGTCCTGTTCGTGGCTCATCGGCACCGTATCCTGGAGGCTTCCCAGGAAAGCTTCCAGCGGGTGCTGGGAAGCAGCTATTCCTACGCCCTGTACGGAGGCGGTTTCGCAAAACCCCTTGCGACCTGCGTGTTTGCCATGGTCAGCACGCTGAGCCGGCATCTGGACGACTTCGACCCGGGGGAGTTCGACTACATCATCATCGACGAAGCCCACAGGACGGGGGCGGCCAGCTATAGGGCAATCCTGGACCATTTCGTTCCGTCGTTCTTCCTGGGGATGACGGCAACCCCCACCCGCACTGACGGCTACGACGTGTATGCCCTGTTCAATCACGTGATCGCCTTCCGCATCACCCTGCAGGACGCCCTTGAGGAAAACATGCTGGCGCCGTTCCACTACTTCGGAATCAGCGACCTGGAAATTGACGACCGCACGGTGGACGACATCAGCCTGTTTTCCAAGCTGACCTCGCAAGAACGAGTCCGGCACATCATCTCCAAGATCGAAGAATACACGGTGGAAAAGACCGAGCGCCGGGGGCTCATCTTCTGCAACAGAAACGAAGAGGCCGCCTCCCTTTCGGAGCAGTTCAACGAAGCCGGCTACAGAACGGTGGCGGTGAGCGGTGCGACCTCTGACGAGGAGCGCAACCGGCAGATCGCCCGTTTAGAGCAGGGCGAAATCGAGTACATCTTTTCGGTGGACATCTTCAACGAAGGCGTGGACATTCCCTCCTTGAACCAGATCATCATGCTGCGCCGCACGGACTCGGCGATCGTTTTCGTCCAGCAACTGGGCCGTGGCCTGCGAAAATGCAAGGGCAAGGAATACACCCTGGTGTTGGACTTCATCGGAAACTACCAGCAGAACTACCTGGTTCCCATCGCGCTTTCCGGCGACCGCACGTACAACAAGGACACGCTGCGCCGCGTGGTGAAGGAAGGGAGCACGGTGATCCCCGGCTGCTCCACGGTGAGCTTCGACAAGGTGTCCGAAGCCCAGATTTTCAACGCCCTGGACAACGGGCAGTTCGGAAGCATCAGACTCATCCGCAGCGAATACCAGGAGCTCAAGCAGATCCTGGGGCGCATCCCAACGCTGCTGGACTTTGACCGGCACGAATCCATCGACCCCAACATCATTATCAACAAGTGCGATTCCTACGCGGCCTTCTTGCAGCGCTACGAGCCCGAGGCGAATCTGCACCTGAGCGAAAGGCAGCTCAAGCTGCTCAAGTTCCTTTCCCGTAAGATCGCCAACGGCAAGCGGCGGGAAGATCTGCTCGTGCTGCAGGGGCTCGTTGGGTCCGTGGATGGGATCATGGCTGCAGAGCCGCCGGCGGATGAGGTGGGCAGGCTCAGGCACAATGCTGTGGCAGCCCTGCTGAGCGGGGCGTTTTCGACCGTGGGCGAAAAACTTGCCAGCTACTCCGAGGGCAGATGGGTGCTCAGCGAACCGTTCAGGCAGGCGCTGCAGGACCCGCAGTTCAGGGACCAGGTTGAGCAGGCCATCGAGTTCGGCCTTTCCCGAAGCGCCGCGCTGTACGGAAGCCGGTACAAGGACACGGACTTTGTGCTCAACGCCAAGTACACCCGGGAGGAAATTTGCAAGCTGCTGCGGTGGGACAAAGAGCCTAACTACCAGAACGTGGGCGGGTACTTCCACCACAAGGAAACCAACACGTTCCCGGTGTTCGTGAACTACGACAAGGATCCCTCGATCAGCGTTACCACGCAGTATGAGGACCGATTCGTTTCCGAGAACACCCTGATCGCCATTTCGAAGAGCAGAAGGACCCTGCAGTCGCCCGAGATACAGGCTCTTCAAAGGGCCGGGGAAAACGGCATGCGCTGCTTCCTGTTCCTTCGAAAGAACAAGAACGACAAAGATGCAAGCACGGAGTTCTATTTCCTGGGCGAAATGTATCCGACAGGGCAGTTTCGGCAGTTCACCATGAAGGGAAGCGACGCCAGCGCGGTGGAGATCACCTACAGGTTGGACGTTCCCGTGCGGGCCGACCTGTACGAGTACTTCCTGAGCGACCTGGACGTAACCGATTAGAGCACGTGCTTGGCCTTGATGGCGTCCACCACGATCACGTCGGCGGGCAGCCAGTCCAGGGAATCGATGCTGGAAAGATCAACCCAGCAGGCGTCGCTGTGCTCCAGCAGCGTAAGGTGGTCGCTTGCCAGGGAACACAGGTA
>JAQXGX010000034.1 GCA_029006935.1 Eggerthellales bacterium | reverse complement strand
CGGACGAGGTGCTGGACCCCCAGATGGAGGAGGCGCGCCGTGCCATCGACCAGGCCATCGCCGCATCCCAGGCTGACGGCGCCCTGCCCGGGGTAGGATTCCGCTTCCCCGGGGCGGAGGAGCCCCCGGCACCCGAGGTTTCGCCTAACCAGTCCTTTGTCATCGATGACATCCTGGCTGCCATGAGCAACATGATGGACGCTGCGGCGGAGGAAGGCTCCCAGGCCCGTGACGAGCAAGAGCGGATGCTGACGTTCCCCGGCAAGCCCGCGCTGCCCGCAACGCCCACCAACGCGGCTACCATGACCGCCCCTTCGCCGATCCAGGCATCTGCCGCACCGGCTTCCGCGCAGGTGAAGCGCCAGACCAAGAAGAAGGCCAAGGCCGCCAACGACTTCACCCTGAAGGACCTCCACGGCTACCAGAAGGCCGTTGCCCTGGTGGAGTCCCTGGGGCTGGGCCTGGGCAACGACCCCGAGTTCGACCAGCTGGTGGAGCTCCTGAACCAGCGCCACGGCCTGGACCAGGCGCCTCCTGCCGATGCGCTGCTGTTCCGCGCGCCGGTACGCGAGGATGCGCTGCGGTTCATCGAGGCGCTGGTGGGCCAGATCAACCTTCCCTCCCTGCGCATGCGCATGGAGGACGGCCCCCAGGGCACCCAGACCCTGTGCATCATGACCCGGGCCGGACGGCGCCCTCGCATGAACAACGCCCATACCGCCTTCGAGGCGCCGGCGGTGCTGGTGGTGGAAGACCTTGACCTGTGGGCGGTGCCCAACGTGGACCAAGCCCCTGAGGACGGCATCGCCGCCCTGGTGGCGTCCCAGATGACCCGAGGAGCCCGGGATGCCGTGGCCCTGATCCGCTCTGCGGTGGAGGACCCCGACGTTTACGTGCTGGCGACCTCGTGCTCCCTGGGGCAGATCGACCCCTACTTCTGCGAGCTCATCACGCCCTTCACCGTGGTGGATATAGAAAACCCCACGGAGGAAGAGCGGGCCGACATCTGGAACATCATCATGGAGGACCATCCTTCGGTGCGGGGCATTCCCGTGGACCGTCTGGTGGAGCTTTCCGCGGGCCTTTCCCGCGAGGACATCTTCCTTGCAACCCGGGAGGCCATAGAGGAGGCCTATCGCGAAAGCCTTGCCCTGCGCACCTACCTTCCGGTCACCGCCCAGAGCCTGTACGCCAAGCTGAGCGCCTTCTTCCCCCTGGAGTCCAAGGAGTACCAGGCCTTGGAGGAGCTGGTGGTGAATGACCTGCGGGGTGCCCTGGACGGCACTGTGGACGACCTGCTGGGCCTGGCGTAGCCACCATGGCCTGGCAGCTGCCCAAGCGCTGGCCTGAAGGCGTGGTGCCCGAAGGGTCCCCGGATCCCAAGGAGTTCGCCCAGCTGGTCTGGGAGCAGGGCCGTGCCCATGGAAGGGACCTGCCCTGGCGCTACGTGGACGACCCTTATGCCGTCATGGTCTCCGAGATCATGCTCCAGCAGACCCAGGTGAAGCGGGTGCTGAGATACTGGCCGCGGTTCATGGCGCAGTTCCCCACGGTAGATGCCCTGGCGGCTGCGAGCACCGCGGACGTGCTGGAGGCGTGGCAGGGGCTGGGGTACAACCGCCGCGCCCTTGCGCTGAAGAGGGCCTGCGACCTGTGCTCCGCCCAGCATGGGGGTGCCCTGCCCCATACCTACCAGGAGCTGCTGGACCTGCCGGGCGTAGGTCCGGCCACCGCCGCCGGGGTCATGGCCTTTGCCCTTCAACAGCCCGGGGCCTACGTGGAGACAAACGTGCGCACCGTGTTCCTGCACGTGCTCTTCCCTGATTGCGAAAAGGTGTCAGACAAGGTCCTGGAGCCCCTGGTGGCCCTGACCTGTCCCAAGGACCGGCCCCGGGAATGGTACTACGCGCTGCTGGACTTCGGCGCCCATCTGAAGGCTACGGTGGGCAATGCCAATCGGCGCAGCTCCAGCTACTCCCGTCAGAGCACCTTCGAGGGGTCCCGCAGGCAGAAGCGCTCCGAGCTGCTGCGCATCGTGCTGGACGAACCGGGGATTTCCCTGGAGCGGGCTCACGCGCTGCTGAACGCCTTCGAGGCGGCCCGAAAGCGGGAACAGGTCCCGAAGGACCTGTTCTGCGACCTGGTTTCCCAGATGGAAGGGGAAGGCTTCTTCGCCCGTGAAGGCGACCGCCTGATTCCCCGGTAGGTTGCAAGCGGATTGCGGCGGGAGCCGCAGGCCCCAGGATCTAGTCCACGGGGTAGCAGCCCAGGACCTTCACTTCCCGCAGCTTGAGCCGCAGGCAGTTCAGCGCCGTCTGAAGGGCGGGCTCGTTCACGTGGCCTTCGATGTCCACCAGGAACATGTAGTCTCCCAGCCCCTGCTTGGTGGGGCGGGACTGCAGCATGGTCAGGTTGACGTTGGCGTAGGCGAACTCCTCCAAGATCATGAGCAGGGCTCCTACCCGGTCTGCCTGCAGGAACAGGGCAAGGGAGGTCTTGTAGCGGTTCCCGGTGAACACCGGGGGACAGCCCGGGCGCCCGATTAGGGCGAACTTGGTCTGGTTGCCGAAGCGGTCCTGCACGTCCGGCTCCACGATCTTGGCTCCGTGGAGCCTTGCCGCCAGGGCGTTGGCGATGCCCGCCACGTGCTTGTCCTGCACACACATGCGGGCGCTGGCAGCGGTGGAGCTGGTGGTGATGGTCTCCCGGCCGGGAAGCTTCTCGTTCAGGAAGCGACGGCACTGGGCCAGGCCCTGGGCATGGGATGCCACCGTGGTCACGTCGGCCAGATCGGCGTCAGGATGGAGCAGCAGGCAGTGGTGCACGTCTACCACCTCTTCGCCCAGGATGGTGCACATGCTCTGGAAGGCGAAGTTGTCCAGGGTGGAGGTGACGGCGCCTTCCAGGGAGTTTTCCGTGGCCACCACGCCGTAGGCCACCTTGCCGCGGTCCACCACCTCGAAGATCTCGTCGAAGGTGGAGCAGGGAAGGAAGGCGGGATCGTCCAGCTTCATGCGCTCCGCAAAGCGCTGCGCGGCTTCGTTGCAGTAGGTGCCCTCGGGGCCCAGGAAGGCAATGGTCTGGTCGCTGTTCATCCCCGGTCCTTTCGTCCTTTGAATGAGGAAATAGCGCGGATTTGCATAACTTACAAACTATACCAGGAATAGCTGAGCGAATGGTAGCCATTTTTGGAGCGGTCCCCCTATGGGGTGAATGCAGGGAATTGTGTTATATCCGTCGGTGAGCGTAACATTCTTTCGCCGTCGGACGATTTCATGAATTTGTGGTGAACAAGATGTGTGCCCATGCTTCACAATGCGAAGGGTAGTAGTAGACGAGACACACTGAAGGAGGTGTGCACATGGGAAGTGAGGCTATTGTTGCGGCTAGGCTTCAGGACATGCTGGAGGCGCGTGGTGTTTCGCGCCGCAGCTTCATGAAGCTTTGCGGAGCCGTGGCAGCAGCAGCTGGCCTGGGGCAGATTGCGGCGCCTCAGGTAGCGCTTGCTTTGGAGAAGTCGGTCATCGGCGCGAAGGAAGGAAAGCTCTATCCGGTCATCTGGATCGAGGGCGCGTCCTGCACCGGCTGCACCGAGTCGTTCGCTCAGGTGGATACGCCTGATCCGGCGACCGTGGTGTTGGAGATGATCTCCCTGAACTACTCCGAGACCCTGTCCGCGGCAGCGGGCTGGTCCATGGAGGAGGCGAAGGAACAGACCATCAAGGCCGGCAACTACATTCTGGTGTACGAGGGAGCCGTGCTGGAAGGCTGGGGCGGTCATGCCCTGCGCGTTGCCGACAAGCCCGGTACCGAGCACCTGATCGAGGCCGCGGAACACGCAAACGCAGTCGTGGCCTTGGGCTCCTGCGCCGTCAACGGCGGCTGGATGGGCGCCCATCCCAACTCTGCAGGTGCTCTGGGCGTCCAGGCGTTCCTGCAGAAGAACGGCATCGAGGTCCCGGTCATCAACGTTCCGGGCTGCCCGGCCAACCCCGAGTGGCTGGTGGCAGTGCTGGTGGACGTGGTCATGATGAACAAGCTCCCCGAGCTCGACTCCATGAACCGTCCCACCGTCATCTTCGGCCAGACCATCCATGACAACTGCGAACGTCGCGGTCACTTCGAGAACGGCGAGTTCGTGTACGAGATCGGCTCCAAGGAAGAGGAGCTGGGCTACTGCCTGTATCCCCTGGGATGCCGCGGTCCCCAGACCTACGCTGACTGCAGCGTGACCCTGTGGAACCATGGCAGGTCCTGGTGCGTCAAGTCCGGTGCTCCCTGCATCGGCTGCTGCGAGGCCAACCCTGCCAACCCCGGCCAGAACTGGGTCGAGGTCAACACGCCCTTCCGAAACCGTCATCGCGATCTGCGCGTGGGTCCGCTGGTCTTCCAGCCGGGCACCGTTGCCCTGGGCATTACCGCGCTGCTGGGCGCCGCACTGGTGGTCCACAGCTTCGGCATGAAGAAGACCGGCCGCACCGACGGCGGCGCTCCCTTCGAGAAGATTCGTCGTTGGGACGAAAAGAACCCGGACAAGGCAATCGGCAAGTACGAGGACATCGATGCCGTGATCGCCGAGGTCCAGAGGGACCGCGAGCTCGAGGCCAAGAACAAGGCAGTCCAGGCCGAGCGAAAGGAAGCCGCGAAGGTTTCCGGCGCAAAGGCTCAGGCTGACGCCAAGGCCCTGGACGAGATCGCCCAGGCACGCATTGCCCAGCGCAACGCCGAGCAGGCTGCTGCGGCAAAGGAATCCGCCGATGTGGAAGGGGGTCAGGAGTAAATGGCACGTTCTGTGATTGACCCGATTACCCGCATCGAGGGTCACCTGCGCGTGGAAATGGAAGTCACCGACGGCGTGGTCTCCGACGCTTGGGTTTCCGGCGGCTGCTTCCGCGGTATGGAGATGGTGGTCGAGGACCGCACTCCCGAGGATGCCGCTCACATCGTGCAGCGCATCTGCGGCGTGTGCCCGGTTTCCCACGGCCATGCTGCCGCCATCGCCGGCGACAAGGCCTACGGCATCACCATTCCCAACAGGGCTCGCATCATCCGCAACCTGATCGAGGGTGCCCAGTTCCTGCACTCCCACATCCTGTGGATGTACAACCTGGCCGGCCTTGACTACGTCAACCCGCTGAACGCCCTGAAGGCCAAGCCGGCAGATGCGTGGGATCTTGCCCAGGAGCTGGGCTCTTCCACCAACACCGACTTCAAGGGCCTGCAGCAGCGTCTGAAGAAGTTCGCCGAGAACGGCCAGCTCTCCATCTTCAGCGGCAACTGGTTCGATGCTGACGGCGGCACCGCCTACAAGCTGGACCCCGCTGCCGACCTGCTGCTGACCGCCCATTACCTTGAGGCCCTTCAGATGCAGTCCAAGGCTTCCGAGATCGCCGGTCTGCTGGGCGGCAAGATGCCCCACATCACCGGCGTGACCCCGGGCGGCACCTTCTTCGTGCCCACCGAGGAAAAGCTGGACGACCTGAAGATGCTCATCAAGGATCTGAAGGAATGGGTGGAGTCCACCATGATCCAGGACACCCTGGCCCTGGTGGGTCCCTACAAGGACGCTCTGAAGTTCGGCAAGGGCTGCGGTCGCTACATCGCCTGGGGCGTGTTCGAGGGCAAGGACTGGCCCTACGACGACGACTACGTCAAGCAGATGGCCAACCGCTACATGCCCTCCGGCGTGCTGGATGAGAACCTGAACCTGACCGACCCGGACGAGTCCCTGATCACCGAGTACATGGGCCGCTCCTGGTACAAGGGTTCGGAGACCTACCAGTCCCCGTACTTCGTCACCGAGCCGGAGTTCACCGAGTACAACGTGGAAGACCGTTACACGTGGGTCAAGCGCCCCGAGTATAACGGCAAGTCCATGGAAGCGGGCTCCATGTCCCGTATCCTGGCGGCTTACGTCCGCGGCGTGCCCTTCATCAAGACCCAGGTCGACGCCTTCCTGAAGAAGACCGGCCTGAAGCTGACCGATGTTCCGTCCACCCTGGGCCGCACCGGCGTGCGCCAGATCGAGACCGTCTACATTGCCAACCTGATGGAGCAGTGGTGCGACGAGCTGATCGAGGCCCTGGCTGGCGGCGACGCTGAGTCCCTGACCAAGGAAGCCAACCCCTACTACTCCGAGCCCAAGCGCCTGGATGGCTCCGGCACCGGCTTCTGGGAGGCACCCCGTGGTGCGCTCTACCACTCCGAGAAGGTGGAGGGCGGCAAGATCAAGGGTTACCAGATCATCATCCCGTCCACCTGGAACCTGGCTCCCCGCGGAGCCAACGGCGAGATGGGTCCGCTGGAGGAAGCCCTGGTCGGCGTGCCGGTGGAAACCATCGAAAAGCCCATCAACGCCCTGCGTACGGTCCACAGCTTCGACCCCTGCACCGCCTGCGCCGTGCACGTGACCGAGCCTAAGACCGGCAAGACCTTCAAGACCGTGACCAATCCGTGGGGGGTGAAGTAAATGGCTCATCTTGCACATTACAAGGAAGCTCATCCGCTGCCCTTCGTCATCACTCACTGGGTGAACCTGGTTGCCATGATCATTCTGATCGTGACTGGCTTCTGCATTCACTTCCCGTTCTGGCCCCTGTTCGAGTCCATGGCTCGTGGCCTGCACGTGTTCTTCGGCTTCGTGCTCTTCATCAACTGCGTGATCCGCGTGGTGCTGGCATTCTTCATCGAGGCAGCTCCCACCGGCGGCACCCGCAAGAAGACCAAGGACATCTGGATGTGGCTGCCCCAGAAGGACAACCGTCATCAGCTGCTGGAGTGGGTGAAGTACTACCTGTTCCTGCGCAAGGACCATCCTCTGGGAGCCAAGCTGGGCGTTCCGCAGAAGATCAGCTACCTGGCCATTGCCCCGCTGATCATTTTGCAGTTCATCACCGGCCTGTGCATCTGGGCTCCGGTCATGAACACTCCGTTCTGCGCTGCCCTGGTGGCTTTTGTGGGTGGACCCATGTCCATGCGCATCATCCACTACTTCATCATGTTCGTGTTCATCCTGTTCATGTTCATCCACATCTACCTGGCGAACATCGAGGGCACGGCACCTACCAAGCTCATGTTCTTCCGTAAGGAGCATGGCGGTCTGACCTACGATCCGGACACTCACCTGATCGACGGCGAAGACTACTCCGTGGGCCATTAGGCCGAAGCGGAGCATTGCTTGTTGCAAGCTTTCAGGGGCGGCCTGCTTCGGCGGGTCGCCCCCTTCTTTGAAGGGAGCGTGTCCATGCCAACCGAGCAGGATTTTGAAAAGGAGCGGAAGTTCCTGGAGGGTCTTCCGTACTTCAACTGGGGCGCGCTGCTCATGCCCCCCATCTGGGGTCCAGGTCATGGGGAGATTGCCGTGGTCCTGTTCTATCCTCTGTGGCTGTTCGTGGACAACCTGATCTATGCGGCCACCCAGGAGCCTTCGGCGCTCTCCATTTCCCTGGCGGTGATCGCGTTGGCGGTGATCGTTTCGATTACCTTGGTCTACGGGCGCATCAGCCAGCCCCGAGCCGCCCATAGGGCGGAGGCTGCGGGCAAGACCCGGCAGCAGTATATTGCCACGGAGCGGAAATGGGCGGTGGCCTGCGCTCTGATCGCGGTGGTGTTCGTGAGCCTGGCAACGTACTACAACCTGTTCATCCGTCCCACGGTAGGGTAGGGCCCATGGAAGAGCACAATAACGACTTGGGTCTGCGCCCGGAAGAGTCTGGCAGGGCCAAGGCCCTGGTAGTGTTCGTGGGAAACCGTATCATGCTGGACGACGGCATAGGCCCCTTTGCCTATGATCTGCTGCTGGAGTCGTACGACCTTCCCGAAAACGTGCTGGTGAAAGAGGCGGGCTGCATGAGCCTGGACCTGATTCCCTTCGTGCGGGAGTGCGATCTGATCGTGACGGTGGATGCCGTGGTGGGTACTCAGGAGCCT
This sequence comes from Eggerthellales bacterium, assembly GCA_029006935.1. Taxonomy (GTDB): domain Bacteria; phylum Actinomycetota; class Coriobacteriia; order Coriobacteriales; family Eggerthellaceae; genus SUG1186. The sequence goes on along the minus strand of JAQXGX010000034.1, from coordinate 28,083 downwards.
CCGGGAACGGTCTTCCAGTTCAGTCCGGAGGACATGGCCCGCAACAGCGGCGCCAACGCTTCCCTGCACGATCTGAAACTGGTGGATCTGTTCGATGCCGCCATTCTGCTGGGGTACGAGGCCGAGGGCGTGTGTCTGGGAATGCAGGCGGAAAACATAGAGCCTGCGGAGTACGTGGAGGGCCTGACGCCCCATTGTGCCGAAGCTCTGCCTCTTCTGGTGGACACCGTGGCGGCAACACTGCACAATCACGGGTTCGCGGTTCGTCCCAAGGACGGATCGACGCTGCCCTAGTCGGAGCAGGGAGCGTCCATGCGCTCCAGGACCATGCTCTCCATGAGATCGCGGTCAATGCCCAGGCTCATGCACATCTCATTGCACAGGAAGCTCATGGCCATGTCCTGGTAGCGACGGTCCAACGTGGCGATGGAGCGACCGGCCTTTTCCCTTCGCGCGGTGCGCTTGCGAGTGGTCTTGATGATAGACACCAGGTCCGCCGGCCTTGACGACTTCATGAGCGCGTCGTAGGCCTCCCGCATCTTGCGTTCCAGCAACGTGGAGGTGCCCGAGCGTTGCTTGAGCTCCTCTTCGTCTATGGCGGGAATGCCGGGGATGCTTTGGAGTAGCTCATCAGCCTGGGAGGCCTCCATGGGGAGACGGACCAGGGGCGGTCGGGCATCGGAGGCGACCACGTACAGCTTCAGGGCGTTTTCGAACAGCGCCTCCAGCTCAAGGTAGTCCCGGTCGTTGAAGTACTTTTCCCGAACGCAGACGACGGTGCACACATGGTGCCGGTATACGACGATTTCTCCTGGTGAGTACATGGGCGTCTCCGTATTCCCTGGGAGGTGCGGCGCGCCGGGATCTGCTAAAGCTCAGAAAAACGTGCCTGAGTCGTATTCTAATGCATGAAAAATTTTGCTATAGTTATGAAATTTCGTTTCCAGTCGATTTCCTGCTCCCTTTTTCCGGCTTTCAGACGCAGGTCACGGGATCGGTTTTGCCCTGATTATTGGCCGGGGTCCGGAGTGGAAGGCCGGTTCCGGGGCCTAGGCAGCTAGCGGGCCTCCTTGCCGCAGCTCGGGCATACGTCCTGCAGGAAGCAGGTGCTGCACTTGGGGTTGCGGGCGGAGCAGAACTCCCGTCCGAAATGCACCCACTGGTGGTTCACGTACAGCCACTGGGAGCGAGGGAGCACCTTCAGCAGCACGTCCTCGGTCTTCTGGGGCGTGTCGGCGGAAGGTCCCGCCAGCTTCAGGCGATGGGCGATCCGGTACACGTGGGTGTCGACCGCTATGCCCTGGGGGTCCTTGAAGGCTTCGCACATGACCACGTTGGCGGTCTTTCGCCCCACTCCCGGCAGGGTCTGCAGCGCATCCACGTCTTGGGGGACCTGCCCGCCGAAGTCGGTGAGCAGCTTCTGGGCCAGGGCGATCAGGTTCTTTGCCTTGGAACGGAAGAAGCCCAGGGAGTGAATGATCTGCTCCACCTGGTCAAGACGAGCCGATGCCATGTCCGGGGGCGTACCGAATCGGGCGAAGAGCTCCGGGGTCACCCGGTTCACCGCAGCATCGGTGCACTGGGCCGAAAGAACCACCGCCACCGTAAGCTGGAAGGGGGTTTGGTAGTCAAGGGAGCACTCTCCTTCGCCGTAGTAGGCGAACATGCGCTCTTCGATTACGGCGGCTCGCGCCTGCTTCGATGCCAATGACTCTCGTGCCATGAGGGCTTCCTTTCCCCGGTCTTGCTGGGAAAGAGTATATGGTATGGTGCTAGCTGCGCGCCGCGGTTTTCCGCGGCTTTTCGTGTTGTTCTATCAAGGGAAGGGGTATCTATGCTCATTGATTCTTTGGCTTACCAGCTGGAGCAGACCCATGCGGTCCAGGGGTTTTGGGACAAGCTGGATCAGGGTCAGGACGCGGCTCTGGGCGTGGCTTCCTCTGCCCGTCCCCTGATGGTGGCCGCGCAGTTCGCCCGCAAGCCCCAGGCCACCCTGGTGGTGGTGGCGGGCCAGGAGTCGGCGGTGTCCTTTGCCCGCAGCCTGGCGGCTTTTCTGGGCGAAGACCGCGTCCTGCTGTTCCCCGAGCGCACCGACGTGCCGGTTACCACCAAGGTTCCTGATGCCTCCCAGGTTGCAAAGCGGCTTCAGGCCGCATGGGCCTTGCAGTCGGGTGCCGAGTGCGTGGTGGTGTCCAGCGCCCGGGCCCTGTGCCGCTGCCTGGCGCCGGTCAAGTCCCAGACCGCCCGTCCCCTGACGCTTGAGGCGGGCAAGGAGCTGGCGGACATGCCTGCTTCTTGCGGAGCGGAGCTGGACGACCTGCTCCATGCCCTGGAGGCCCGGGGCTACCAGAACACCGGGGAGCTGGAAGGTCCGGGCAGCTTTGCCGTGCGGGGAGGCGCCGTGGACGTGTTTCCCGGCAACCTGGCCTATCCCGTTCGGCTGGACTTCTTCGGAGACGAACTGGACGAAATCCGCCGCATCGTTCCCTCCACCGGCCAGACCATAGGCATGCTGGAGAAGGTGCAGATCTTCCCGGTGGTGGAGTTTCTGGGCACGCCCAAGGTCCTGGCCCAGGTGCGCAAGGACCTGAAGACCCCGGCCCTGACCAACCCGGTGCTTCGGAATATGCTGGAAAAGCTCCAGGGAGGCCTGCGCTTCGAAGGCTCCGACGCCCTGCTGCCCTACGTGTACGACTCGACGGTGACCCTGGGAGCCTACGCCGGGTCCGAGGCGCTGACCGTGCTGGTGGAGCCCCGGTCCCTTTTCGACGATGCCCAGCGCACCTACGACCAGGTCCTTTCCTGCTGCTCCGGCAGCAGCGTTCCTGTGCAGGGGCTGTTCGCCGCCCCCGCTGAGCTGGACTTCGGCAGCGGACAGCGTGCCACCTACGTTTCCATCATGCGGGTGGGAGGGGCCGTGGACGATGACCTGCCGGTGAAGCGGGTGGATGTGGCGGGCAATACCGAAAAGCTCTTCGGCAAGCTGCGCACCCTTCTGGACGCAGGGGACATGGTGGTGTTCAGCGCCCCCAACTTCCGGGCTCGGGAGAACATGAAGCTGCTGTTCGTGGAGCATTCCCTGCCCATCCATGATCTGGAGGAAACCCAGTTGGCCGCCAGTCCCAGCGGCAAGTCCAAGCGGGAAAGCACCACGCCGGGGGCAAAGAAGCGTCGCCTGCGCAGGGGCGTGGTGAACGTGACCGCTGCAGACGTGCCCCTGGGCATGATCTTTCCCAAGGCCAAGCTGGCCTTGGTGAGCATTTCCGACACGCAGGGGTCCCGTACCGCATCCCGCAGCCGCCGTCCGGTGGACATTACCGAGATCACCTTCCCCTACAAGCCCGGGGACTACGTGGTCCATGCCGTCCACGGCGTGGCCTACTTCAGGGACTTGGTGCGCCGTGAGGTGGACGGGGTGTCCCGGGATTATCTGCTTCTGGAGTATGCCGACGAAGACAAGCTCTACGTTCCCGTAGAGCAGCTGGACCGGGTGACCCGCTACGTGGGGCCGGAGGGAGCCAGTCCGCGCTTGACCAGGCTGAACACCAGCGACTGGTCCCGCGCCCTGGGCAAGGCCCGCCGCGCCACCAAGAAGCTGGCCTTTGACCTGGTGGACGTGTACGCCCGCCGCGCCGCCACCCAGGGATTTGCCTTCGGGCCGGACACCGTCTGGCAAAGGGAGATGGAGGAGGCCTTCCCGTACCAGGAGACACACGACCAGCTGGCAGCCATTGCCGACGTGAAGGCGGACATGCAGGCCCCCAAGCCCATGGATCGCCTGATCTGCGGCGACGTGGGCTTTGGCAAGACCGAGGTGGCCCTGCGTGCTGCCTTCAAGGCCACCCAGGACAACAAGCAGGTCATGGTGCTGTGCCCCACCACCATTTTGGCCCAGCAGCACTTCACCAACTTCAAGGAGCGCTTCGAGCCCTTCGGCGTGCGGGTGGAGGTGCTTTCGCGCTTCCGCACCCCGGCCCAGCAGGCCCATGCCCTGGCGGGGTTCGCTGACGGCAGCGTACAGGTGTTGGTGGGCACCCACCGCCTGCTTTCCCGGGATGTGAACCCCCGGGACCTGGGTCTGGTGATCATAGACGAGGAGCAGCGCTTCGGCGTGGGACATAAGGAGCAGATGAAGAACCTGCGCGAGTCCATTGACGTGCTCACCCTTTCCGCCACTCCCATTCCCCGCACCATGCAGATGAGCCTTTCGGGAGTGCGGGACATGAGCCTGATCATGACCCCGCCGGACAAGCGCCGTCCCGTGGAGGTCACGGTAGGGGAGTGGGACCCGGATGTGGTCAGCGCCGCCATTCGCCGGGAACTTGCCCGCAAGGGTCAGGTCTACTACGTGTCCAACCGGGTACGGGGCATAGACGGGGCGGTTGCCCGGGTCAAGGATGCCGCGGAGGAAGCCCGGGTGGGGGTTGCCCATGGCCAGATGAGCAAGGACGAGCTGGAGAAGGTCATGGAGGACTTCAGCGCCGGAGAGCTGGACGTGCTGGTGGCCACCACCATCATCGAAAGCGGCATCGACAACCCCCATACCAACACCTTGATCATAGAGGACTCCCAGCGCCTGGGCCTTGCCCAGATGTACCAGCTCAAGGGTCGCGTGGGCCGCTCGAGCACCCAGGCCTACGCCTACTTCATGTTTCCCGAGTCCGTGAACCTGACGGAAGAGGCCGCCGCGCGTCTGACGGCGCTGAACGAGCATCAGGACCTGGGCAGCGGCATGCGCATTGCCATGCGCGACCTGGAAATCCGCGGTGCCGGGAGCATGCTGGGGGCGGAGCAGTCGGGAAACATGAGCGCCGTGGGCTTTGACTTGTTCGCCCAGATGCTCCAGCAGGCGGTTACGGCAACCCGGGAAGGGGACGAAGGCTCCCTGGACCAGCTGCCTCCGGCCCTGTCCGACATCACGGTGAACCTGCCCGGCCATACCTATCTGCCGGAAGAGTACGTGCCCGATGCTGACGAGCGGGTGCTGTGGTACCGCCGCATAGCCAGCGCGGGAACCATGGAGGCGGTGGATGCCTTGGAGCAGGACCTGCTTTCCAAGCGTCCCGACATGCCGGCGGCCGCCCGCAACTTGCTGTCCAAGTCCCGGGTGAGGGCCTACTGCAACGAGCACGGCGTGAAGCTGGTCAGCGTGGTGGCAGGCAAGCTGGTGGTGGAGCCGGTCACGGTTCCCCGGGCCACTATGATCGCCATCCGCCGCGCGGGAGGCCGCTACCTGGAGGAAAAGCGCAAGCTGACCCTTCCCGTGAGCCGCTACTTCAAGCTGGAGGAAGGGGATTCCCTGTACGGTCCCGTTACCGAGCTGCTGAAGAGCCTGGTGGAAGGGGGCGGTGACGTCAGCTCCCCCGCAGCGGAAAAGAAAAAGGCCCCCGCCGGAAGGGCAGGGGCCACGGGTGCGGGATCCAAGGCGGCGGAGGCGGCTGCTCGGGCCAAGCGGGCGGATGCGGCGCTGGAGCGTAGGCGCAACCGCAACCTGACCACCCGGACGGTGCGGGCTACGAGGCGCGGCGGAAGCAGGTAGCCACCATGCGGGCCACCGGGGTGCCCAGCTCGTCGGTTACGTCCACGGTGTAGTAGCCCAGGCTGCGACCGGATCGGTCTACGTTGCAGGTTGCCGTCAGGTGGCTTCCCTTGGCGCCGCTCAGGTACTCGATGGTGTTGCTCACGGAAACCGTGGGCTCCTCGTCCATGTTGCAGGCCACCGCCAGGGCGAAGTCCGCCAGGGTGAAGATGCATCCTCCCATGACGCCGCCCATGCCGTTGCGATGCTCAGGCCTCAGGTCCAGCTCGGCGACGGCATGGCCCTTGGACGCGGCGGTCACCACGCAGCCGATGCCGGTGGCGAACTTATCGGAGCGGAAGAACTCCTGGATCTGCTCCAGGGGCATGTCTGAGGTTACCAGAGGGGGCATGGGATTTCCTTTCGTCAAAAAGATGAGGGGCGCAGCCTGCTGGCCACGCCCCCCGCTGGCAGGTGTTGGAAGTTAGCTGCGAAGCAGCTCCAGCACGCCGTCGATGCGCGCCACCACCGTGGCGCGGTCCATGAGCTCGAGCAGCTCGAACAGCGGCGGGGAAACGGTGTTGCCGCACAGGGCCACGCGCACGTTGCCGAAGAACACGCGGGGCTTCATCTCCATCTGGGCGCACAGCTCCTTGCAGGCGTCCTGGACGGCGTCGCATTCCCAGGCCAGGGACTCGTCGGACATGAGGTTCCGGACGGCCTCAAGCACCTCAACGGCGCGGGAGCCTTCCTTCTGCAGCTGCTTTTGGAAGCTCTTCTGGTCCAGACGGCAGTTCTTGCCCCAGAACATGAAGGCGATCTTGTCCACCACGTCGTCCAGGCGGTTCAGGCGCTCCCGGACCTGGGGGAAGATCTTCACGAACAGCTCCGGATTGGCCTCCACGAATTCTGCTGCCTCGGCCAGGGCCTCATCGGTGACCTGGATGGGCTCCGGCGCAGGAGCGTTGGGGTCGGCCGGGTTGGGGGTGGGGACCACGTTGGCACCTGCAGGCACGCAGCGGCCCAGGGCCACGGCCTTGGCCAGCCAGGTCTTGCTCAGCTCGTACCAGCGCTGGGCTTCCAGCTCGCGGATGTAGACGCCGTTCATCCAGTCCAGCTTGGCTTCGTCGAAGATGGCGTCCTTCTTGGTGATGCGGTCCAGGCTGAACTCCCGGCACAGCACCTCCGGGGGAATGATGGTGGTTTCGCCGTCAAGGGACCATCCCAGCAGGGCCAGGAAGTTTACCACGGCCTCCGGCAGATAGCCCCGATCGCGGTACTCCTCCACGCTGGTGGCGCCGTGACGCTTGGAAAGCTTCTTGCCGTCGGCGCCCAGGATCATGGAAAGGTGGGCGAAGGTGGGCACCGGGTACCCCAGGGCCTCATAGATCAGGATCTGCCGCGGAGTGTTGGACAGGTGATCGTCGCCGCGGACCACGTGGGTGATCTTCATGTTGGCGTCGTCGCAGACCACGGCAAAGTTGTAGGTGGGAGTGCCGTCGGAGCGCACCAGGATCAGGTCGTCCATAACCTCCGCCGGGAAGCTCATGTGGCCGTACACGGCGTCGTCGAACTCGATGGGTCCGTGGTCCTTGGGCACGGCCAGGCGCCATACGTGGGGCTCGCCGGCGGCGATGCGGGCCGCTGCCTGCTCGGGGTCGATGTTGCGGCAGGTGCCGTCGTAGCCGGAGTAGCCGCCCTCTTCGTCCTGTGCCTTGGCGCGCTTGGCGTCGATTTCCTCCTTGGTGCAGAAGCAGGGGTAGGCGTTTCCGCTGGCCTTCAGCTGCTCAAGGGCGGCGGCGTAGGTTTCGGTGCGTTCCATCTGGGTGTAGGGGCCGAAGGGGCCGCCTACTTCCGGGCCTTCGTCCCAGTCCAGGCCTAGCCAGCGCATGGCACGCAGGATGACCTGCTTGTTTTCCTCGGTGGAACGCTCCGGGTCGGTATCCTCGATGCGCAGGATGAAGGTGCCGCCGGTTGCGCGGGCAAAGGCCCAGTTGTCGATGGCGGTGCGGGCGCCGCCGATGTGCAGCCGGCCCGTGGGGGAGGGCGCAAAGCGCACCCGCACCTGGTTGGTGGTGTTCGTCATTGGTTCCTACTTCTGATCAGAGGTCTTGCTCTTCTTTATAAGGATGATTCCAAGTATGAGTGAAAGTATAGATAACGTCGCGGAAACAACAAGCCAAAGGGCTCCCATTCCGATCCAAAATCCTTCGGGAAGCATGCAGATGAGCAGGCTGTCATAGGGAAACACCCAGCTCTGTCCCTGAAAGAACAGGGAGTGGAACAGGCTGAAGAATCCCTGGAAGTTCAGGGCGGCCCCTGCTCCCACCAGGGCGAAGAACCCCAGGGCCAAAGCTCCCGCTCCTGCCAGGATCGGTCCCAGGGCGCGCCAGCCCCGGTAGAAGGCCACGTGGGCGGCTCCCGCAACGGCCAGCAGGGCGGCTAGCGCCAGCGGGGGAAGGGCGGTGGAGGCCACGGCGTTCACGTCGTCCAGGTGGCTAATGGCCGCTTCGTCCAGGCAATAGCGCTGGTCTGCGCCTTGGAAGGCCTGCTCCAGCTCCTCGGTTGAAAGGGCTGCGGGGTCCGCCTTCGGGTCCACCGTGGGGCGGGCCTGCAGGCTGGCGGGGGCCACGGCCCCGGACTGGGCTTCCAGCTCCTGGTTCATACGGTACACGGCAGCCAGCAGGGCGTGGCGGTCGTGTGACCCGAAGGAGTAGTCCCGCACTGCCTGGGCACCCTCCACCAGCTGCTGGGCCGAGAAGGCGGAAAGCTCCGTGGCGGCGTTTTGCCGGGCCAGGGCGGTGGTGACGGCAGGAATCAGGCAGGCTCCCAGCCCCGCTGCGGCAAAGGTCAGTGCCAGCAGCAGGGTGGCCCCGGCTTTGACCAGGGCCACCACGGGTTCGCTTCCCATCAGGCGCGCGAAGGCGTTGGGCATGAGACTAGGCCTGCTCTGCTTCGTCTTCGCCTTCCTCCAGGTCCTCATGGACCCAGATGGAGGCGCTGGTGATGCCGCCCATCTGCTTGCAGATGGTGGGCAGGGGCCCCAGGCGGCTGAACACGCCGCCGAACTTGCCGTTGAGCAGGTACAGGCCGTTCAGGTTGTTGTAGAGCTCGAACTGCGGCTCCTTGGGCTCCACCAGGTCCTGGGGAGTTTCGTAGGGAAGGGTCAAGGTCTTGTACGGGGTGATGTAGGTCTGCACGATGAACGGCGCCCCCGCGGCCCCGTTGGCGAAGCGGTCCACCACCGCCTCCCACTCCTCTTGGCTGACCTGGCAGCCGGCGTACACGTCTGCCGCGCCGTAGTTGTCGGTGGGCTTGATGATCCAGTCGTCCTTGTTTTCCCGGACCATCTGGATGTCTATCTCGTCGTCGTTGAGGAAAGCCGTGCGCGGTACGGTGGCATCCACCCAGGCGGCTTCCTCCGGGGTCAGGAACGCCCGGGTCTTGGGATGGAACAGGGCCTTGAAGATCTGCTTGTCGTGGATGATGTGACCGGCAAAGCTGCCGATCAGGGCTACCTTTCCTGCCCGTACCGCCTCGATCAGGTCCTGGGACTGGTCCCAGAACTCCAGCACGTCGTTGGTGACGCAGCGGCGCCAGATGGCGTCGATGCGGTTGCCGTCCTTGCTGCGCAGGACCTTGCCGTCAAAGGTCAGCTCGCGCACGTCCACCACCTCGCAGGGGTAGCCGCGGTACTTGAACAGGCGGGAGAAGTGCCTGAACTCGTCTACCACGCCGTGATCCAGGTAGTCGGCAATGGCAAAGCGGGGGTTGTTCACCCTGTTTTCGAACGTTTCGTAGATGCCGATGAACTCCTCCACCCACTGGTTGAAGATCTCGCAGGACTCGATGCGGTGACGCTCGGTGAACTTGCGGAAAGCGGGGGTGCGCACCACGGACAGGGTGATCTCACGGTTTTCGTTCATACCCGCGGAGCCGTCGCCGTTGAACTCGCAGAACTTGAAGGTGTAGTCGTCCTCGTTCATGAAGGTGTCCACCCGGGCAAAGGGCAGCACGCTCTCATAGCGGCGGGGGATCAAGATCAGGTCCCGCAGGCGCTCGTCGTAGTCGAACACGTCCCGGTAGTCGGGGTCGTCCAGGTAGCGCTGCATGACCTTCACCAGCACGGTGTGGGCGGTTTCGGCGCACTCCCTCATGGCCTCGTAGGTCCGGTCGTTGAACAGGCGGGGGACGCAGCTGTTGGCCACGTGGACGCCGTGGACGATGGCGGTGGAGTGAGCCATGTAGTCGGCGGCCGCCCGACGGCCCTCCATATCGCCATCCAGCGACGCGATCACGTCAAGATACTCCTGGGTCAGCTCGGTGTTGGTGAGCATGAACGCCCCTTTCGTCATGTGCTAACAATGTTGGCTTCCAGTCTACCCCAGGGGCTTGGGGCCGATGACGAGCAAAGGCGCGTTTTTCCGTGGACGCCCCGTGCAAATGAAGTATGATATTCCATTGTGCGTGCAAGGGGGCACCCTGCGCTCACAGTACCCATGGGAAGCGCATAGCCACAATATGCGCCTTCGATGTGTCACCGGGTCGAAGTCCCGCCCGCCGTGTTCCCGCGGCGCAAGAGGGCTGGTCTTCGGCGCAAGCTTCAAGGCAGAGACAATCGAAAGGAAAAACATGACTGAAGCTCCGCAGAATTCCTATCTGTTCACCTCTGAGTCCGTGACCGAAGGTCATCCGGACAAGATCTGCGACCAGATCAGCGACGCCATCCTGGACGCCATCCTGGCCAAGGAAATCGAGCTGGCCGAGGCCGGCTACGTTTCGCCCACCGGCGTTGCCGCCGACCCCAAGAACTTCCGTTGCGCCTGCGAGACCATGACCTCCACCGGTCTGGTGGTGGTTTCCGGCGAAATCCGCACCGAGGCCTACGTGGACGTGCAGTCCATTGTGAGGGAGACCATCCGTGAGATCGGCTACGACCGCGCCAAGTTCGGCTTCGACTGCGACACCTGCGGCGTGATCAGCTCCCTGCACGAGCAGTCTGCCGATATTGCCCAGGGCGTTGACCAGTCCTACGAGGTCCAGCACGGCCAGGACTCCGACGAGCTGGACAAGGTGGGCGCCGGCGACCAGGGCATGATGTTCGGTTACGCCTGCAACGAAACCTCCACCCTCATGCCTATGCCCATCTACCTGGCTCATCGTCTGGCTGAGCGCCTGACCGCCGTGCGCAAGGACGGCACCCTGGAGTACCTGCGCCCGGACGGCAAGACCCAGGTTTCCGTGCGCTACGTGGACGGCAAGCCCGTGCAGGTGGAGAAGGTGCTGATCAGCACCCAGCATGCCGAGGAGGTGGGCGTCGATCAGATTCGCCAGGACCTGATTCAGCACGTGATCGACCCGGTGTTCAAGACCGAGGGCGTGAAGATTGCCGACGACGTGGAGATCTACGTGAACCCCACCGGTCGCTTCGTGGTGGGTGGCCCCAAGGGCGACTGCGGTCTGACCGGGCGCAAGATCATCGTGGACACCTACGGCGGCATGGGCCGTCACGGCGGCGGAGCCTTCAGCGGCAAGGACTGCACTAAGGTGGATCGTTCTGCGGCTTACGCGGCGCGCTGGGTTGCCAAGAACGTGGTGGCTGCGCAGCTGGCCGACCGCTGCGAGGTCCAGCTGGCCTATGCCATCGGCATGGCCAAGCCCATCTCCGTGCTGGTAGAGACCTTCGGTACCAACAAGGTTCCCGTGGAGCAGATCGAAAACGCCGTCAACACCGTCTTTGACCTGCGTCCCGGCGCTATCATCCGCGACCTTGACCTGCGCCGTCCCATCTACAAGAAGACGGCGGCCTACGGCCACTTCGGCCGCGAGCTCCCCGAGTTCACCTGGGAGCGTCGTGACCGTGCCGATGCCTTGCGCAAGGCCTGCGGCCTGTAGGGAGATTGTTGCGTTCCCAATCTTTCCAGGGGGCGAAAAGGGGTTGGCGCAGAGCCAGCTCCCTTTCGCCCCCTTTCTTTTGGGTGCGAGGCATTGGGTTGCGTGCCCGCGGTGCAGTCAAGCTACGGGTGCGTTCCCGGCCCCGCTCCCGGCGCCAGCTGCAAGCCGCAGGCACGCCCTGGTGCCAAGCCGCAAACGCGCCCATGGCCTGCCTGCCTCCCGAAGCACGGCGCGTTTCCGGCCCCCGTGCCTCTCAGACCCGGAGCGCTCCCGGCGCCAGCGCGTTCCCGGCGCCAGGGCAGGTTTCTCGCCCTTTCGGGCGGTCGAATCGGGGTATTGTACGACGATGATCCTCAGGGCAGGATGATCTCCCGCCACCCCGCCCCCGGCGCGATGCGGGGACGGGGCCCTGACCTGGGGCTTTGCGAGCAAGCCGATCCCGCGCCGCCGGGATGGGGGCGCGAAGGGCCCGGGAGGGGCGCTCAGGGGGCCCGGGGAATCGTACAATACCCCGGATCCATGCCCGAAAACGCCCGTTTTTCCGCCCTGGGGGCCAAAAGCGTACAATACCCCCGATCGACGCTCGGGTCGACGGCGCTGCCCGGCTCCGCGCAGCGCCTCGCTCGGCTCCGCGCGGCTCTGGATGAAAACGGCCGGAGAGCGGACGGAAATCGTCCCAAATACCGTTCGGAAACCCCCCGTTGCTGCAGGAAACGGCAGACTGTCCTTCTCTTTGCGTTTGCTCTGTCGCGGGAAGCGACGGGCTGCTCCTTTGGCCCGCGTCCCTCGCGCAGCCGCTGCAAACGGCTCTGCCAGGTTTGATCTGCGCAGACTCGCCGCGTATCAACGCCTTTCGGCTACTGCCCCCTGAAAAGCCGCTCCGTAGTATCATAGGGAAACGCATGTTTGGTAACGCCCGCCGAGAGCAGGGATGTTGCCCCGTATCCGAACACACGTAAGGAGTTTGCTTCATGAAGGCTCTTATTCCCGCTGCGGGTCTGGGTTCCCGCTTTCTGCCCGCCACCAAGGCGCAGCCCAAGGAAATGCTGCTGGTGGTGGACCGTCCGGCTATCCAGTACGTGGTCGAGGAGGGCCTGGCTTCTGCCGCTGACGAGGTGGTGATCATCAACAGCCGCGAAAAGAAGGTAATCGAGGAGCACTTCACCCCCAACCCTGAGCTGGAGGCCATGCTGCGCCAGCGGGGCAAGAGCAAGTACGCCGACGCCGTGGCCCACGCGGGCAGCCTGAACGTGAGCTACGTGTACCAGGACGAGCCCCTGGGCCTGGGCCACGCCATCTACTGCGCCCACGAAAAGACCGCCGGCGAGCCCTTTTACGTGCTGCTGGGGGACGTGCTGGTGCCCGACAACAACATGCTTCCCGCTATGCAGGCCGTATCCGATGCCCATGACGGTGCCAGCGTCATCGCAGTCATGCCCGTGCCCCACGAAAAGGTGGACCGCTTCGGCGTGATCGCAGGTCAGCCGGTGGGCGAAAACGTGTGGCAGGTCAGCTCCCTGGTGGAAAAGCCGCCGGTGGACGAAGCCCCCACGGACCTTGCCGTGTTCGGTCGCTATCTGCTGAGTCCTCGGGTCATGGAGCTGCTGGCTGATGCAAAGCCCACGGTCGGGGGCGAAATCCAGCTCACCGACGCGCTGGACGCTGTGCTGAAGGAAGAGCCCATGTACGCGTTGGTGGTGGACCCGGCCGACGGCTTTGACACCGGCACCGTGGAAAGCTGGCTCCAGACCAACAACGTTCTGTGGGAGCGTGCCCAGGCCTGCAAGTAGGCCCTGCCTTCCCAAAGGCTTCCAGAACCCAACAACGCTGCAATGAGCAGGGGCGAAGCGTCTTCGGATGCTTCGCCCCTTTCGCCGTCTTGGGTCGAAGCTCGTGCGCAGCGGGGTTGCCCTACGGGGTTTTCCCTATATTTGAATCGTGCGGCAACAAAGTGCGTTGCTGGCAGGACCGCCTGTTCCTTCGAGCCTGTAATATGAGCCTGAGTTCCTGCATGTGCACGGGGCTTTGCCATCCGCTTTGCGTTTGGAAGCGGAGGCGCCGACGCAGTAAGGAGGGGGTCTCATGGCTGAGGAGCAAATGAAGAACGAGGCAACCGTCGCTGAGTCCGAAGCAGCGGAGAAGGCGGAGAAGGGGAAGAAGAAGCGCTTCACCAAGAAGGTCGGTCGCTTCTACCAGTGGCAGGTGGTTACCGCCGTGCTGGTAGTGGTGGTTGCCATCGGGGGAATCGGCTTCTGGAACTTCCATAACACGCCTGAGTTCTGTGACTTCCTGTGCCATAACCCGCAGGACCCGTACAATCCCACCTACTATTCCGAGCCGGGTCAGCCCGCCACGGACAAGTGGGGCAACCAGGTCGCCGATGCTTCCGGCATGCTTTCCGCCACGCATCGCGCGTACGCGGATGCCAACTGCCTTTCCTGTCACGAGCCGACCTTGCAGGAGCAGATGACCGAGGGAATCGAATGGGTGACGGGCAACTTCTACAACCCGCTTTCCGAGCGCAGCCTGGACAACCTGCAGCGCTGGCACAACGTTGAGGGAACCACCTTCTGCCTGAACGAATCCTGCCACAACATGGCAAAGTCCGACCTGACCGACGCCACGGCAAACCTGGAGCGCAACCCCCATTCCTGGCATCACTCCGAGTACACCTGCAGCGACTGCCACAAGTCCCATCGCGCTTCCGTGATGGTCTGCACCCAGTGTCATGACGATGCCCAGGTTCCCACCGGCTGGCTGAGCTACGACGAATCCACCCAGCTCCAGAACCAGTACATCAGCTACGATTTGGAGGGGCAGGTTTACGCCGATTAGCCCAAGGGGCAGCGCGGACGCAGCAAGGTCCTTGTGCGACGCGGGTCCGGTGCTTGGCAGAAAGCCGATCTAAAGCGTACGTCCGCCCGGGCATCTGCCTGGGCGGTTCTGTAGGCAGGGGCAGTGTTGTAGGCGGGCGAAAGGAACGGCCGGCATGAACGCAAAGACCAAACGACGTCTCATCGTGGTGGCGGGGGCGATCGCCGTGGTGGCGATCCTGCTGTTCGCGGTGGTCGGCGGCAGCTCGGCGGCAACGGTCACCTCGGTGGCAGATGCCGCATCGGGTTCCCTGGAGGGAAAGAAGATCCAGGTCACCTGCACCGTGGTGGACAACTCCTTTAGCGTTGACGAAAACGGCGTGCTGACCTTTAGCGTGTTCGACCCCGAAGGCAGCGTCGACCAATCGGTGCGCGTGGTCTACGACAAGGGCGTTTCCGCCACCTTCGGCAACGGCGTATCTGCCATCTGCACCGGCCGCATGAACGGCGGCGTGCTGGAGTGCTCAGAGCTGGTTACCAAGTGCCCGTCCAAGTACGAAAACGCCAGCTCCGCCCTGGGCGTGGGGCGCTTCCTTGAGTATGGCGAAAAGGTGCTGGGCAAGACCGTGAAGGTCACCGGCCTGCTCTGCGCCGATCCTGCCGACGCCACGCAGAAGATCCGCTTCCAGCTGCGCGACGTTCAGGCTGCCGATGGCGCTGATGCCAAGATCGTTTCGGTGAGCTTTGCCGGGGCGCTTCCTGATGACGTCAGGGCCCAGACCCAGGTGGTGGTCCAGGGCTCCGTAGACGCGTCCGGCCTGTTCACCGCAACCAGCGTGAGCCTGGAGGGTTAGCTCATGGGCTTTCTGGGAGCAATGGGCCTGCTGC
This sequence comes from Eggerthellales bacterium, assembly GCA_029006935.1. Classification (GTDB taxonomy): domain Bacteria; phylum Actinomycetota; class Coriobacteriia; order Coriobacteriales; family Eggerthellaceae; genus SUG1186. The sequence continues at coordinate 12,969 of JAQXGX010000034.1, read as the reverse complement.
TGGCGTTCGTGGCCAGCGTTGCAAGCGTGCTGCTTCTGGCGGTAGGCCAGGTCCTGGCGGCCCGGTCCAGGGGAGCCGACCTGGCCCAGTCCCTTGTGTGGGCGGGGCGCATCGTTGTTGCCGTGTGCTTTGCCGCGCTGACCGTGTGCTGTGGCGTGCTGATGTTCTGTTTCCTGACGGGTGACTACACGTTGCAGTACGTGCTTGACCAGCATTCCCGATCCACGGGACTCATGGGAGTCCTCTTCAACATAGCCGGCCTTTGGGCGGGTCGCGAAGGCAGCCTGCTGTTCTGGAGCTGGCTCATCAGCCTGTTCTCCCTGATCGTTTCCTTGCGTCGACTTGACCAGCTTGCCAAGCTGGACACCTGCGCGGTGCTTGTCATGGAGTCGGTGCTGGCGGCGTTTCTGGGGGTGCTGCTGTTCAGCGACGCCAACGCTCCCTTTTCCGCCACCGAATCTCGGTACTACGGCCCCGACGGCACCCTGACCACGGCGGCAACGGTCATGGGCATGAACACGCTGCTGGAGCACTGGGCCATGGCCATTCACCCGCCGCTGCTGTTCGTGGGATACGCGGGCCTGACCGTGCCCTTTGCCTATGCGGTTTCGGCGCTTGTCTGCAACGACTACTCCAAGGATTGGATCGACCGCTCCAATCGCATCACCCTGGCGTCCTGGCTGTTCCTGACCGTGGGAATTGGGCTGGGCAGCGTCTGGGCCTACGTGGTGCTGGGCTGGGGCGGCTACTGGGGCTGGGACCCGGTGGAAAACGCCAGCCTGCTGCCATGGCTCATGGGAGTTGCCCTTATCCATAGCATGACCATGTGCCGAAAGCGGGGGATCTTCAAGGGCTGGGCGCTTCTGTGCGCGTGTCTGACCTACGGGTTCGTGATCGTGGGCACCTTCATCAGCCGCAGCGGCCTGGTGCAATCGGTTCACGCCTTCGAGGGAGACCCGGTTTCCCTTGCGTTGTTCGGAGCTCTGATCGCGATCTCCTTCGGCGTGGGTATTGCGGGAGTGGTGCTGCGCCGTAAGAGCATCGGGGCTTCCGAGGCCTCTTCCGCGCCTGAAGCCTGTGCTCCTATGGGCGAAGGCGAAGCCGAGCCCGCCCGGGCGGAAAGCCTGCTGACCCGGGAGGACTTCTACTTCTTCAACAACGTGTTCATGGTCGCTGCTACGGTGCTGCTGACCTACCTGACGGTGAGCTCTGCCCTGCCAAGCTTCCTTCCCCTGGGCGGACAGTCCCTTCCTGCCGGCGCCTACAACATGCTGGCCCGTCCCCTGGGCATTCTGTACCTGCTGCTCGTAGCAGTATGCCCGCTGCTTTCCTGGGGCGGGTCCGACTTACGCAAGGGGCTGGGGCGCCTGAAGGTTGCAGGCGGGGTCTGTGCGGTGACCTTCGTCCTGCTCATGGCCTACTTCGTGCTGGTCCTGAGCCCTTCCTACGACGCATCCCTGGCGGCAGGGGGCAGCATTGCCGCCGACCTGGTGGAGCAGGGGCCGGCGTGGTACTACAAGGGCCTGACCGTGATGGGGCTGGCGGTGGCCAGCCTGCTCCTGGGCAATTCCCTGCTCATGCTCAAGAAGGGCCTCAGGGCCAGGCGCGCGTCCCTGTTGGGCGGCGGCGTGGCCCACGTGGCCATGGCGGTGATCTTGGCGGGCCTGATCGGCTCTTCCATGTATGTGACCGAGCAGTCGGGATATCTGGCCTATGATTCCAAGACCGACACCGCCTCCCAAACGTTCACCATCAAGGACTACGAGCTCACCTTCACGGGAAGCAGCGTGACCCCGCAGGATAACGGTAACGTGGTGTACCAGGTCAACTTCGACGTGACCAAGGACGGAGCGCCGCTGGGTCAGGCAAGCCCCTCGGTCACCCTGGTCACCAGCACGCAGCAACAGCAGCAGAACGCCGCGGTCATCAGCCTGCCAACGGAAGACCTGTTCGTGGTCTACAAGGGAGTGAGCTCTTCAAACGGCGGGCTTTCCCTGGACGTGCGGGTGAATCCCCTCATCGGCCTGGTGTGGCTGGGCTTGGTGCTTCTGACGCTGGGGGCGCTCGTTGCCGCCTTCGGGCGCAGGTCCGTCAGCAGGGCGAAAAAGCCTTTGGATGTGGCGAAGGAGCAGGACCATGAGTGAGGTGCTGCGGGTTTCAGGTCTGACCAAGCAGTTCGGGGAGCGGCGCGCCCTCGACAACGTGAGCTTTTCCCTGCCGGAGGGGGCATTTCTTTCTGTGTTCGGCCCCAACGGCGCGGGCAAGACCACGCTGCTGCGCATCCTTTCCACGGTGGCGCGGCCCAGCGCCGGATCTGCTCGGGTCCTGGGCTTTGACCTGCAGAAGGAGCCGGACCAGGTTCGTTCGCGCATCGGTCTGATCAGCCATGAGCCCATGCTGTACCCGGACCTTTCCGCCCACCAGAACCTGATGCTCTTTGCCAACCTGTACGGGGTGCGCAACGCCGAAGGCCGTGTCATGGAGCTTCTGGAGGCGGTGGGGCTGAAGCACAGGCGCCTGGACGTGGTGCGGGGGTTTTCCCGGGGCATGACCCAGCGCCTGGCCATTGCCCGCGCCCTGCTCCATGATCCGCAGCTGGTGTTCCTGGACGAACCCTACGCGGGCCTTGACCCCCATGCGGTCGCGGTGTTCGACCAGCTCATAGACCAGGTTCGCGCGGGCCGGACCTTCGTCATGGTCAGTCATGACCTGGAGAAGGGCTATGGGATGTGCACTCATGAGCTGCTGCTGTCCAAGGGGCGCGTGACAAGCTTCGCCCCTAAGGAAGAGCTTTCATTTGACGCCTTTTCCGACCTGTACGCGCAGACCGTAGGCCGGGGGGTGAGCTAGATGAAGCCCGCCGTGGTGGAGCAGCCCAGCTCCTGGGCTCAGTTCAAGCAGCTGCTGGCAAAGGACCTGCGTCGGGAAATCCGCACTCGGGAAATGATCACCTCCATGGGCGTGTACGCCCTTCTGGTGCTGATCGTGTTCGGAGCCGCGCTCACGCAGGTTTCTGCCAGCCTGGACGTGCAGCAGATGAGCGGCGGGCTGCTCTGGACGCTCTTCGTGTTCACCAGCCTCATGGGTCTGAACCGATCCTTTGCCTACGAAAAGGAAAACGGCTGCCTGGAGGGCCTGCTGCTGGCGCCGCTGGACCGCGGTGCCATCTATCTTGCCAAGATGGTCAGCAACCTGCTGTTCACCTTGCTGGTTGAGGTGGTGGCGGTGCCGGTCTTCTGGTTCTTCTTCATGGGCGGCGTATCGGCTTCCTCCAGCCTGCCCCTGGCCCTGGTCCCGCTGGTGCTGGGAACGGTGGGGATGAGCGGCGTGGGTACGCTCCTTTCCACCATTACCGCCAACACCCGGGGCAAGGACGTGATGCTGGCGGTGCTGTTCATTCCCCTGACCTTTCCGCTGCTGTATGCCTGCGTGAGCGCGACCACGGCGGCCATTGTGGGAACGCCGGCGGCGTTGGACGCCTTCGTGCCAGCAGTTGCTCTGGTCGCAGGCTATGACGTGGTCATGGTGCTGCTGAGTTGGGTTTTGTACGATTTTGTTGTGAGTGCTTAGCGCGGAAAGCGCTCCCTGCGCGGAGCGGATCGCCGCAAAGGAGGTTGGACATATGGTGAGTTCTAGCTCGAGCCGCCCGGGCCCCAAGGGGAAGGCGGGAAAGGCTGCTCCTTTCGCCCTGGGCTTGCCTGAGATGGGACAATGGCCGGACAAGCTGGCGCCCGTTGCCACCGCCGCCGCGCTTATGCTCACCACGGCGGGCTTTTTGATGGCGTTCTTCTTCATAGCCCCGGTAAACGGGGCGTCTGTTGACGGAGTGGAGCTCATCGGGGGCCAGATGGTTTCCAACAAGCTGCTGTTTTCCCAGAAGATCTTCTACTTCCACATGCCGGTGGCCATTACCTCCATGGCGGTGATGGTGGCGGCAGCCTTCTACGCCTTGCGCTACCTGACCACCCGCCAGCAGCGTTACGATACCTGCTCCAAGACCGCCATGGAAGTGGCGCTGGTCTTCGTGGTGGCCACCATGATCACCGGGGAAATGTGGACGCGCTTCGAGTGGGGCGTGTGGTGGACCTGGGAGCCCCGTCTGACCACGTACCTGGTGCTTACGATCCTGGTGCTGGGCTACTTCATATTGCGCAACGCCATCGACGAGCCCGAGCGTCGCGCCACGTACGCTTCCGTGCTTGCCCTGATCAGCTTCGTTGACGTGCCCATTACCATGCTGGTGACCAGGGTCATTCCCACCAGCCTGCACCCTGTGGTCTTTCGCGAAGGAGGCATGACGCCGGAAATGGGCTTGTGCGTGGGCATCTGCTCTGCGGGCTTTTTGTGCCTTGCCTTCGTCATGTATCGCATCCGCTTCCGCAACGCCCGTCTTGAGGAGCGGGTGAGCGCCCTGAAGAACGCCTTGGAGGACTAACCCATGAATTCGGTTCTTGAGCAGATTTACAGCACCATTATTCCCAGCGCTCCCTTTGTGATTGCCGCATACGCGCTGCTGTGGGCCCTTCTTCTGGCATGGCTCTTCGTGCAGTTCAGCAAGCAGCGCAAGCTGGAAAAGCAGCTCATGCTTCTGGAGGAGCAGGTGGAGGACCTGAGGGCCGACGCTGCCCGCACGCCTGGGGAATAGGGGAAAACCCGCGTCTTTTTTCGACCTGAAGGAAGTGCCCGGGGAATCTGCCATACTCAAAACAGCGTTACCAGGTTCCACGCTGTTTTGGGGGTATCTGTGGGAGTTGAAAAAGCAGCAGCAGGAATAGCCGCTGTCCTCATTGCGGCACAGGGCGCTTATGCGGTGGCCAAGGGGCCATCGAGTCTTCTGCGCCCTCCAGGAGCCCAGGGCGAAGCCGATTTCATGGCGCGCTGCATCAAGTGCGGCAAGTGCCAGCAGGCGTGCCCCTACCAGGCCATTCAGATCGCGGGTGTGGGGGAAGGCTCTGCCGCCGGAACCCCCTTCATCGACGCTCGACGTCAGGCCTGCCGTATGTGCGAAGACTTTCCCTGCGTGAACGTATGCCCTACCCAGGCCCTGCGGGATGTTGCCACCCGCGCCGACGTGAACATGGGTTATGCCGTCATCAACGAAAACACCTGTATTGCCTTCAAGGGTATGCGCTGTGAGGTGTGCTATCGCGTGTGTCCCCTCATCGACCGCGCCATTACCGTGCAGTTCGGCAGCCTTGAGGGAGATTCCATCCATGCGCAATTTGCGCCCACGATCAATCGGGAAACGTGCACAGGTTGCGGGCTGTGCGTGGAGCGTTGCGTCATTAGCGATCCTGCCGTCCCCATTCGTATCGTGAGCGTGGCCGAGCAAGAGGCAAAGGGGAGTAAGTAGAAGGAGTCCGGCCGCAAGGCCGCAAGGAAGACTGGGAGGAAGATCATGGACGTTTCAAGGCGATCGTTTATCAAGAGCACCGCGGTTGCGCTCGCCAGCGCAGCGGCAGCGGGCACCCTTTCCACCATGGTGGGATGCTCTCCTAAGGAGAACACGCCCTCCAACGGCGCTGACACCGAGACCAAGCTTTCCGTGTGCCGTTTCTGCGGCTGCGGCTGCGGCGTGCTGGTGCAGAGCAAGAACGGCAAGCTCATCAGCGTGGTGGGCGACCCGGACAACGATTCGAACCGCGGCTTGAACTGCGTGAAGGGCTACTACCTGGCCAAGGCGCTCACGGGCGAAGACCGCCTGACCAAGCCCCTTATCCGTGACGACAAGTCCACCAAGGGCACCGCGGAGGGCCTGAGGGAGGCCACCTGGGAAGAGGCACTGGACCTGGTTTCCTCCAAGCTCAAGGAAACGTGGAAGAAGGACAAGTCTCGTCTGGGCTTCTGGGGATCCGGCCAGCAGCCCATCCTGGAAGGCTACGCGACCGCCAAGTTCTGGAAGGCGGGCCTGCGCTCCAACAACATCGACCCCAATGCGCGCCTGTGCATGGCAAGCGCCGTGGTTGGCTTCATGAACGTGTTCCAGACCGACGAGCCCGCCGGCTGCTACGCCGACATTGACGACGCCGATCTGATCATTACCTGGGGCGCCAACATGGCGGAAGCCCATCCTATGCTGTACTCCCGGTTCATGGCCCACATGCAGCAGACTGACTGCAAGCACTATGACGTGACCACCCTGCGCACCCGCACCTCCGCCAACGCCGACAAGGTCATGATCTTCGGCAACAACGGCGACCTGGCCATTCTGAACTGCATTGCCAACTATCTGATCCAGAACAAGACCTACGACGAAGCCTTCGTCAAGGATCATCTGCAGTTCAAGATGGGCGAGGAAAACATAGGCAACTCCGACTGGGAGGTCAAGGACGCCTACGACAAGAGCGAAGACGGCCAGCGCGCCGACGCGGTCAAGCCCTGCACCTTCGAAGAGTACGCGGAGCGCCTGAAGAAGTACACCTGGGAGTACACCAGCAAGATCAGCGGTATGGACATCGATGACCTGAAGACCCTGTACAAGGCCTTCGCCGATCCCAAGCTCAAGATCACCAGCTTCTGGACCATGGGCGTAAACCAGCACAACCGCGGCACCTGGGTGAACCACAACATCTACAACATCCATCTGCTTTCCGGAAAGATCGCCAAGCCGGGCTGCGGTCCCTTCAGCCTGACGGGTCAGCCGTCCGCCTGCGGTACCGCCCGCGAGGTAGGTACCTTCTGCCACCGCCTCCCCGCGGACCTGGTCGTGGCCAACCCGCAGCATCGTCGTTACACCGAGGCCGTGTGGAACCTTCCCGAAGGCTGGCTGGAGGACATTGCCGTTCCCGGCTATCACACCACCAAGATGTTCCGGGAAATGTCCAACGGCAACCTGGACTTCCTGTGGACCGCCCATAACAACTGGGCTCAATCCATGACCGACCTGACCCGCTTCCTGGGCCGCGACGGCGAGCACAACGGCGTCTTCGACTGCTTCATCACCGTGAGCGAGGTCTATCCCACCCTTTCCACCCAGTACGCTGACGTGGTCCTGCCTGCTGCCATGTGGGTTGAGCGCGAAGGCATGTTCGGCAACGGCGAGCGTCGCACCGCCGTGTTCGAAAAGGCCATCGATCCTCCGGGAGAGGCTAAGTGGGACATGTGGATGCTCATGGAGATCGCAAAGCGCGTTCTTGAGGGCGAAAAGATCGGCAAGGAAGACGCCTTCGACGCCCTGTTCGGCAAGTGGTATGACAAGGAAGCCGCTGACTTCAAGTTCGAAACCCAGCGCGAGGTCCTGACCGAGATGTGGAACGAGTACCGCACCTTCAGCAACCCCGATCCCAACCAGAACTCCTACTCCAGCAAGCGGGTGCTGGACATTCACGACAACGTGGACCAGGTGGAAGGCTGGGGCGTCATGAAGATGGAGGCCAAGCAGCTGGCCCCCTACGACCAGTACATCGAAAACCATGGCATGACCTGGCCCTGCCGCGAGGTGGATGGCAAGTGGTACGCCACCAAGTGGCGCTTCAGCGACGGCAAGCAGGAGGACGGCTTCGACGAGTACGGCGTGAGCCAGTACGGCGAGGCGGGCCTGCGCAAGGGCGTCAGCTTCTACAAGAGCGCCGACCGTCGTCCCTCCGTGGTGTTCCGTCCGTGGGAGCCTCCGGCAGAGGTGCCGGACAAGGAATACCCCTTCGTGTTCTGCACCGGTCGTCTGCTGGAGCACTGGCACACCGGCTCCATGACCCGTCGCGTCGAAGAGCTCAACCGCGCTCTGCCCGAAGCGCTGCTGGACATGAATCCCAAGGACGTGGAGAAGCTGGGCCTGAAGGACGGCGACCGCGTGAAGCTGACCAGCCGTTGGGGCGAAGTGGAGATCACCGTTTCCACTGCCGGCCGCACCGAGCCGCCCGAGGGGTATCTGTTCGCTCCGTTCTTCGCTGAGGAGACCCTGATCAACCTGGTGGTCCAGGAAGCCTACTGCCCGCTTTCCAAGGAACCTGACTTCAAGAAGACCTGCGTGAAGGTAGAGAAGGTGGGCTAGCCATGAAGCTCAAGGTTACGGTCTTGTCCCTGGCTTTGGCTGCGGTACTGGGCGCCACGGCCCTGGCGGGGTGCGGAAGCGCTCCTGCCAAGCAGGACGTGAACGCCAACGTGCCCGAGGGTGCGGCGCCCACCATGCCTTCGGGTCATGAAAACAGGTATGCGGACCTGGGAGCCAACGGTTGCTACGGATGCCACGGGGCGAATCAGGACGCCAACCCCATGCTGGCATCGGCTACCGCCCTGCCGGCTGACCACTATGCCGTGGAGGTCCCAACGTCTATCAAGGATCTGGCTGCTGATCACTCCCAGTGCATCACCTGCCATGTTCCGGGCGTGAGTACCGGGGCCTCCAAGAACGAGGCGGGCAAGTAATGGTTATTTCCAGCTTGCTGGTGAGCACCGTTGCGGACCAGACGGAGGAAGTGGCTGCCGAGCTGCCGAAGCATCCGGGCGTGGAGGTGCATGAGATCAACGACTTCAAGATCGTCATCACCATCGAGGCTAACACGGTAGACGACTCCCATGATGTTGCGAGCAGCCTTGCGGCCATTCCCGGCGTTCTGGGCGTGAACCTGGTGTATGTGAATTTCGAGGACGATCCGTCCCTTTACCCGGACGGTATCTAGAGTTTTGAGGAGCGAGCCCGTGGCTGCTAAGGATGAGCGGAAAAAAGAAGGGAAGCGAGGCAAGTTCGGCCTGAGTGCGTGCAGGCACGTGGTGCAGGTCCTTGCGTTGCTGCTGTTCTGCGTTCCGGTCGTGGCCGCGGGCTGGTCTCTGTTCGGTCAGAACGGTGCGTTCTCCGAGCTTTCGGACGATGCCGTTCTGGCTCCCTCCAGCCTGCCGTTCTTCGGCACGCTTTCGTCTTCCAGCGTAGGTCCTGTGACCTTGCTGGATCCCTTTGCCGTGCTTCAGACGATCTTCGCGGCCAAGACCATTTCCCCGGACTGGATCATAGGGCTGCTGCCGGTGCTGATCGTGTACGGCTTGATTCGCGGCCGCGTGTTCTGCGGCTGGGTCTGCCCGGTGAACCTGGTTCTGGAAGCGGTCGATTGGCTGCGTCGTCGGGTTCGCCCTGGTCAGAAGCTTGCCGAGCGGGTCGTGCCCAGGCATGCCAAGATCTATGTTGCCGCGGCGGTGCTGGTTCTTTCCGCGCTGGTGAGCGTGCCGGTGTTCGAGGTCCTTTCGCCCGTGAGCTTTTTGAACAAGGGTCTGGTGCTAGGCTCCACCGTAGGAGGCGTGACCCTTGCGGCCATCGTGGTTGCCGAGCTGTTCTGGGGCCATAGGGTCTGGTGCCGTTCCCTCTGTCCGTTGGGCGGGTTCTACCAGGTCCTGGGCAAGGTGGGCTTGGTGAGCGTTTCTGCCGAGCCCGATACGTGCATCGGCTGCAACAAGTGCAAGGAAGCCTGCCTGTGCGACCCTCAGATTCTGGATGCGGTCGTGGAGGGCTCTGCTTCTGTCGTGAGGGCGGGAGATTGCATGCTCTGCGGTAAGTGCGTGGACGTGTGTCCTGCCAAGTGCCTTTCCGTGGGTGTACGCTTCAAGGACAGCTAGCTGCTGCAGGGCTTTGCTTCTTGGCACGCTCGTCTTGCAGGCTTAGGAGCGCCTTTGTTGATCGGGCAGGTCAGAGGAAAGGATTTCCTTCATGGGCCTTTGGAGTTTTTCTGAAGCCACGCTGAATGGAGAATGCACCCAGTACGCCGATGAGGTAAAGCGGCTGGGAACCGATTACGGGTTCGACTTCACCGCCGTGGGCCTGGCCGCCCTCCCTGGTGCTCCGCTGAAGTGGTTGTACAGCCAGGGGAGCACCAGCGACCGCTTCCGCCGCATCATGCTTGCTCCCGGACGGGGCATTGGCGGCATTGTGCTGAAGGCGGGCAAGCCCATGCTCTTCACCGATATAGATACCGAGATGGATCCTCGGGAATACTCGTCCTATCCCATCGTCTTTGCCGAAGACCTGCGAAGCTTCTGCGCGCTGCCCCTGGGCAAGGACAGCCGAACGGTGGGAGTGCTGCTCATGGCCTTTCGTACGGCAAAGGAGGCCCACGTCCTTGCATTCCGGTCATGCGTGCGGGAGCTGGACGGACGGTTCTGTGACCTTGAGGTCGTTGCCCAGGATTTCATGGACTTTGAGGAGGTCAGCAAGTCCACGGTGGAGCCGGTGGGCTCCGCAAGCTTGTTCGCGATGAGCAACTCCAGCGTTTCCCTGGTCATTCATGCCCAGGAGCAGGAAAGGACGCGCATTTCCCGAGAAATCCACGACGGCATTTCCCAGGAGCTGGCGGTGGCGGCTATGAAGGCGCGCCTTGCCTTGGGGTTGGCGCAGGACTCCGATCAGGAAGGGATGCTGCAGGAAGTCTGCGCGGGAATCGACATGGCCCTTGAGCAGCTTCACGACCTTTCGGTGGAGCTTCGTCCTTCCACCTTGGATCACTTCGGGCTTCTTCCCGCCCTGCGCTCCCGGGCCCTGGCCTTCGAGCGTGCCTATGGTGCTCGCATTGAGTTCCTGGGCGACCTGCAGATTCCCCGCTTCGACCCTGCTCTGGAAACCCAGGTGTACCGCATCTGCCAGGAAGCGCTGCTCAATGCCAGCAAATACGCCGAATCCGACCACATAGAGGTGACCCTGACCGCCTCCAACGGCTGGATCATGGTTTCGGTTCAGGACCATGGCTCGGGCTTTGACACGGAGAAGCCGGTCGTGCGTGGCAGCGGTTGCGGCCTTCCAGGAATGCGGGAGAGAGCGTCGCTGATCCATGCGGAGCTGAGCATTGAGTCTGGCCCGAAGGGAACGCTGATCACGCTGACCGCTCCCATGGGATCGGCCCCTGACCGGTAGAAGGAGTAGTCATGATTCGCGTTGTGCTAGCCGATGACCACGAGATCGTCCGCAGCGGGTTCAAGATGCTGCTGGAAACGGATCCCAACATTACCGTGGTGGGGGAAGCGGCCGAGGGGACCCAGGCGTATGCCGTGGTTTCGCGGGAAAAGCCGGACGTGCTGCTTCTGGACATTTCCATGCCTCCTGGGCAAAGCGGCATGGTGGCCTGCGAGGAAATAGCCCGGGATCTGCCTCAGACCAAGATCGTGATTCTGACCATGTTCGCGGAGCCCGAGTACCTTGACTACACCATGCGCTGCGGGGCAAGCGGCTATTTGATCAAAAACGCGAGCAAGGAGGAGCTGATCGAGGCGGTGAACACCGTGTTCGCTGGAGGGCGCTACATCCACCCCAAGATGAAGCCCATCATGGAGCGCTACGAAGCCGAGCGGGGCAGCAACGAGCGCTTGCTTTCGCTGCTTCCGCGTGAGCTGGAGATCCTCCAGCTGCTTGCCAAGGGCTATACGAATCGCGAAATCTCCGAGAAGGTGTTCCTTTCCGTCAAGACGGTGGAGGCCCACAGGGCCAAGATCTACGCGAAACTGAATCTGAAATCCCGCGCTGAGCTGGTGGATTTTGCCATTAGGAACAAGCTGCTGAACATTTAGACGGGGTTCTTTCAGGGTCGGCTGTTTTTCGTCAGGGCCAGCGTTGCCTTTGGGGCGGAGCCCGTGCGCAGCGGGTCCGCGCGCTCCATTTTGCTGCCTTGTCTTTCGCCCTTTTCGCCCTTTTCGTTCCCTTTGCCTTTACCCTGGAAGTTTTGAGCGTTCTTGATACATTGAAGACTCTAAATAACTGTTGACAAGTAGTGGATATGGTCTATTATATGGTCAGGTCTGAAACACAGAGCCGGATGCGTCCCTTGCATTCGGCTCGCTCTGTATAAGGGGCCAAAAACACGCACGTCAGAAGGGAATTCGCAGTGGCAACCAAGTACATGATCGTCAGCGGCTTTCTGGGGTCCGGCAAGACCACTAGCATGATTGCCATGGCTCGCGTCATCAACCGCAAGTACGGCAAGGCGGGCATCATCGCCAACGATCTGGGCGCCAAGAACCTGGTGGACGCCGACTACACCCGCACCGCCGACGTGGACATTAACGAGATTACCGGCGACTGCATCTGCTACGTAACCGAGGATCTGGTCGATCACATCCACCGCCTTGCCAACGGCGGCTGCGACCTGGTCATGAGCGACATTCCCGGCTGCGGCATCGGCGGTCTGGACCATGTGTACCTGAAGCTGAAGCAGGACTATCCGGGTCGGTTCGACCTGCTGCCCTTCACCTGCCTGGTGGATCCGGAGCGCTTGCGCATGATTTTGCCCGAGCGGGCCAACATCAACCTTCCGGAGGAGATGCGCTTTTTGCTGAACGCCCAGCTGGCGGAGGCGGATCTGATCGTGCTGAACAAGATCGACCTGCTGAGCCCCGAAGAACTGGCCGCTGACCTGGAGTTCATCAAGACCGCTTATCCGGACGTGCCCGTCATGACCATGAGCGCCCGCACGGGGGAGGGCGTGGAGCAGGTGGTGGACTACGTGCTGTCCCATCGCAGCCCCGCCGAGCACAAGGAGATCGGCTACGGCTCCGACGAGTTCAACGCCGCGGAGGAGAAGATGTGCTGGTATAACCGTCGCTTCTTCGCCCGCCAGCGCAACGAGGAAAACATAGACTTCAACCAGGTGGTGGACGACTTCATGGAGGCCATTCGCTACGGTCTTATCGAAGCCAAGCGCAACGTGCCCCACCTGAAGCTGTTCGCGGCCGGGGAAGGGGACGACTTCGTGAAGTGCTCCCTGGTGGGCGTGGACTACGATGTTGAGTACGAAAGCAGATTGCGCAACCCCTATGCTGCCATGTCCATTGTGGTGAACGCCCGCGCCGTGTGCGAAAGCCAGGTCATGGGCGAGGTCATGGAGGATGCGCTGGACGCCATCAAGGCCCAGTACGACCTGAAGTGCAACATCATCTTCACCGAGTGCTTCGGCTTTGCCGATGAGGGCCGTCGAAACGGCGGTCGCGCCAGCCGCTATGCAGGATCTGGATTGGAATAGGGAAGCCCCATGGAAGCAACCACCATGCACAAGGAAGTCA
>JAQXGX010000033.1 GCA_029006935.1 Eggerthellales bacterium | reverse complement strand
TATGGAGGCCACGGCCTGCGTAATCTTTTCTGGTGGCAGCACCAAGGCAATACGCACGTAGCCTTCTCCGCTGGGGCCGAAGCTGGCTCCCGGGGTTACCACCACGCCGGCCTTCTCCATGAGCTCTTGGCAGAACGCCATGCTGTCGGTGCGGCCTCCCGGAATCTTGGCCCACACGAACATGGTGCCGTGGGCGTTGGGACGCTCCCAGCCGATCGACTCCAGGCCGTCGCACAGAGCGTCGCGACGGGCTTGGTATTGCATCCGCTGCTTCTCCACCTGTTCGCGGGGACCGGTCAACGCGGCGATGGCCGCCCGCTGCACCGGGTAGAACATGCCGAAGTCGATCTGGCTGCGCAGCTTGGCAAAGGCCCCCACCACATCGGGGCGTCCCACCAGGAAGCCCATACGGGCGCCGGTTACGTTGAAGGACTTGGACAGGCTGAAGAACTCCACTCCCTGCTCCAGTGCGCCGGGGTACTGCAGGAAGCTGCCTCCAGCGGGTCCATCGTAGACGATGTCGCTGTAGGCGTTGTCGTGCACGATCAGGATGTTGTGTTCCTGGGCAAAGCGGATGATCTCCTGGTAGACCTCAGGCGTTCCCACGCTACCCACGGGGTTTGCCGGCAGGGAAACCACCAGGTACTTGGCGCGGTCCGCCACCTCCGCGGGAATATCTGCCATGTGCGGCAGGAAGTCGTGCTCGGCCTCCAGCGGGTAGTACCAGGGCTCGGCGCCGGCCATGACCGCCGCCGCCTTGAACACAGGGTAGCAGGGGTCGGGCAGCAGCACCACGTCCCCGGGGTTGCACAGGGTCAGGCCGAAGTGCCCCATGCCCTCCTGGGTGCCGTTGCAGGAGGCCACCATGTCCGGGGTGATGCCCGCAACGCCGAAGCGGTCGGCGTAGTAGTCGCACACCGCCTGCTTGAGCTCGGGCAGGTCCCGCAGGCTGTACTTCCAGCACAGGGGGTCGGCGGCGGCTTCCGCCAGGGCGGCCTTGATGTGCTCGGGGGGCACGAAGTCCGGGGTGCCGATACTCAAATTGTAGATGGTGCGTCCCTGGGCCTGCAGGTCAAGGAGCTTGTTGTTGAGTTGGGCGAAGACTTCTTCGCCAAAGGCATTTAGACGATCGGAAAACGAAACGTTCAGCATGGATGGGTCTCCCGTAGGTTGATTCGGTGGGGTTTTTGCTGCCCACCATTATAGAGGGCAAGCGGTGAACGACCACCCTCCTTCGGCATGGCGACCGCAAAAGCGCCAAAACGGGGCAAACATCGAATTGTCATGGAGCTGAAACAGTTGGTTAACGGGGCTCGCATATTCTCTAACGCATATGGGAGATCGGTTTGTTTTGTTTGGAGGGATCTTATGGAAGAGTTTCTTGTTTCGTTCTTCATAGAGCCGTTTACGGGATTGGCCACCGGCATTGCCGGCGCCACCAGTCCCCTTGACGTGATCGACGCCATCGACGGTTTCGTGTGGGGCCCCATCATGATCATGCTGCTTCTGTTCACGCACGTGTTCATGACCATTCGCACGGGCTTCATCCAGCGCAAGATCGGAACGGGCATCCGCCTTTCGGTCACCAAGGACGACCCGTCCGACGCTGACGGCGACATCACCCAGTTCGGCGCCCTGACCACCGCCCTTGCCGCCACCATCGGCACCGGCAACATCGTGGGCGTGGGCACGGGCCTGCTGTTCGGAGGTCCCGGCGCCATCTTCTGGATGTGGATTACCGGCATCCTGGGCATTGCCACCAAGTACTCCGAGGTCTTCATCGGCGTGAAGTACCGCGTGAAGGACCATTCCGGCAAGATGCTGGGCGGCGCCATGTATGCCCTTGAGCGTGGCTTCAAGAACAAGAAGCTGGGCCGCTCCTTAGCCGTGCTCTTCGCCCTGTTTGCCGCCTTGGCCGCCTTCGGCATTGGTGCTTCCACTCAGTCCAACTCCCTGGCTGACGCGCTGTACAACACCTCCCTGATTGACGGCAAGGCCATTCCCCAGTGGTTCGTGGGCTTAGTGGTGGTCATTCTGGTAGCCGTGGTCATTCTGGGCGGCATTCGCTCCATTTCCAAGGTGTGTGAAAAGCTGGTCCCGGTCATGGCCCTGTTTTACGTAGTCTGCTGCCTGGTTATCATCGGCATGAACATCGAGTACCTGGGCGAGGCCATCCGCCAGATCCTGGTGGGCGCCTTCACTCCCGCTGGCGCGGCCGGCGGTGCCGTGGGCTCCACCGTTACCATGGCCCTTCAGTTCGGCTTCAAGCGCGGCATTTTCTCCAACGAGTCCGGCATGGGCTCCGCTCCGCTGGTCGCTGCATCCGCAACCACCAAGAACCCTGCCCGCCAGGCGTTGGTTTCCATGACCGGCACCTTCTGGGACACCGTGGTGGTCTGCCTGATCACCGGCCTTATGCTCATGACCACTCTGCTGGCCAACCCCGAGCTTTCTGCTGCTATTGCCGACGGCACCATTTCTTCTGGTGCAGGCCTTGCCACCGCCGCCTTCGAGAAGATCCCCGTGTTCGGTCCGCTGGTTCTGTTGATTGGCCTGCTGACCTTCACCTACTCCACCATTCTGGGTTGGAGCCAGTACGGCAACCGCGCCATCAGCTATCTGCTGGGCAAAAAGGCTGTGTTCCCGTACTACGTGGTGTTCCTGGCCTTCGTGTTCTGGGGCTGCATGATGGTGGGCGACGCCACCAACAGCGCCGTGGTGTCCAACCTGAGCTCCACCGTGTGGGACTTCGCCGACGTGATGAACGCCCTCATGGCTATTCCCAACTGCATTGCCGTGCTGGGTCTTTCCGCGGTCATTGCGCGGGAGACCAAGCACTATGTGTATGACGGCAACCTGGAGGAAGTGGACGAGACCGAGATTCCCCAGTATGACGAAAAGTAGCCGCTGCCTTTTACGACACGGCTGACAAAGCGGCCCGGGCTTAGGCTCGGGCCGCTTTTCGTATGAGAGCGAGGCCTTGATTTGACGTGCAACCTGGTTCGAAGGGGGTCGCGGGCGCTTTTCAGGCCAGTTCGGAAGCTCTTTTCGGGGTATTGTACGAAAGCGTTTCTTCGGGCAA
>JAQXGX010000032.1 GCA_029006935.1 Eggerthellales bacterium | reverse complement strand
TCGCCGCCGCCGTCGTGGAGCAGCACGATGTCGCCCCCGCGGGCGCTCATGATGGACTGGTAGATGGCCTTGACGCCGGGTCGGCTCCAGTCGAGGGTGTCTACGTCCCAGTTGATCTCCGCGGTGACCAGGTCGGAAAGAATGTCCATGGTGCGCTTGTTCACGTTGCCGCCGGGCAGGCGGACCACGGTGCTGGCGTCTTCGCCCGTAACCGCGGAAATGGCCTCCATGCCCCGGATGATCTCACTTCGCTGCTCCTTGCGTGACATGTACGTAATGTTCACGCCTTGGCCGGATCCTGCAGCATGGTCATAGGAATGGGTGCAGATCTGATGCCCTTCCTCATACATGCGCTTGATCAAGTGCTCGCGGCCGCTAATCTGGTTGCCCAGGGTGAAGAAGGTGGCCTTGGCCTTGTTCTTCTTCAGCACGTCCAGGACCGCCTCGGTGGTGGTGGGCCAGGGTCCGTCGTCGAAGGTCAGGGCGATCACCTTCTTCCCGCGGGTGTTGGCGCTGTACTGCACCACCTTCACGTTCCGAGGCTTTTCGATCACGTCGTCAATGACCACGCCGGATTCCTTGCCGGTGGTCACGCCCTTGCTGCCGTCGCGTCCGTTTCCCTGGGCGTACCAGTGGATGGCGCCCCAGCCAGTCACGGTGGTGGTATGGGGGATTCGCACCTGGCTTTCCACGGTGAACTCCTCGGTCACGTCCTCCCCGCGGTTCACCTCCAGCTCGTCTCCTTCGTTCAAAAGCTGGTCGTATGCGGAAGCCTCCACCGCAGTGCCGTTCAGCTGCAGTTGGTCGTCCTTCCCGCCCCGCTTCTTCAGCACCGACCCGTCAATGGCCAGGTAGTCTCCTGCGGAAAGCTCGATAGTCCCGTCGTCCAGCAGGCCCTGTATGGTGCGCTGGGATCCCTCTACGGTTACGGCCTGCCCGTCAAGGACGATGCTTACGGGATGGGTACGGTACCAGTTCACGCCAAGGACTGCTCCGGCCGCCACCAGGCACAACGCGCCAATGCCGGCCGCCGCCGCCAGTTTCCTGCCTGCGCGCTTCCTGGGAGCAGCAGCGGGTGCAGGTCCGGAAGCCGGGGAGCCCGTCTCCTCCCCGGCTGCGCTGCTGCCTTCGCGACCCAACGACTCCACGGTCCCGTCAAGGTCCAAGTGAGCAGAAGCGTTGGGAACCAGGGGCGAAAGGGGAGTCGCATCCTCCGGTCCGTCCTGCGGGTCGTCCTGGGGGTGCAGGTCCTGGGAACGGGTGCGCTGGAACGCCGCCTTGCGCTCCTCGTCGGCGGCCTTTCGCTGCGCTGCCCGGCGCTTGGCCTCTTTGGCCGCCTTGCCGGTGGGGCGATGGATGGCCTTGGCTGCCGTCACCTGCGCATACCCTTCTCCGAACGCGGCGGCGCTGGGCTCCCAGGCCTCCAGGTCGGTATCGTCTGCAAGGGAGGGGGAGGAAAGCGTCAGCTCCTCGTCTTGCTCCAGGGTCGGTTCAACATGGTGGGGCGAAGCGCCCTCAGGTGCTCTGGCATAGGCGTCCAGCTCGTTCGTGCCGTTCGTATTCATGATTAGGGTCCGTTTCGCGAAGGCCGTATACGTATGGCCCTATTCTACTCGAACCGCTCCTGTTACGCGCTGCTCGCCTGTGGTCAGTCCCTGTCAGTCCCGGTCGGTCAGGATCTGGTCGATCTGGTCGAAGGGCACGGCGTGATTCTCCAAACGCAGGATCCGCAAGTCCACGTCAACCTGGCGCACCCGGTCGCACACGGGGGCGTAGTGGTCCTGCACGTAGCGGGTCACCCGTACCAGCTGGCCTCGCTCCAGCTGGGCCAGCTGCTGGGAAAGCCGATGCAGGTCCTCGTCCGATCGGGGCATGCGGGGCTCGGGCTGCGCTTCCTGTTGGCGCACCAGCTGATGGTAGCCCTTCAGCGCCATGAAGGGCACGAACTGCCGTGCCCTGCTGTCATGGGGCTTGCCCACCACGTGACGGGGGTCCTGTCCCGGCGCAGGATGGCGAAACATGCCGTGTCCCAGCTCCTCGGGCTTCCTTGACGGTGACGCCTGAAAAGCCGCCTCCCGCCCGCTTCCGGCTGCGGTCCTATCCCGACCGCCGCCTTCGCCCTGCCACGCTGCGCGGCCGATCCGGCTGCTATCCATGGTGTCCTCCCACCATCTCGTTTCTCTCGCGGGCGGTGGCCTTTTCCTGCAGGCTGGTTGCCTTGATCATGGCGTTCTTCCCGAACCGATCCTTCACCGCCAGCATGGCCTGGGCCAGCTTGCGCTCCCTTTCCCGCTCCTCCACGTTGGTGAACAGGTCCACCGTGGCCAGGTCCTGGTCTACCAGGTCGCCCATTCCCAAGCTGATCCTGCGAACCGGCCGATCGGTGCGGGTGGTCTGGTCGTACAGGTCCAGGAAGTATCCCAGCAGCGCTTTTGCCGAGTTCGTCCGCTCGGGCAGCTTCCGGGACCCGCCCGTGTGCCCGGCAAAGCGGCTGGCAGAGCGCACGCCGTGCTCTCCCACGAACACGGGCTCGCGGGAGGGCGGGGCGCTGGTGTCGAACGAGTATCCAAGCGAAAGCTGTATGCGGTCGGTGACCAGGTTGCGCTTCACCAGGTCAAGAGCGCTGTCCTCTACCATCTCCCGCAGGACCATGCGCGCTTCGTCAAAGGTGTAGTCACAGCTCAGGACCTGGCCGTTGCTGATGCTGTTGGACTGGGGCTGGTAGGCCTGGATCTGGGCGATGGTGCAGGGCTCAAGCCCCCAGGCGTGGTCGATCAGGTACTCCGCGTTCGCCCCGAACTCCGCGTACAGGGTTTCCGGGTCCAGCTCCGTGACCCCCTTCAGGTCGTAGACCCGGTACTTGGCCAGCCTCCGGGCAATCCCCGGCCCAATGTTCCAGATGTCGGTCAGGGGCCGGTGGGTCCAGATGGTCTGCCTGAACCCCTGCTCGTCCAAAAACCCTATGTTGTCCCTTACGTGCTTGGCGGTAATGTCCAGGGCCACCTTTGCCAGGAACAGGTTGGTGCCAATGCCCGCGGTGGCGCAGATCCCCGTTTCCTCCCGCACCGCGTCCATGAGCATGACCGCCAGCTCCCGGGGGCTCTTGCGGTACAGGCGCAGGTAGGGGGTGGCGTCGATGAAACACTCGTCGATGCTGTAGGCGTAGATGTCCTGGGGGCTCACGTAGCGCAGGTAGATGCCGTAGATCTGGGCGGAGACCTGCATATAGTGTCGCATCCGGGGCTTTGCCATGATGTAGTCCACCTCCGGCGGGATCTGGAACACCCGGCAGCGGTTGGGAATCCCCAGTGCCTTCATGGCTGGGGTGATGGCCAGGCAGATGGTGGTGTCCGTGCGATCCGGGTCAGCCACCACCAGGTTGGTGGTGAAGGGGTCCAGTCCCCGCGCCGCGCATTCCACGCTGGCGTAGAAGCTCTTCAGGTCTATGCACAGGTACACCCTGTCCTTGCCTTCCACGCGCACCCCTCCTCACTGCCTGACGAAAGCCCTGCTGCGTAAAGCACCCTAAATGACGTATTATTATGACTCACGAAACCGCGTAGTACCACGCCCTGGGGGCGTGACGAGCAGATTGGAATCCACATGGCAAACGAAGGAAGCTTCGAGGCAAGCAAGAAGCGCAGCGACCAGATCATCGCTGATTTGGACGTGAACCCGGGCAAGTACACCATGCTTACCGGAGACCGTCCCACCGGCCGCCTGCACATGGGCCACTACTTCGGCACCATCCGCGAGCGGGTGCGCTTGCAGGAGCTGGGGGTGAACACCAACGTCATCATCGCCGACTACCAGGTCATCACCGACCGCGACACCACCGCCAACATCCAGGACAACGTCTACAACATGGTCATGGACTACCTGGCCTGCGGCATCGACCCGGAAAAGACCCTGATCTTCACCCATTCCGCCGTGCCTGCCCTGAACCAGCTTATGCTGCCCTTCCTTTCCCTGTGCACGGAAGCGGAGCTGCTGCGCAACCCCACCGTCAAGGCCGAGCAGGAAGCATCCGGCCATCAGCTCACCGGCCTGTTGCTGACCTACCCGGTCCACCAGGCCTGCGACATCCTGTTCTGCAAGGGAAACATCGTGCCGGTGGGCAAGGACCAGCTGCCCCACATCGAGCAGACCCGCAACATCGCCCGCAAGTTCAACGAGCGCTACGGGCAGGTGTTCCCCGAGCCTGAGGCCATCCTGCAGGAGGCTCCGGAGATCCCGGGCCTGGACGGCCGCAAGATGTCCAAGTCCTACGGCAACGCCATCAGCCTGTGCCTGACGGAAAAGGAAACCGAGAAGCTGGTGAAGAAGTCCAAGACCGACTCCGAGCGCTTCATCACCTTCGACAAGGAAAACCGCCCCGGCGTCTCCGCCCTGCTCACCACCGCCGCCCTGTGCACCGGTCGCGATGAGGTGGAGATCGCCGCCGAGATCGGCAACGACGGCTGCGGTGCCCTGAAGAAGTACGTGATCCAGAGCGTGAACGAGTACCTGGCGCCCATCCGTGAGCGCCGCCGCGGCTACGAGCAGGACCTTGACTTCATCAAGGACGTGCTGCATGAAGGCAACCGCCGCGCCAACCAGATCGCCGAGCAGACCCTGGCAGAGGTCCGCGAGGCCATGGGCATGGTGTACTAGCGTATTCTCCCTGGTCGGGAAGGACCGGCGCCTTCCCGAAGCAAGATCTTCGCAGCAATGAAAAGCGGCCGCCCCCGAAGGGACGGCCGCTTCCGCGAACAGCTGGTGGGCCCACCCGGATTCGAACCGAGAACCAAAGGATTATGAGTCCCCTGCTCCACCGTTGAGCTACAGGCCCAATTGCAAGGAAGCATTGTACCACAGACCCGCGCGGCCTGCACACTTTCGAGGAATCGTCGCCTCAGGCCCGCTTCCTTTGCCCGTGGGCTGTGCCATACTATTTCCATACGTTCCTGAAAAACGAAAGGAGCCGCCCTCATGACCCATCGCAGCGATCAGAGCAGCTCCCCGGAAGAGCACAAGCTTGCTTCCATGCCTCCGTCCCTGCTGGAAAAAGACGTCAGCTCTCCCTGGGACGTGATTGCTCCGACGGTTCATGATGCGGGCGAAACCATCGGCTCCATCATCGTGGAGAACCGCCACGTGGAGCAGGGCGTTGCCCGTCAGCTTTCCCCCCGTCCCGTGACGGGCTATTTCCGCAAGGCGGAGCTTACCGTGCCCGAGGAGATCGCCCAGGCGCGGGGCATCAGCTTCTTCGGTCGCATCGTCAGGTCCCTGGTATTTTCCACGGACGTGGCCATCATCCGCAACTGCGACGCCGATGCCGTGCTGGCGGTGTATCCCTTCACCTGCCAGCCCTCCATCACCCAGGCGGTGCTTATGGCAGCCGAGCGCCCGGTGTTCACCGGGGTGGCGGGAGGCATCACCAAGGGGCTGCGGTCCGTGGAGCTGGCCATCCAGTCCGAAATGCAGGGGGCATCCGGCGTGGTGGCCAACATGATGACCGACCCGGAGACCATCCGCCGCATGGCCAGCAGCGTGGACATTCCCGTGGTCCTGACTCTGGCGGTGCTGGACGAAGATACCCGCGCGGCTATCGAGGCCGGCGTCCGGGTGGTCAACGTGGCGGCGGGCAGGAAGACGCCCCGGGTGGTGGCCCAGGTCCGTGAGTGCTACCCCAACATTCCCATCATGGCAAGCGGTGGCCCTGATGGCGAAAGCGTCCTGCGCACCATCGAGGCCGGCGCGGACGCCATCACCTGGACGCCGCCGAACATCCAGGATATAGAGCGTCAGGTGATGCTGGGGCATCGCCTGCGAGCCAACGCGTAGTCCGGGGCCTGCGGGGCCTGTGCTTCCCAGGAGGGTCCCTCAAGGCATACCGGGGTTACGTGCGCCCTGGCGCGCCCCTGCGTCTGCGAGCAGCTTCGCCCCCCTTCTGTGGGAGGCTTCTGTGTGCTTTCGGGCCTTTTGGGGTCAGGGGTGGCCAGGTACG
Source organism: Eggerthellales bacterium (assembly GCA_029006935.1). Taxonomy (GTDB): domain Bacteria; phylum Actinomycetota; class Coriobacteriia; order Coriobacteriales; family Eggerthellaceae; genus SUG1186. Next base: position 28,406 of record JAQXGX010000032.1, on the reverse strand, counting down.
TTAGAATGGCAAGACTATGATTATTCAACTGGAAAACATCACCAAGAGCTTCGGGGGACGCACCTTGTTCAGCAAGGTCAACCTGCGGCTGGAAGAATATGACCGCTTGGCCCTGGTAGGGCCCAACGGTGCCGGCAAGACCACGCTTCTGAACATCATCGCGGACCGTGAAGATGCTGACGACGGGCGTGTGCTGCTGGCCAAGGGCGCCCGGGTGGGCTATCTGGAGCAGGAAGCCATCGAGATGGGGGAGCGTCCCATCTTCGAGGAGGTCATCAACTCCCAGGAGGAGATCCTCCAGGCCGCCAAGCGCCTGAGGGAGCTGGAGCATTCCCTGGGGGCCAACCCCACGGAGCAGCAGCTGGCTCAGGCGGGTCGCGCCCGTGATGCCTATGAGAACATGGGAGGCTACCAGCTGGAGTCCAACGTGCGCAGCGTCCTGTTCGGCCTGGGCTTCAAGGAGCAGGACATGCAGCGGCTGACCACGGAGTTTTCCGGCGGCTGGCAGATGCGCATCGCCCTGGCCAAGCTGCTCATCCGCAACCCCGAGGTGCTGCTTCTGGACGAGCCCACCAACCACCTGGATCTGGAGTCCGTCAAGTGGCTGGAAGGCTTCCTGAAGGGCTACAGCGGTACGGTCATCGTGGTTTCCCACGATCGCGCCTTCATGGACAACATGGTGGACCGGGTTGCCGAGATCGACAACGGCAAGGTCAACCTGTTCAAGGGCAACTACACCACGTATCTGAAGGAGCGCGAGGTGCGCCTGGAGCGCCTGCGCCAGCAGCGCACCAAGCAGATCGAGGAGATGCGCCGACTTGAGGCCTTCGTGGAAAAGTTCCGCTACAAGGCCACCAAGGCCCGCCAGGCCCAGGAGCGCGAAAAGCGCCTGGAAAAGCTCAAGGCCGAGCTGGTGGAGATCCCCGAGGCTAAGAAGACCGTCCACTTCAACTTCAAGCAGCCTCCCCGCACCGGCGACGAGGTGGTGCGGGTGCGCGGTGTAAGCAAGCGCTTCGGCGACAAGGTGGTCTACGACCGCCAGGACCTGACGCTGTACCGCGGGGACAAGGTGGCCCTGGTAGGGCCCAACGGCGCCGGCAAGTCGACCCTGCTGAAGATGATCGCCGGGGTGCTTTCCCCCGACGCCGGCACCATCGAGTACGGCGTCCACGTGAGCAAGACCTACTACGCCCAGCACCAGCTGGAGGAGCTGCATCCGGGCAACACCGTGTTCGAGGAGCTGGACGGCGTGGCTCCGGGCTGGACCATCAGTCAGGTTCGCAGCCTGCTGGGAGCGTTTTTGTTCCGCGGGGATGACGTGGACAAGAAGGTCAGCGTCCTTTCCGGCGGAGAGAAGAGCCGCCTTGCCCTGGCAAAGATGCTGGTGGCCCCTCGTCCGCTGCTGTGCCTGGATGAGCCCACCAATCACCTGGACATTGCCAGCGCCGACATCCTGGAGCAGGCCCTGCAGACCTTCGAGGGAACGGTGCTGTTCATCACCCACGATCGCCATCTGATCCGCGGCGTGGCCAACCGCATCATCGAGGTCAAGCCCGGATCGGTGACCAACTACGACGGCGACTACGACTACTACCTGTTCAAGAGCGGTCAGCTGGACAATCCCGCCCCCACCGACCAGTCCCTGGTAGACGAGCTGGTGGGCAAGGCCGGGGACAAGGCATCGGCCAAGGGCGGGCAGCAGGGAAGCACCAAGCCTGCGGCAGAGGAGGATGCTTCCGTCAAGGTCCGAAGCGGCGCCCCCAAGTCCAAGGAGCAGAAGCGCAGGGAGGCCGAGGCCCGCAACCGCATCAATGCTGCCCTGAAGCACCACCGCAAGCGCATTGCCGAGCTGGATGCCCAGATGGAAAAGGACAACGCCCGCATGGAGGAGCTGCTGGCGCTCATGGCCGATCCGGACTTCTACATCAACGAGGCTGCCTCCTCGGATGCCATCTCCGAGCATGCCAAGTTGAAGAAGCGCCTGGCGGAGGCGGAGGAGGAATGGTTTTTGCTTTCCGAGGAGCTGGAGCAGGAGATGGCCCGTCAGATGGCCCAGTCCTAGGATCTGACGCCTTGGACGCGCCCTTCCTTTGACGAAGACCGCTGGACCGACCCCCCTGAAAGGAGAGTTCCTATGAAGAAGAATAACATCCTGGTGCTTTCGCTGGCCCTTGCCGCCGCTTTGGGCCTGGTTGCCCTGGCAGGCTGCGGTCAGGGGGATTCCCTTCAGAGCGCATCGGGCCAGGCAGGCGCCGCCCAGGAAAAGGAGCAGGCCGCCGGGTCGTCCTCCCAGGACGCAGCGGACCAGTCCCCGGCAGCGGATGCATCTGAGGGCAAGGACGTTGGCCCCACCGACGGGGACGCTCCTGTGCCTGACGGGAACTCCGTGGGCACCGATTTCTACACCGTCTACTTCGACCGCGATCTGACCGCTTCGGTGGACGAAGCCTACGAGCCCGGCGATCTTGCCATGGGCTGCCTGACCACGGTGGAAAAGGACGGCAAGCCCCTGTACTACGTGGGGGTGTTCAGCAACACCTGGGGACCTGAGGGCGACTACTACTCCGCCAAGGCGGGTTCGTGCAAGGACTCCCAGGGCAATCCCGTGAGCGTGTGGGTGTACGGCTTCTGCGACGTGGTTACCCAGGAGCAGATCGACCAGGCTGCTTCCCGGGTGGAGATGAGGTAGGCCGTGATCAACGTGGTCCTGGTGGAGCCCGAGATTCCCCAGAATGCGGGAAACATAGCCCGCACCTGCGCCTGCACGGGGGCTCGGCTGCACCTGGTGGAGCCCATGGGGTTTCGCCCCACCTCCCGAAACCTGGCCCGAGCGGGATGCGACTACTGGGATCAGGTGGAGATCGTGCGCTGGTCCTGCGCCCGGGAGTTCTTCCAGGCCCATGCCCAGGACGACCTGCATCTGTTCACCGGCCAGGCCGCCACGTCCTACGCCCAGGTGAGCTACGGAGTCACCGGGGACCCAAAGGATCCCCTTGTTCCCACCTACCTGGTGTTCGGGAGGGAAAGCCGTGGCCTGGACCAGCAGATCCTGGACGCCTTTCCCCAGCGCTGCGTGCGGATTCCCATGCGTAAGGATGTCCGCAGCCTGAACCTTTCCAACGCCGTTGCCATTGCCGTGTACGAAGTGCTCCGCCAGCGGGGCTTCGCGGGGCTCGTGTAGCGGGTCGTGCGCTAGACTGAAGGACTGTATGACTGGACTATCGTTGAACATACCGCTGCTTGTGTGCCAGGTGCTGGCCTTCGTGCCGGCCATCGTGCTCCACGAGGTAGGCCACGGCTTTGCCGCCTACAAGCTGGGGGATCCCACCGCCAAGAGCCAGGGACGCCTTTCCCTGAACCCCCTTTCGCACGTGGACCCCTTCGGCACGGTCATCATGCCGCTGCTGCTCATGCTCATGAGCATGCCGGTGTTCGGCTACGCCAAGCCCGTGCCCTACAACCCCCGCTACTTCAAGAACCCCCGCAGGGATGACTTCATCGTGGGCATGGCCGGTCCCCTGGCCAACCTGCTCCAGGCCATGCTGGGGTCCTTCCTGGCCTTCTTCCTGGACCTGACCTTGGGAAACGCCACGGGCCTGGGGGCCCAGCTGGTGAACACCATGGCCTTCCAGTACTTCTACTGGTACTTCCTGCCCCTGTACGTCATGATCAACCTGTACCTGATGTTCTTCAACCTGCTGCCGGTGCCCCCGCTGGACGGATCCTCTATCATCGCCCTGCTGATTCCCCAGCGCCACCTGGGAACCTACTACCGCATCCAGCAGTACGCCCTTCCGGTGTTCATGCTGCTGGTGATCGTGGTTCCCTATGTTCTCAACGTCAACCCCATAGGCGTGTATCTTGATCTGACCGCAGGCAGCCTGGGCAACCTGCTGTACCCCCACGAGCTCTTCTAGGGAAGGCAGCCCATGTCCTACCGCGTGCGCATAGACAGCTTCGAAGGGCCCTTCGACCTTCTTCTCTACCTGGTCAGCAGGCAGAAGGTCCACATCGGGTCAATCTCCATCACCCAGATCGCGGACCAGTACCTGGACGAGGTCCAGAGGATGAAGGCCCTGGACCTGGACGTTGCCAGCGACTTTCTGCTGGTGGCGTCCACGCTGCTCAAGATCAAGGCGGAAAGCCTGATCCCCCAGGAGCGCCAGACCCTCTTCGACGAGCAGGAGCTGGGGGAGCTCAGCCCTGCCCAGGCGCGCGACCTGCTGGTGGAAAAGCTGCTGGAGTACAAGCAGTACAAGAACGCCGCCGCGGCCCTGGAGGGACGCCTGCGCATGGAGGGCCGCATGCACCCGCGTCTGTGCGGCCCCGAAGAGCGCTTCCAGGGCCTTGCCCCCGACTACCTGGCAGGGGTGGGCCTGGACCGCCTGGCCTCCCTTGCGGCGGCGGCCTATGCCCGCCGCGAGGTGTTCCTGCTGGAAAGCGAGCACATTGCCGCCAAGCCCCTGCCGGTGGAAGACTATGCCCGCGGCATCTTTCGTCGGGTGCGGGAGGAAAAGAACCTGCGGTTTTCCCAGGTGGTGGGCGAAGATGCCCCCGTTGCGGTGGTGGTGGTCAACTTCCTGGCGGTCCTGGAGCTGTGCAAGCGCTCCCTGGTGACCTTGAGCCAGGACCATCAGTTCGGCGAAATCCACATCGCCTTCATCGAGGGGTCCCGGGAAGAGGACGCCTTCGACCCTGAGAGGAAGGAATAGCCCATGTTCCAAGGACTGGAGCCCGATCAGCTGGAAGGTGCCCTGGAGGCCCTGCTGTTCGTAACCGACGAGCCCGTGGGCGCCCTGACCCTGGCGCAGATGCTGGAGGTGGACACCGGGGAGGTGCTGGGGGCGCTGGACTCCCTGCGTACCCGTCTTGAGCACGAAAACCGCGGCATCCAGCTGCGGGAGGTGGCAGGCGGCTGGCGCCTGTACACCCATCCGGCGTTCCATGAGCTGATCGAGCGCTATGTGATCAGTTGGGACACGCGAAAGCTTACCCAGGCCGCCTTGGAGACCCTGGCCATTGTGGCCTACGGCCAGCCCATGACCCGCGCGGGAGTGGCCGCGGTGCGCGGCGTGAACTCCGACAGCTCCATAAACTCCCTGGTGGAAAAGGGTCTGCTGCGGGAGGCGGGCACGGCGGACGCCCCGGGAAACCCGGTGCTGTACGCGGTGTCCCGCACCTTCCTGGAAAAGTTCGGCCTGCGCTCCTTGGATGACCTTCCGCCGCTGGCGGATTTCGCCCCTGATCAGGACACGGCCCAGCTCATCCGGGAGCGCCTGAGCGCCACCCGGGTGGACGTGACGGAAGGCCAGGACCAGCTTCCCCTGGACGAAGGTCAGGCGGACCGGGAGGGGCGCGACCTTGGGGAGGCATCGCCCCTGGAGGCCATGGAGTTCACCCTGGAGGACGAGGACGAGTCCGTGACGGAGTTCCCGGGCGCTCGCACCGTCATGACCGACGTGCTGGCATCCGCCCTAGGAGCGGTGGAGAAGATCAACTTCGACGAGCTGGTGTTCGAGGGCGAAGATGAGTAGGCGTTCCCCGAAGAACCAGGATCGGCGATCCGGGCGTCACGGCACCGACCAGCAGGTTCCGGCAGCCGGGCGCACTGCCGCCATGGGCCCGGCGCAAGACGGTCCCATGCGCCTGCAGCGCTTCCTTGCCCGGGCCGGCGTTGCCAGCCGAAGGGCATCGGAGGAGCTTATAGCCGCCGGCAGGGTGCTGGTGAACGGCCAGCCGGTGCAGAAGATGGGCGTGAAGGTGGACCCCGATCACGACGTGGTGCAGGTGGACGGGAAGGTGGTGACCGTTTCCCAGGAGCACGTTGCCCTTATGCTGCATAAGCCCGCGGGATACGTGACCACCATGAGCGATCCCCAGGGCCGTGCCTGCGTGGCCGACCTGGTGCCGGCAGAGCGCTTCCCGGGGCTGTACCCGGTGGGTCGCCTGGACCGGGACACCACGGGGCTGCTGCTGTTCGTCACCGACGGCGGCCTGGGCAACCAGCTGCTGCACCCCAGCCATCACGTGCTGAAGCGCTATCTTGCCCAGGTCCGAGGCGTTCCCAGCCGCCATCAGGTCCATCTGCTGCGTACCGGGGTCAAGCTGGAGGACGGTATGACCGCTCCCGCGGAGGTGGAGCTTCTGGACTGCGGACCGGACGCCACCCTGAGCATAGGCATTCGGGAGGGAAGGAACCGCCAGGTCAGGCGCATGTGCGATGCGGTGGGCCACGAGTGCCTTGCGCTGCACCGAAGCTCCTTCGGCCCCCTTGAGCTGGGGGATCTGCCGGAAGGGGAGTGGCGTCTGCTGGACGAAGGGGAGCTGGATCTGCTTCGCCAGGTTGCCGGCATGGAAGGCGGGACAGCGCTCTGACCGGTTCGCCTGGGGTCCCTCTGCGCCTGGGCGGGCACCTGCGGAGCCTGGCCCCGGCAATCCCGGGTTCCCGCCTGTTTCAAACCCTCATAGCCCCTATGACGTGGCGCGCAAGGTTGGTTTATTGGTAAAATGTTCTGCTACGTCAGGCGCTTCCCGCGTCAGGCCAATCTGCCGAACACGACTACGCAACAGGAGGATAATCCTGTGACAGAAGAATCCAACGGCACGTCCACGTCCCATAACGGGCACTTCGACGTGGTGTGCATACTGGGGCTGGGGCTGATCGGCGCCTCCCTTGCCGCATCGCTGCAAAAGGCCCATCCCTCCACTGTGATCTACGGTGCGGACACCGACCCTGCCACCTGCGCCGAAGCCGTTTCTCGCGGCTGGGTGGACCGCGCCCTGGACCCCCAGGACCCGCAGCTGCGGCAGCTGGTGTGCGACCAGTGCGACCTGGTGGTCATCGCCACCCCGGTCCCCACGGTCTGCGACTACCTGCGCCTGCTGGCGGAATGGGGCTATGACGGCATCATCACCGACACCGCCTCGACCAAGGCCCACATAAGCGAAGAAGCCCAGCACCTGCTGCCTTACCCTCAGAACTACTTGCCCGGCCATCCCATGGCCGGCTCCGAGGTCAACGGCATCAAGGGTGCCCGAGCCGACTTGTTCCAGGGAGCCCACTGGATCCTGTGCCCGGACGCGGATACCCCGGCGGAGCACTTCACCCGGCTGCATGAGCTGATCACCAGCATGGGGGCGCGGGTCATCAGCCTGCCCCGTCAGGACCACGACGCCGCGGTGGCCATCGTCAGCCACGTGCCCCATTTCACCGCGGCCTCCCTCATGACCATGGCCGCCCGTCACGCCGACGACCAGAGCGCCCTCATGCGCCTGGCTGCCGGCGGCTTCAAGGACTCCACCCGCATTGCCGCGGGCAGCCCCAGGCTGTGGACCGGCATCGCCTTCGACAACGCCCCCGCCCTTTCCCAGGGCCTGGAGGAGATGCGCCAGATCCTGGGCCAGTTTTCCCAGGCAATTTCCGAAGGGGACCGGGAGACCGTAACCCGGCTGCTGGGGGAGGCTGCCAGCGCCCGCCGTGCTCTGCCCGCGGCCTGGGTTCCTTCCACCGAAGACCTGCTGGAGGTGCGCATTCCCATGCGCGACCGCAAGGGCGTGCTGGCGGAGGCCACCACCATTGCCAGCTCCGTGGGCTGCAACATCCAGTCCATCGAGATCGATCACGTGACGGAGGACTCCGCGGTGCTGTCCATGATCCTGACCGACGAAGGCGATATCGGAAAGCTGAGCCTGCAGCTGATCAAGGCCGGCTTCTCCGTTTCCTTTGCCCCCTTGTCCGCAAAGGAGCACTCCCATGTTGATTAGCGCTCCCCTTACCACCATCGAGCCCCTGGGGGCGCCCCTGGTGGGTACCATGCGGGTTCCCGGCGACAAGTCCATCAGCCATCGCAGCGTGCTCTTTGCCGCCATGGCCGAAGGGACCAGCCACCTGCGGGGCGTGCTGGACTCCGCGGACGTGCGCTCTTCCCTGGGCGCGGTGGAGGCCCTGGGTGCCCAGGTCGACTTGCAGAAGCAGCCTGACGGCAGCCTGGCCGGCACCGTCACGGGGTGGGGGCAGGCGGGTCCCCGTCAGCCCGAAGCTCCCCTTGACTGCGGAAACTCCGGCACCACCACCCGCCTTCTCATGGGCCTGCTGGCTCCCTGGGACGTGGAGGCCACCTTGGTGGGGGACGACTCCCTGAGCCGTCGCCCCATGGGCCGCATCACCGGTCCCCTTGCCCAGATGGGTGCGTCCTTTTCTCCCCAGGACCGCACCACGCTGCCCCTGACCCTGCGGGGAACCACCGGCCTGGCACCCCTGCGCTATGAGATGCCGGTGGCATCCGCCCAGCTCAAGACCGCCATCTTGCTGGCGGGAATCTTTGCCCGGGGAACCACCTGGGTCCGGGAGCCCGCGCCGTCCCGAGACCACACGGAGCTGCTTCTGCCTGGCTTCGGCGTGGAGGTGGAACGCCCCGGCGACTGCCAGGCCCAGGTAAGCGGCCCGCAGAGCCTGCATGCCTGCGACGTGGACGTGCCCGGGGACCCTTCCTCGGCGGCCTTCCCGGCCTGCGCTGCGGTGCTCCGCCCCGGTTCGCGGATCACGTTGGAGAACGTGAGCCTGAACGGCGGTCGCATCGGCTTCCTCCAGGTGCTGAAGGCCATGAACGCCCAGGTCAGCTGGGAGCAGACCGGAACCTGCGGCCATGAGGTCATAGGCCGGGTCCACGCCGCCTACTCGAGCGACCTGCAGGCGGCCACCGTTGAGCCCTGCTCCATCGCCGGCATGGTGGACGAAATCCCCGTCCTTGCCCTGGTGGCCTCCCATGCTCGGGGGGTAACGCGCTTCTGCGGTGCCGGGGAGCTGCGGGTGAAGGAAACCGACCGCTTCCAGGCGGTCATCGACGGCCTTGCGGTCCTGGGCGTGTGTGCCTGGGGCGAAGGGGACGATCTGTGCATCGAAGGCCAGCCGGGCCAGGCGCCCGCGCAGGGATTGGTCTTCGATTCCCTGGACGACCACCGCCTGGCCATGACCTGGTCCCTGGTGGGCCTGACCGGCACCTCCCCGGTGCAGGTGGCCCGCTTCGATGCCATACGTATTAGTTATCCCACGTTTTTGGAAGATATAAGGAGTCTTGCATCATGATCATCGCAATCGACGGCCCCAGCGGCGCAGGCAAGTCCACGGTAGCCAAGGCCGTGGCCAAGAAGCTGGGCTTTTCCTGCCTGGATACCGGCGCAATGTTTCGCTCTGTGGCCTGGCAGGCGGACCAGCTGGGCGTTTCCCTGGAGGATGGCGAAGCTCTGGGGAGCATTGCCCGCGACTACCAGATCAGCTTCCAGCATGAGCCGGGAGATCCTGCTCCCCGCAAGGTCCTGATGGGGGGCGTGGACGTGACTTCCCAGATCCGCACCGCCCAGATCGACCGCGCCGTTTCCTCCGTTGCCAGCGTTCCCGGAGTGCGCCAGGCCCTGCTGGAGCAGCAGCGGCGCATCGGCAACGCCGGCGACTACGTGGTGGAGGGCAGGGACATAGGCACCGTGGTCTTCCCTAACGCCGCCGTGAAGGTCTTCCTGACCGCCTCCAACGAGGAGCGGGCCCGTCGCCGCGTGGCCCAGAACCTGGAGCGTGGCGTGGGATCTACCGACTACGAGGAGGTGCTGGCAGACATTATCCGTCGTGATGAGGCGGACTCCTCCCGCGCTGCCGCGCCCCTGCGCCCGGCGGAGGATGCGGAGCATATTGACTCCACGGCGTTTTCCGTGGAGCAGGTGATCGACCGGATCTGCCAGCTGGCCCAGGCCGCTCGCGATTCCGAATAGCAAGGAGCCGTTCGTGGCGTACAAGTTCGAAGAGTACTTCGACCTGCCCGTGCAGGCGAAGGACGGCGGCCCTCAGGTTCCCCATTGGTTTTCCAACCTGGTGACCGTGGTGCTGGGGGCGGTGGCGCGGGTCGCGTTTAGGCTGGAACCCCAGCACATCCAGAAGATCCGTGCCTTCCAGGGCCGCTCGGGAGTGCTGGTCACGGCAAACCACACCTCCTTTCTGGATGTGGTCATGCTGTACCTGGTCATCCGTCCCAATCAGTGGATCCGTTTCATGGCCCGAGACACCCTGTTCGCCAACGCCGGGGGCTTGATGGGGTACCTCATCGCCCGCCTGGGGGCGTTTCCGGTCGCCCGGGATTCCGCCGACCGCACCTCCATCAAGCGTGCGGCCGCCATGCTCAAGCGGGGGGAGATCGTGGGCATCATGCCGGAGGGAACCCGCCGCGGCAAGTCCGGCACGGAGCCCAAGATCCACGCCGGAGCTGCCTTCGTGGCCCGAATGGGCAAGGTGCCCATACTGCCTGCTACCGTGCGCAACGCGGAGAAGGTGAAGCAGAAGGGCCAGGGTCTGAGGTTTCCCAAGATCACCGTTGACTTCGGCGATCCGGTGCTTCTTTCCGACTTCGACTTCGTGGACAAGCGGGATCGTCTGGACGCGGCGTCCTGGTATGTGATGCGCGAAAGCTTTGCCCTCTTCCAGAACGTTCCTCGCGAGCAGGTGGACATGGTGGCCCTGTTCCCCACGGGCAGGGACTTCACCCAGCTCTTTGCCGAGCACCCCCTTCCCCAGCATACGGTGGAACAGGTGCTTGCCCAGATGGAGGGTCAGGCAAGCGGGGAACTGTCGTCCGGCGACGTGGCGAAGGGCGCGTGATCTTATGCGCATCGTCCGCGCCAAGAATGCCGGTGCCTGCTACGGCGTGCAGCGTGCCCTGGACCTGGCACAGAAGACCCGGGAGGACGGCATTGCCGCCACCACCCTGGGTCCCCTCATCCACAACCCCCTGGTGGTGGCCGACCTTGCGGCCAAGGGTATCGGGGAGGCCAAGGAGGTGGACCAGGTCAGGACCCAGGCGGTGATTATCCGCAGCCACGGGGTGGTACCCCAGGTCAAGGAGCAGATCCAGCAGCGGGGGCTGATCATGGTGGATGCCACCTGCCCCTACGTTGCCCGCGCCCAGAAGGCAGCCGCCCGGCTTGCCCAGGACGGCTACCACGTGCTGGTGGTGGGGGAGTGCGGCCATCCGGAGGTGGAGGGCCTGCGCGCCTATGCCCTGCAGCAGGGAGGCCCCGTGACCGTTGCCGGCAGCGTTTCGGAGCTGCCTTTGGACCTGGGCCCGCGGGTGGGCGTGGTGGTTCAGACCACCCAGACCCGGGAAACCCTGGAGGCCGTGCTGGAGGAGCTCGAGCGCAGGGGTATCCAGCCCAAGGTGGTGAACACCATCTGCTTTGCCACCCGCGAGCGGCAGGAGGCCGCCGCCCTGGTTGCTCGAAGCGCCCAGGTCATGGTCGTGATTGGAGGGCGTAACTCCTCCAACACCACCCGGTTGGCAGACATCTGCAAGAAGTCCTGCCCGGCAACCTATCACATCGAGTCCCCGGAGGAGCTGGACCCCGCATGGTTCGCCGACGCGGAGGTGGTGGGGGTGACTGCGGGAGCATCCACCCCGGAAAGCCATATCCAGGCCGTCGAGGTCGCCCTGGAGAATATGGGGCGCCAGGTCGTGCTGCCCGCACAGGATGATGACGCCGCCGAGCAGGACCCTTCCGCCTTCACGCGGTCCTAGGAGCATCCATGGCCCAGTATCCCAATGCCGACATGGACCGCCAGGCCGCGGGTCAACACGCTCCTTGCGCCGCCCGCATCGTTTGGGTGGAGCCCTACAGCCCCGCCGACGACGCCGGGTTCGAGCCGGGATGCCTGATTACGTCCGTGGACGGCGCCCCCTTGCGGGACATCATCGACTGGCGCTGGCTTTCCGCAGGGGATCAGGTGGAGCTGGGGTACGTGGACCTGGACGGAGATCAGGGTACCGTGCTCCTTGAGCGGGATCTGGGCCAAGACTGGGGCCTTCGGTTCGAGGGCGTGGTCTTTGACCAGATCAAGCTGTGCCGCAACGCCTGCGTCTTCTGCTTCATGCGTCAGCTTCCCCGGGGGCTTCGTCCCAGCCTGACCCTAAGGGACGATGACTTCCGCCTGAGCTTTCTCTCCGGCACCTTCGTGACCCTGACCAACCTGACCCAAGAAGACGAGCAGCGCATCCTGGAGCAGCGCATATCCCCTTTGCGGGTTTCCCTCCATGCGGTGGGGGAGCAGGTGCGCCGTCGCATCATCGGCCGTCATGCGCCTCATGGCCTGGCTGCCTTGGAGCGGCTGCTTGCAGCGGGCATCCAGGTCCATGCCCAGATCGTGCTCATGCCCGGGGAAAACGACGGTGATGAGCTGCGCGCAACGCTGAGCTGGGCATACGACCGGCCCGGGGTGCTGAGCGTTGGAGTGGTCCCCCTGGGCTTCACCCGCTTCCAGGACCGCTTCACCCGAAGCTTTGACGCTCCCGAGGAAGCCCGGGAGGTTCTGCGGATCTTAGAGCCCTTCCAACGGAAGGCCCTGGCTTCCCGGGGCGACCCGTGGGTCTATGCCGCCGACGAGTTCTACTCACGGGCCTATCCCGCATCCCTGCTGGAGCATCTGCCTCCGACGGCGTGGTACGGGGACTTCAGCATGTTCGAGGACGGCATCGGCATCATCCGCTCCTTTGCCGACGACTTCCGTGAGGCGGTGGCAGACGGGACTGCACGGGACTTTGCCCAGGCTTTGGGCCGTGCCAACCGGCGGGCGGTGCTGGTGGTGGGATGCGCCACGCGGGGCTTTCTTTCTGCTCTGACCCAGGAGGCGGGGCTGGAGGACGTGCTGGAGCCGCTGTACGTGGAAAACGCCTTCTTCGGAGGAAACGTGGACGTTACCGGCCTGCTTACCGGCCAGGACGTGGCCCAGGCGGTGCTAAATCGCACGGAAATGCAGGAGAGGCGGGCCCAGGCATCGGGTAAAGGTGCCGCCTGCGCCCCCGAGCTTCTGTTCGCTGTTATGGAAGTGATGGTGAACGACCAGGGCCTGCTCCTTGATGGTATGACTATGGAGCAGGTTTCCAGCCGCTGCGGCCGTACCGTCCACGTGGTATCCTGTAACGCAACTGATTTCATGCGGCAGATCGCCCTTCTTGCCGCTCAACCATAGACGAAAAGGAAACAATCAATGGCACTACCCATCGTGGCCGTGGTCGGCCGCCCGAACGTTGGCAAGTCCACGTTCGTCAACCGAATCGCCCAAGTGGACGACGCCATCGTCCACGAGATGCGCGGCGTCACCCGCGACCGCTCCTACCATGAGGCCGACTGGAACGGCGTGTTCTTCAAGCTCATCGATACCGGCGGTATAGAGATGGGCAACGAGGACGCCTTCCAGGGCTCCATTCGCAACCAGGCCTTCGAGGCCACCAACGAAGCCGACATGATCGTGTTCGTGGTGGACGGAAAGACCGGCATCAACGCCGATGACGAGGAGGTGGCCCGCATCCTGCGCCGCTCCTCCAAGCCGGTGCTGCTGGCGGTGAACAAGATGGATCATCCCAATCGCCTGGACGAGATGTGGGAGTTCTATCAGCTGGGCCTGGGGGATCCCTGGCCCATCAGCGCCGTTCACGGCAACGGAACCGGCGACCTGCTGGACGAGCTGGTCCATACCCTCCATGAGCTGGGTTTGGACGAAGAGGAGCAGGAGGAGGACGACTCCATCAACGTGGCCATCATCGGCCGCCCCAATGCCGGCAAGTCCAGCCTGACCAACCAGCTCACCAACAACCAGCGCTCCATCGTGTCCAACGTGGCGGGCACCACCCGTGACGCCATCGACACCGTGGTGGAGCACGACGGGCAGAAGTACACCATCGTGGACACCGCGGGCCTGCGCCGCAAGAGCGCCATCGACCAGGACGTGGAGTACTACGGCTTCGTCCGCGCCATGAGGGCCATCGACCGAGCCGACGTGGCGCTGCTGGTGGTGGACTCCACTCTGGGTCTGACCAACGAAGACCAGCGGGTGGCCGGCTACGCCGCTGAGCGCGGCTGCGCCATCGCCGTCATCCTGAACAAATGGGACGTGGTGGGCGGACCGGAGGAAAAGGCCCGCATCCGCCAGCAGATCGAAGACCGCCTGGTGTTCGTGGGTTATGCGCCGGTCACCGCGATCTCGGCCCTGACCGGCAAGAACGTGGACCGCATCTGGTCGTTGATCGACACCTGCTACGCCAACTACAGCTCCACCATCCCTACCAACCGCCTGAATACCTGGCTGGCGGAAATCCGAGAGACCGGCCATACCGTTTCCAACGGCAAGCGGGTGCTGAAGATGAAGTACGTGACCCAGACCGAGGTGTGCCCGCCCCGCTTCACCTTCTTCGTGAACCGCCCCGACCTGGTCACCGATAACTTCGAGCGCTTCCTGGAAAACCGTCTGCGGCAGTCCTTCGACCTGGAGGGCACGCCGGTGTACCTGAAGTTCAAGAAGAAGGACTAGCCGTTGTGGACGCCATCGTGATCTTGCTGGGCCTGGCCTCCTTTGCCCTGGCATTCCTGCTGGGCTCCATTCCCTGGGGGCTGGTCGTTTCCAAGCTGCTCTACCGCAAGGACATCCGAGACGTGGGCAGCGGCAACATTGGCACCACCAACGCCTTCCGCGCCATGGGCAAGGTGGGAGGCTCCCTGGTGTTCCTGCTGGACTTTGGCAAGGGCTTGGCCTCGGGCTTCCTGGCATCCCAGCTTGCGGGCCTGACCGCCGGAGGAGACGTGGTGCTCCATGCGTACGTGTGCACTGCCATGGCGGGATGCGTTTGGGGCCACGTGTTCAGCCCCTGGCTGGGCTTCAGGGGCGGCAAAGGCATTGCGGTGGCCATCGGGTGCCTGTTCGTGACCATGGGGGTGATCCCCTCCGTCATAGAGCTGGCCCTGTTCGCTGTGGTGGTTCTTGTGAGCAGGTACGTTTCCCTGGGCTCCATCTTGGCGGCCCTGCTGTGCCCGTTTCTGGCATTCTATCTGTACTGGGGCGAATGGTACTGCGTTACCATCGTCACCGCCGCGGCACTGACCATCGTGTGGGCCCATCGCTCCAACATCGAGCGGCTGATGGCAGGTACCGAAAACCGCGTGGGAAGCAAGAAGAGCTAGCGAAAGGATCGACCTCATGAAGGTTGCAGTAATCGGGGCGGGCTCCTGGGGCACCGCCCTTGCCAATGTGCTGGGAGAAAACGGCCATAACGTGGGTCTTTGGGCTCGTCGGTCCAGCGTGGTGCAGTCCATCAATGCCGATCACGTGAACCCCCGCTACCTTTCGGACGTGTTGCTTTCCGAAAACGTGGTAGCCACCCTTTCCCATCAGGATGCGGTGCTGAGGGCCCGGGCTGCCTTGGTGGTCACCCCCTCCAGCATGGTCCGCGGCGTTGCCCGCGCCTTGGCTGATTGCGTGGACCAGAGCTTTCCCGTGCTGATCTGCTCCAAGGGCGTGGAAGCGGAAACAGGCCTGCTCTCCACCCAGGTGTTTACCCAGGAGATGGGGAATCCGGAGCGCTTTGCCGTGCTTTCTGGCCCCAACCATGCCGAGGAGATCATCAAGGGTATTCCCGCAGGCACGGTCATTGCCAGTGAGTGCCCCGATACCTCCCAGCTGTTCCAGGAACTGCTGGCCTGCTCCACCCTGCGCACCTATGTGAGCCAGGACGTGAAGGGCGTGCAGCTGTGCGGCGCCTATAAGAACATCATCGCCATTGCCGTGGGCGCGGCATACGGCCTGGGCTTTGGGGACAACACCGCCTCCCTGCTGCTTACCCGCGGCCTGGCGGAAATGAGCCGCCTGATCGCCGCCGCGGGCGGAGACCCCCTGACCTGCCTGGGCCTTGCCGGCACCGGAGACATGGTGGCTACCTGCATGAGCCGTCATTCCCGCAACCGTACCTTCGGTGAGAAGCTGGCCGCCGGCATGACGCTGGACGAGTACAAGGACCAGACCCATATGGTGGTGGAGGGCGCCCTGGCCTGCAAGACCATCCAGACCCTAGCGGAGCGCCACCACGTGGAGCTTCCCATTGCCAACATCGTTCGCGGCATCGTGTGGGAGGGCCAGAAAATGGAGGATGCGGCGGAGCTGCTGCTCAACCGCGAGCTCAAGCAGGAGTTCTACGGACTGTAGGAGCCCGTGCTTCCGAACGAAGCGTGCTGCCGTGGCTTTCGTCCCGCCCTCAGGACTGGGGAGGGGCTAAGGCCACGGCGCTTTGCGTTCTTAGCCGAACCAGGCGTTGCGCAGCAGGTGCACCCCTTCGGCGATGCGGTCCTTGGGGATGGCAGCTTGGACCGCCTGGATGGTGGCCACCACCTCCTGCACGAAGGGAAGGTCCAGCACTACCAGCTTGATGGTCTTCGATCCTACGTCAATGCCGATGCGGTTCATGCTATTCCCCCTGCTCTGCGCGGTGTGCGTACGGGTCTTTTCCCAGGGCAGTACGATAATCGTTCAACTTATACCATTCATAGTGACAGTTTTGCACATTCTTTTGGGTACAGTTTGGGATCAGAGATCGCTTTCGCACCTAAGATGTCGTGGGACGAAAAAGAGCCGCCTTCGGAAGAAGGCGGCTCTGGTAGTGCTTCGGATCAGCCTTGTGGCCGAAGGTCTTTATCGTTAGATGCAGAAGACGGGACGATAGCTCGGCGGAATGGAAGAGCTGGTGTTGGACTTCACGACGTTGTTGAAGTCCATGTTTCCGCCGCGGCTGGCTGCGTAGAACCCGTCCTCGAGCAGGCTGAGGTCGCGGGTCCACCAGCTGCAAGAGCTGCCGGTAAGATAGTAGGCGGAAGCCAGCTTCATGCTCACGGGAGTGTAAATGCTGGAGCGCTCCCACTGCTGGATGTTGCCGTCGTCCAGGTCTTCCAGGAACCAGCGGGTGGTCTTGGCCCGAACCCCTACGTTCACGTCGGCGAAGTACTTGTACTGGTATTCGCCCATAATCTGGCGATCTTCCCAGCCGCTAGCCACGCTGGAAGCAGTGGCAAGGCCCCAGACCTCGGGAACGCTGGGAATGCTGATCTTGTCATAGGTGGTTTCGGTCTCAAGACCAGGGGTCCAGCTGATCTTCTTCACCGAGCACACGTAGCTGCGCAGGTCAGAGGGAAGGGCCTTGTAAAGATCGTTGTTGCACCAGGTGCGAGCAGAAGAGGTGGACCACTTGGAGCCGCCGGCCTTGTCCAGCTCGCCGCAATCGGGGCATTCCTTTAGCATGAAGGTGATGCCCGCCTTCTTGCCGGTAGTGCGGGTGTCACGCCAGAAGTCCACGATCTGTGCCTTGAAGGTCACCCCGTAGATCTTCACGTTCTTGTACTCGAAGCCGGATAGGCGCTTGGAGGCGCCGATCAGGGAGTACTTGCGGGCTACGCTCAGGGCTTGGGACTTGGAGGTACAGGCGGCGATCTTATTGGAGATGCTCTTAAGCTGCTTCCAGCTGTAGCTGTTCACCTTTCCCTTGTAGGCGGTGGAGCAGTGCCGGGCTGTGGACCACTTGTACTTCGGGGTGGTTTTGGTGGTCTTGCCGTAGGCGCGCACCTGGAAGTAATAGTTGTAGCCGGCCTTCAGCCCGGTGATGGTGGTGCTGGTGTACTTGGAGCTTACGTACTTGTACTTGGCTCCCTTCATGGTGGAGCTGCGGCTGTAACGCACGGCGTACTTGGTGGCCGCGGTATCCTTCAGCCAGCTGATCTTGATGGAGCTGCCAGATACGGGCTGGGTCAGCGTGATGCAGCCCTGGTCGATGGTGGGATTGGCAGGCGTTGCGGCCATGGCCACCGCCGGAGCCAGGCTTGCTGCCAAGGCGGCGCCCAGCAGGCCAAGCAAGAGCTTTCTTCGTTTCATGCGCTTCTTCCTTTCCCTAGGGTGTCGGACCCGCACATAGACGAATCCATACTCATTATAGGCTAAAGCGCGGCACCGCTATTTTCTTATCGGCATAGGGAGCTGAATTCTTCATGCGATGCCAACATAATCGTTCGCTTATTGACGATGCTGCGATACACGAACGAATATTCGTGCGAAAGTCGTTCGTGTATTGGGGGTGTGCCAGTACACGAACGATTCGGGTGGCAGAAAAGGGCTCGAACGGACGATGTGTTCCCGTTCGGCCCCCTTTTTGGCATGCAGGAGGAAGGAAACTCGTTCGTGTGTTGAAAGGGCAACGATACACGAACGACTTTTCAGCCTGAAATCGTTCGTGTATCGAGAGCAGGCCAGTACACGAACGATTTTCGTCCCCTGATTGCGTTCGCGCAGTGAAGTGATGGGGGCGAAGCCGACTGGAACCCACGCGGTGCAAACGATTATTCGGTCCCGAAAAAGCAGGCCATGCCTCCCGTCCCGCCCGCACGGCTTCGCCGCTAGCACAAGGGCTCCGCCGCCTGGATCATTTGCCGCCCACGACGAGGTAGTGAGCGTTAGAATGGACGGACGCAAGCACCCCATCAGCGCAGCGAACGGAGGATCCATGTTCCAGCCAGTGAAGATTGCCCCGTCTATTCTTTCGGCGGATTTTATGCACTTTGCCCAGGACATCGAAATGATTAGGGAAGGCGGTGCCGGATACATCCACTTCGACGTGATCGATGGCCACTTTGCCCCCAACCTGACTGTGGGGGTGCCGGTGCTCAAGCAGCTGCGGAAGTACACGGACATGCCCATTGACGTTCACCTTATGATCACCAATCCGTTGGTGCAGCTGCCGTGGTTCCTGGCCTGCAAGCCTGACATGGTGACCGTTCACGCAGAGGCCCTGACCGCAGAGGGGGATCTTCGGAAGGCCGTGGACATGATTCATGAAGCGGGGTCCAAGGCATGCGTCAGCATCAAGCCCAAGACCCCGGTATCGGCGCTGGCTCCGGTTATCGCATCGCTGGACATGGTGCTGGTCATGAGCGTTGAACCGGGCTTTTCCGGTCAGAGCTACATCCAGGGAACGGATCAGAAGGTTCGTGCCGTGGTGGAGTTGGCTCGAGCTGCGGGGACGAGCCCCCTTATCCAGGTTGACGGCGGCATGGGGCTGAAAACGGCGCCGCTGGTGGCGGCCGAAGGAGCTGACGTGATCGTGTGCGGCAACGCCGTGTTCGGCGCGGAGGATCCGAGGCAGGCCATCGCCGACATTGCCGCAGCTGCCGATAAGGCCCGTCTTGCCGCTCTCCAAAAGCAGGGTCGGGAGTAGCCCGTGGCACCTGCGTTTAACAAGGAGCAGGTCGGCGATTACGTGTACCTGGACTATGCGGCCACCACGCCCCTGTGCCGGGAGGCGGCAGAGGCCATGGCGGACTACCTGGTTCCAGGGCCGGCGAACCTGGGGGTCAACGCCAATGCCAACTCCCTGCATTCCCCGGGACGGGCGGCGTTTTCCGCCATGGAGCAGGCTCGCAGGCAGATCAGCCGTGCGCTGGGCGCTCGTAGAGCCCAGGAGATCGTGTTCACCAGCGGCGCCACGGAAGCCGATGACGCCGCTTTGCTGGGCATTGCCCAGGCAGCGGTGACTGCCCGCAGGCGCGCTGGATCGGGAGATTTCACTCCCCGGGTCATCGTGTCCCAGATGGAGCACGAAGCGGTGCTCCAGCCGGCTCGCAGGTTGGAGCAGCTGGGATACGAGGTGGTGCGCCTTGCCCCAAACCGAAGCGGCTTCATTTCCGTGGAGGCTCTTGAGCGGGCTCTGACGCCCCAGACCGTGCTGGTTTCGGTGCAGATGGCCAACAGCGAGGTGGGCAGCGTCCAGCCTGTGGCCCAGCTGTGTCGGGCTGCCCACGATGCCGGGGCGCTGTTCCACACCGACGCGGTCCAGGCCTTGGGGAAGGTGCCGGTGAACCTGCAGGAGCTGGACGTGGACGCAGCGTCCTTCAGCGCGCACAAGATCTGCGGTCCCAAGGGCGTAGGGGCCCTCTACCTGCGGGCTCGCACCCCTTTCGACCCCTTCATGCTGGGCGGAGGCCAGGAGGCGGGCCTGCGCAGCGGAACCCAGAACGTCATGGGCATGGTGGCCTTTGCCGCCGCGGTCCAGATGGCGGTAGGGGACCAGGAGGCGGAAAGCGCGCGCCTTTGTCTGATGCGGGATGATCTGTACCAGCGCCTGTCTCAGATTCACGGCGTGCGCCCTACCGTGGAGGTTGCGCCGGGAAGCACCGACTACCTGCCCAACATCGTGCACGTGCTGGTGAAGGGCATGGAGAGCGAAACGCTGATCCTGCGCCTGGACGCCCGGGGCTTCGGCGTTTCGGGTGGCTCGGCCTGCTCCTCCAGCTCCCTGGAGCCTAGTCACGTACTCACCTCCATGGGGGTGAGCGGGGATGCCGCCCGAGGTGCCCTGCGGGTTTCCATGGGCAAGTATACGACCGAGCAAGATCTGGGCGCCTTCTGCGACGCTCTTGAGCGTTGCGTGAAGGGAAAGTGATCAAGTGGAGCTTGTCAACTTGCACAGTCACACGGGCTACGTGGCCCACGGCAGGGGAACGGTCCAGGAACTGGTGCAGGCCGCGGTGGACGCGGGGCTGACCACCCTGGGCATTACCGAGCACAACTGGCTTTCGGACGCCATCGACCCCACCCACTGGGTGGGCATGCTGCAAAGCAACGTGGAGCGCTATCTGGCCGATATTCGCTCGGCCCGGGAGCAGTTCCCCCAGATCACCCTTCTTGCCGGCATGGAGATGGACTACCTGGGCTCGACGGAAGATCGCCAGATCACCGACCAGGACCTTGCCCCCTTCGACTATCTGCTGGGATCGGTCCACTACCTGGACGGCTGGCCCATGTACAGCAGGAAGGTTCTGGATGCATGGAAGGACCAGGAGGCGGTGGATGCCATCTGGCGCCGCTACTTCGAGGTTTGGTGTGAAGCTGCCGCCGGCAAGGGCCCCTATACCATCATGTCCCACCCGGACCTGGTGAAGAAGCACGGCCTGTATCCCAGCTTCAACGTGGAGCCCCTGTACCGTCAGGCGGCTGAGGCTGCAGCGGCGGGGGGACGCATGGTAGAGGTGAACACTTCCGGCACCCTGTACCCCTGCAAGCAGATGTTCCCCGCTCCCGAGCTGCTGGCTCAGTTTGCCCACGCGGGGGTTCCCTGCACCGTGGGCACCGACGCCCACTGCTCCGAAAACGTGGCCCGGCACATCACCCAGGCCTATGCGTACCTGTATCAGGCGGGATATCGCCAGGTCAGCGTTCCCCTGCCGGGGGGCGATCGTCGATCAATCGATCTGGAGGGCTAGAGCATGAACGTGGGCATATTGGAACGGCTTCTGCTGGAGCGCTTCCCCGCTGAGGATGCGGAAGACTGGGACTTCACCGGCATTACGGTGGGGGATCCGAACGCTGCGGTCACGGGGGTTGCCGTGGCTCTGGACCAAACGGCGGAGGCGGTGCGCCAGGCGGCAGATGCGGGGGCATCGGTGCTGGTCACCCATCACCCCACCTACATTTCGCCCCCTTCCAAGGTGAAGCCGGCGCCTTTTGCCGTTGGCCCGGGAACGGTGGTATGGGAGGCGGTGCGCTCGGGGGTTGCCCTCATGAGCTTCCACACCGCCTTGGACGTGAGCCCTTCTGCCCAGAAGGTGCTTCCCGAAAAGCTGGGCCTGGAGCTCACGGGGCTGCTGCAGCCTCTGCCCGGGCGTCCTCAGAAGGGCTACGGCCATGTGTGCCAAGCGCCCCGGGGCATGACCTTGGAGAAGCTGGCCCGAGTCTGCGAAAAGGAGCTCGGCCGGGCGCCTCGGGTGTGGGGAAGGTCCGATCTGCCCCTGTCTTTTGTGGCATGCGCCACCGGCTCTGCGGGATCGGTTGCCCGGGACTGCCTGAAAGCGGGCGTGGACTGCCTCATCTGCGGAGAATTGAAGTACCATGAGAGCCTGGACCTGCTTCACGGGGGCCTGGCCATCGTAGAGCTGGGACATGACGTGAGCGAGCTGCCCTTCGTGGAACTGCTTCGCGTAGCCGTGGAGCAGGCGGGGGTTCCGAAGGACCGCATCGTGGTAGTAGACCAGAGCGTCAACTGGACGTGCTGGTCGTAGAGGATCGAAGAACAGGAGCGAACATGGATGCACCATCAGATCAGCTGAACCTGCTGCTTTCCCTGCAGCAGATCGACCTTGCGTACCTGCAGGCCAAGAAGCGCTTCGATGAGCTGCCCCAACGTGCTCAGATCCTGCAGATCCGCCAGAAGAAGGAGCAGATCGCCGCAAAGGCCCAGCAGGTGCTGGCCATGAGGGAGCAGGCGGAAAAGAAGATCGCCGCCATCGAGGACGAAGACGAGCGGCTGGGCACCAAGCTGGCCTCCCTTCAGATGTCCATCGACCAGGGTAAGGGGGACTACCGCAGCCTGGAGGCCCAGACCAAGGAGATGAAGGGGCAGTCCGCCCGTCGCGAGCAGCTGATGGCGGACCTTGAGGTGGCAAACCAGTCCCTGGAGAAGGTGCTGGCGGTGGCCCGCCAGGTCGCAGCGGCTTCCGAGAAGCTCAACCAGCAGGAGGCGGCGGCTATCGAGTCCTTCCGCAAGGACGGCGTGGATCTGCAGCAGCAGATGGCGCGCCTTGAGGCTGAGCGGGGCGAAACCCAAGCCCAGCTCGATCCCGACCTCCTTGCCCTTTTCCGAAAGACCGCCCAGGCCAACGCCGGCGTGGGCATAGGCGTGCTTTCCGGGGATCGCTGCGGGGTGTGCCGCCAGCCCATCCAGGACTCCCGCATGGTGGAGCTTCGCTCCCAGGCGCCCTTGGCAAGGTGTCCCCACTGCAAGCGCCTGCTGGTGGTCCTGTAGCCCTTTCGCCCCTTCCCTTATATAGACCAGTGCCCCGGGAAATCCCTGCAACGGGAGGTCCCGGGGCACGTTGCTGCTTCTGGGGCTGCTGCGGCTGCTCCAGGGAGCTGCCTGCTGTTGGCAAGGGCTAGCTGTAGTAGCCGAAGATGCGGTGGGTGTTGCTGAAGAAGGTCAGGCCGGGGTCGAAGTAGTTGTAGGTCAGCAGCGTTCCTGCGGCCTTCTTCTCCCAGGTGTTGGTGCTGCGGTTCCACTTGGCGTTGGTTCCCCGGGTGGGGTCCATGATCATCCAACGTCCGTCCAGATACACTTCCGCCCACCAGTGATCCTGGGTGTTGATGCTGCTTTCCGTGGACCAGGTGTTCCAGGGGGAGGTCAGGGCATGGCCGTAGACCAGCTTTGCCGGGATGCCCTGGGCCCGCGCAAGGGCGATGAGCATGGATGCGTATCCGATGCAGGTGGTGGCCACCCGCGCCCGCTTTCCCGAGGTCTTCCGGCTGTTTGAGGAGGACAGGTTCCCGCGGTACTTCTTCAGGTTCAGGTAGGGATTGATGTGCTGGCGGGAGTGGTTGGCAAAGGCCAGGGTGTCGTAGTAGAAGTTTCCCGCCACGTAGCAGTAGATCTTGCGCATCTTCATGTAGGGATTGGTGGTGCTGCCCACCACGTCCTTGGAAACGGCCTTGAAGTAGGACCTGCGGGTGGGTTCCGAGGGCAGGTTGGCGTCGTATCCGTTGAAGACCCAGGTCATGTCCGAAAGGGCCTTTGCCGACGTGGAAACGTAGCGCTTGGTCCCCTTCTTGGCGGAGGCGGCTCGCTTTTCCTTGTTCTGGCTGATGATGGTGGGATACTTCACCACCTTGGGCCTGCCCTTTGACACCTTGACGGGAATGCCGATGAAGGCGTAGCCGTGGGACCCGCCGATGTACTCCCAGCCCTTGGCTTGGGAAGAGTTGGCGGCTCGGGCAATCACCAGGTAGAAGGTGCCGGCGGACTGCTTGGCGCAGCTCAGCTTCACGGTGAAGCCCTGGTTGGAGGCCACCAGGTCCTTCTTGGTCTGCCAGCTGGCGCTGGTGCCCACCCGACGCAGACCTACCCGGTACTTCACGCCCCTCAGGGCGGATCGGTAGGAAACCGTAAGGGTGGTCCCGCTGGTGGTGACCTTCACCTGCTCGGAGCTGGACCGGTAGTTAGAGTCGAAACTGCTGGTCTCCGCGGTGGCGCGCAGGGACGCGGCCAGGGCGGTAACGGGCAGGGAGGCGGTGATCAGGGATGCTGTAACAAGGCATGCCACAGCCATGGTGAGTTTTCGGTGCATGTGGTCTCCCGATCGAACGTGTGCAAATGCGAAAAGACCCCCAGCGGGGGTCTCTCAACTCGAAGATGGAAGGTGCGGCTATTAAGCGCGGACGACCTTGCCGGACTTCATGCACTGAGTGCAGACATTCGCCTTGCGAACATGACCATTGTCATTGATGGTGATCTTCTGGATGTTCGGGCGATAGACACGATTGGTTACGCGGTGAGAGTGGCTGACGTTACGACCAGCAACAGGGTGCTTACCGCAGATTTCGCAAACCTTGGACATCTCTATCAACTCCATGTACTTATCGATTACAAACGTGGCTCAAAAAAGCCTTAACACTATAACACATAAGAATTACACTGCACAAGGAAAAAGAAGAACCTTTGCCCAGCCAACTCTGACGCAAGGGTCATCATACGCTATACTTTGCAAATCAAGCTATTATGGCCCGAAAAAGCTGCAAGGAAAGGAACGAAATGAGCAACGCCATCCCGGGCAACCTCCACGTTGCCAATGATGTCCTGGCCGATCTGGTGGGCAATGCCGCCCTGGAATGCTACGGCGTCGTGGGCATGACCGCCCCCACCGCCGCAGACGGCATCGCCAAGATCCTGCCCGCTTCTCGCCTTCGTCGCGGCATTGTGCTGAACAACACCGAGAACGGCGTCCACGTGGACCTGTACGTGGTCATCGAATACGGTACCAATATCAATGCCGTGTCCCAGAACCTGGTGGATGCGGTGTCTTTTGCCCTG
Organism: Eggerthellales bacterium; assembly: GCA_029006935.1. GTDB lineage: Bacteria > Actinomycetota > Coriobacteriia > Coriobacteriales > Eggerthellaceae > SUG1186. The sequence goes on along the minus strand of JAQXGX010000032.1, from coordinate 3,714 downwards.
AAGAACTATGCCTGCGTACCCCTAGACGGCGTGGACGTGCACGTCCAGGGCATCAAGGTCCGCTAGAAGGAAGTGAATATGTCCGAATACTCTCCGCTCGACGTCATCAACGCGATTGCCGCTGCCAGCGCGGTGCTTTCCGAACGCAAGGAGGAAGTGAACAGGCTCAACGTGTTCCCCGTCCCCGACGGTGACACCGGAACCAACATGTCCCTGACCCTTGAGTCCGTGGTGCAGACCGTCATGAAGCTGCCAGCGGGCGCTGATGGGGCCGCCAGGCGCAAGGCCATCACCACTGGCGCGCTCATGGGTGCCCGTGGAAACTCAGGCGTGATCACCTCCCAGATCCTGCGCGGCCTGTGCGAGGGCGCAGCGGACGCCGACGAGCTGAACACCCATACCATTGCCGATGCCTTCGTCCGCGCCCAGACCGTGGCGTTCCAGGCGGTGCGCAAGCCGGTGAAGGGCACCATCCTGACGGTGCTGGAGGACTCCGCCGCGGCCGCGAAGCACGCCCGTAAGAAGAAGATGGGCACCGAGGAGGCCATGGAGTACATCGTGGCCCAGGCCTACGAGTCCGTTCACCGTACCCCGGAGTTCCTGCCCGTCCTGAAGGAGAACAACGTGGTGGATGCCGGCGGCTTTGGCCTGGCCATCCTGCTGGACGCCTTCGTCGCCGCCCTGACGGGCAAGCAGATCGTGGCCGATGACGTGGCGGCAGCCTACACCGCCGCTCCCAAGGTGGAGATCGAGCAGATCAACGACTGGGAGGGCTCCAAGTACACCTACTGCAACGAGTTCCTGGTGGAGTCCCAGACCCTGGATCCCGAGGAAGCGCTGAACTTCCTGGCGACCATGGGCGACTGCGAGCTGTGCGTGGGCTCCACTCCCAAGTTCAAGGTCCACGTGCATTCCAACACCCCCAACCTGGTGCTGGAGTACTTCCTTGAGCGGGGCCAGATCTTCGAGGTGTTCATCCACAACATGAAGCTTCAGTCCGAGGAGCGCAACGACAAGCTGGCAGCCGAGCAGGCTGACCAGCCCAAGAAGCCCCTGGGCTTCGTGGCCGTTGCCGCGGGCGAGGGCAACGCCAAGATCCTGCGCAGCCTGGGCGTGGACGTGGTGGTTTCCGGCGGACAGACCATGAACCCCTCCACCAAGGACCTGCTGGACGCGGTGGAGCAGGTCAACGCCGAAAGCGTGATCATCCTCCCCAACAACTCCAACATCATCATGGCTGCCCAGAGTGCCGCTGAGCTTGCCGAGATTCCGGTGGGCGTGGTTCCCACCAAGAGCGTTCCCGCTGCCTTCAGCGCCCTGTTCGGATTCAACGAATCCGCCAGCCTGGAGGAGAACGTGGAGGCCATGACGGACGCCTTCGCCGATGTGGTCACCGGCGAGGTCACCACTGCCATCAAGGACTCCAAGGACGCCCACGACAACCCCATCCACAACGGCGACGTGATCGGCATCGCCAACGGCTCCATCGAGTCCGTGGGGCAGACCGTGGAGGACGTGGTCATGCAGCTGCTGGAGGTCATGGAGGCGGAGGACGCCGACACCCTGACCCTGCTTGCAGGAGAGGATATGGACGACGACCGCTTCGATGCCCTGGTGGAGCGAATCGAGGAGGAGTACGAGGACCTTGAGGTGGACGCCCATCGTGGCGAGCAGCCGCTGTATCCCATCGTCATGTCCGTGGAATAGCAGCGTTGCTGCCCCAATTTACTAGGCGAAGCCATGGCCGGCAAGCGAACGGAAGGTGATTCCACGCGCAAGCGGGAGCCTGCCGATCGCCTGTCGGCCACGTTGCTTCTTGACAGGCCCGTTACCGAGGTGAAGCAGGTGAGCCCCGCTCGAGCCAAGGCCCTGGCCGGTCTGGGCATTCGCAGCGTTCGGGACCTGCTGTGCCATTACCCCCGCCGCTACATAGACCTGACCTCCTGCCAGACGGTGGCGCAGGCCGCCATCGGCTCCCTGTGCACCGTCCAGGCAGCGGTCCACGCCATCAAGCTGAAGAAGCCCAAGCCGCGTCTTTCCCTGGTTGAGATAACCTTGGTGGACGGCACCGGCACCCTCATGGTCACCTGCTTTCGACAGCCCTGGCTCATGGACTCCCTGAAGCCGGGCATGCGGGTCACGGTGGCGGGGAAGGTGGAGTTCGACTACGGCTTCAAGCGCATGACCAATCCCTTCCTGGAGGCCGAGGAAGGGGAGGGCGGCCTTTCCGGGGGAAAGGTGATCCCGGTTCATCCTGCCTGTGAAAAGGTGTCTGCCGCCTGGATGCGGCGCATCGTGGAGAACGCCCTGCTGCTGGTCCGCGGCCAGCAGGACCCTCTTCCCGTTGAGCTGCGCACCAGGTACCGGCTCATGAGCCGGGGCCGCGCCTGGGAAGCCATCCACTTTCCCGCTTCCATGGAGGAAATGCAGCAGGCCCGCCGCCGCCTTGCCTACGAGGAGCTGCTGCTGTTGCAGCTGAAGCTGGCGGACGAAAGCGCTCGTCGCTCCCGGGGGCTTAAGCCCCGGGTCCATGAGGTGGAGGGTCCGCGCATGCGCGCCTTCGCGGAGGCGGTGCCCTTTGCCCTGACCGAGGACCAGGCTCGGGCAAAGGACGACGTGCTCTCCCTTATGGCCAGCCCAGCCTGCGCAAACCACCTGGTGCTGGGAGACGTGGGCACCGGCAAGACCATGGTGGCCGCCTTCGCCTGCGCCGCCGCAAGCCAGACCGGCACCCAGGTGCTGTTCATGGCGCCCACGGAGGTGCTGGCTCGTCAGCACGCCAAGGGGCTGGGCCCCCTGTTCGATCAGGCGGGCATCACCTGGGACTGTCTGACCGGCTCCACTTCTGCCGACGAGCGGGAGGGAGTCCTGGGGCGCCTGGCAACGGGGGTGACTGACGTGCTGTTCGGCACTCACGCGCTGCTGGAAGACGACGTGCGGCCCAAGGACTGCTCCCTGGTCATAGTGGACGAGCAGCAGCGCTTTGGCGTGGATCAGCGCGCCCGGCTGCTGGCCAAGGGGCAGGCGGTGGATGCCCTGTACCTGACCGCAACGCCCATTCCCCGCTCCCTTGCGCTGGCGCTCTACGGCAACCTGAGCCTTTCCTACCTGGTGCAGAAGCCCCATGCGGCCCAGCGCACCACCCAGGTGGTGCCTCGGAGCAACAAGGGGATTGCCTATGACGGAGCGCGGCAGGCCCTGGAGCGAGGAGAGCAGGTCTACGTGGTCTGCCCCCTGGTGGGCCTTGACAGCCGGCAGCGGGACGCCAAGGCGGGAGCGGCCCCGGAGGGGGACGAAGAGTACGCCTATGCCGCCATCAGCATCGAGTCCGACGACGACCTGGAGGAGGGGAACGTGTCGGCCGCGGTGAAGGAGGCGCGCTTCCTGCAGGAGAAGGTGTTTGCGGACTATCGGGTGGAGCTGATGCACGGGCGCATGTCCGCGCAGGAGAAGGCCCGGGTCATGGAGGAGTTTCGCCAGAACAAGGTCCAGGTGCTGGTCTCCACCACCGTCATCGAGGTGGGGGTGGACGTTCCCAACGCCACGGTCATGATCGTTGAGGATGCGGACCGCTTCGGCCTGTCCCAGCTGCATCAGCTGCGGGGACGCGTGGGCAGGGGAAAGAAGTCCGCCCTGGTATATTTGGTAAGCGCCTCCCAGACGCCCCAGGCGCTGGAGCGCCTGGCGGTTATGGAGAAGACCGAGGACGGCTTC
>JAQXGX010000031.1 GCA_029006935.1 Eggerthellales bacterium | reverse complement strand
GGCGTTCTTGTTGGCGTTCTTCAGGTCGTAGATCAGCTCGGCAAGGTCTTCGATGGAGTAGATGTCGTGGTGGGGCGGGGGAGAGATCAGGCTCACGCCCGGGGTGGAGTAGCGGGTCTTGGCGATCCAGGGCCACACCTTGCCGCCGGGCAGGTGGCCGCCTTCGCCGGGCTTGGCGCCCTGGGCCATCTTGATCTGGATTTCCTCGGCGCTGACCAGGTACTCGCTGGTCACGCCGAAGCGGCCCGACGCCACCTGCTTGATGGCGCTTCCGCGCGGCGTGCCCAGGCGGGCGGGATCTTCGCCGCCTTCACCGGAGTTGCTCTTGCCTCCCAGGTGGTTCATGGCCTGGGCCAGGCATTCGTGGGCTTCCTGGGATATGCTGCCGTAGCTCATGGCACCGGTCTTGAAGCGCTTCACGATGCTTTCGGCCGGCTCCACCTGGTCCACGTCGATGGGCTGGCAGCCCTGGGTGTTGAAGGAGAGCAGGCCGCGCAGGGTGTGGGGCCGCACGTCGTCGTCCACCAGGGCGGAGTACTGCTTGAAGGCCTGGTAGTCGCCGGTCTGGGCCGCATGCTGCAGAAGGCGGATGGTCAGCGGGTTGATCATGTGGTCCTGGGCACCGGGGGCGTTGCTCATCTTGTGGTCGCCGGCGGTGGGAAGGGCCAGGTCCTCGGTCAGGCCCAGGGGGTCGAAGGCGGCGGCGTGGCGCTTGGCCACCAGCTGCTCCAGGTGCTCTAGGCCAATGCCGCCTATGCGGCTGGCGGTGTTGGTGAAGTACTGGTCCACCACGTCCTGGCGCAGGCCCAGGATCTCGAAGATCTGGGCGCTCTGGTAGGACTGCAGGGCCGAGATGCCCATCTTGGCGGAAACCTTGACCACGCCGGTGAGCACCGCGCGGTTGTAGTCGGCAATGGCCACGTAGGGGTCGCGGTCCAGGGCTCCCCGCTGGGTGAGCTGGCGGATGCACTGGTGGGCCAGGTAGGGGCACACCGCCCGGGCGCCGTAGCCCAGCAGCGTGGCGAAATGGTGCACGCAGGTGGGTTCGGCGCTTTCCAGAACCACGGAGATGGCGGTGCGCTTCTTGGTGCGCACCAGGTACTGCTCCACCGCGGAAACGGCCAGCAGGGAGGGAATGGGCAGGTGGCTTTCGTCCACTCCGCGGTCGCTCAGAATGATCACGTTGGCGCCGTTGTGGTAGGCCTTCTCAATATTTAGGAACAGGCGGTCCAGCACGGCGGAAAGCGGGGTGTTCTCATAGTAGAGCAGGCTGATGACCTGGGATTTCAGGTTCGGTAGGTCCAGGGCCTTGATCTTTTCCAGCTCCAGCTCGGTCAGAATGGGGGAATCGATCTGCAGCAGGTGGCAGTTTTCGGCCCGATCTTCCAGCAGGTTGCCGTCGCTGCCTACGTACACGGTGGTGTCGGTGACGATGGACTCGCGGGTGGAGTCAATGGGCGGGTTGGTGACCTGGGCGAACATCTGCTTGAAGTAGTCGAACAGGGGCCGCTCCGCTTGGTCGAGCACCGCCAGGGGGGTGTCGATGCCCATGGCGGCGGTGGGCTCGGCGCCCGTGCGGGCCATGGGGAGCAGCACCGAGTACACGTCCTCGTAGGAGTAGCCGAAGGCGCGGCACAGGCGCAGCAGCTGGTCACGGTCGAAGTGGGAAAGGGCCTTCTTCGGCTCGGGGAGCTCGTTGAGCTTGATGAGCTGGCAGTCCAGCCACTCTCCGTAGGGATGCTCGGCGGCGTAGCGCTCCTTGATCGTTTCGTCATCCATGAGCACGCCCTTGACGGTGTCCACCACCAGCATGCGGCCGGGCTCCAGGCGGGACTTGGCCACGATCTTGCTGTCGGGAATGTCCAGCACGCCGACTTCCGAGGAAAGGATCAGGCGGTCGTCGTCGGTGAGGTAGTAGCGGGCGGGACGCAGACCGTTGCGGTCCAGGGCGGCGCCCATGATCTGGCCGTCGGTGAACAGCAGCGCGGCCGGGCCGTCCCAGGGCTCCATCATGGTGGCGTAGTAGTGGAACATGTTGCGGCGGGCGGTGGATATGTTGGTGTTCTTGCTCCAGGGCTCGGGCACCAGCATCATGACGGCCTTGGGCAGCTCCACGCCGCTGTACATGAGGAACTCCAGGGAGTTGTCCAGCATGGCACTGTCGGAGCCTTCCGCGGAGATCACGGGCATGACGCATTCCATGTCGTTTTCGAACACGGGGGAGCTCATGGTCTCTTCTCGGGCGTTCATGCGGTCAAGGTTGCCGCGGATGGTGTTGATTTCGCCGTTGTGGAGCAGCACGCGGTTGGGATGCGCGCGCTCCCAGCTGGGGTTGGTGTTGGTGGAAAAGCGGCTGTGGACCAAGGCGATGGCGCTTTCGCACCGAGGATCCTGCAGGTCCAGGTAGAACTGGCGCAGCTGCCCCACCAGGAACATGCCCTTGTAGACCACGGTCCGGCTGGAAAAGGAGGCCACGTAGCAGTCCTGGGCGGATTGCTCGAACTCGCGGCGGATCAGGTACAGCACCCGGTCGAAGTCCAGCCCGGGCTCCACGTTCTTGGGACGGGTGACCAGGGCCTGCCAGATGCTGGGCATGCAGTCCAGGGCCTTCTGACCCAGGGTGCCGGGGTTGATGGGCACGGGGCGCCAGGTGGCAAAGGGCACGTTGCGCCGTGCGCAGATGGATTCCAGCTTGTGCATGAGCAGCTGACGTTTGCGCAGGTCCTGGGGGAAGAAGAACATGCCCACGCCCACGTCCCCGTAATCTCCCAGGGGCTGGTCGGCGGGTTCCATGAGACCTTCCTCCACCACGACCTGGTTCAGGAAGAGGGTGGGGACCTGGATGATGATGCCCACGCCGTCGCCGGTCTGGCCGCTGGCGTCCTTGCCGGCGCGGTGCTCCAGCTTTTCCACTATGCTCAGGGCGTCTTCCACGCAGGCGTGGCTGCGGATGCCCTTGATCTGCACAACGCCGCCGATTCCGCAGGCGTCATGCTCGAACGCCGGGCTGTATAACGTCTGTTCTTCCATAGACTGCTCCTTTTTACTCTTTGCTTACAGTTTATGGAGAAGCATTTACGCTCGTGTTAGCGGTCTATTTCGCATTTGTTAGTGCGGTGTTGCGGGAATGTTTCGCGCAACACCGCACGGGGACGCTACACGGTGATGGCGCTGGTGAAGCGGTACTTGCGGGTGTCCGCCGGCGGCTCGGTGGGGTATTTGCCCCCGAAGCAGGCGGTGCAGTAGCCCTTGCTAGGGTCGTTGCCCATGAGCCGCTGCACGGAATCCACGCTCAGGTAGCCCACGCTGTCCGCGCCTATGATCTGGGCGATCTCCTGGTTGGTGCGATCCACCGCGATCAGGTTTTCCCGGGAATCCACGTCGGTCCCGTAGTAGCAGGGGTTCAGAAACGCCGGCGCCGAGCTGCGCAGGTGGATTTCGGTGGCCCCGGCCTCCCGCAGCATGCGCACGATGCGCTTGCTGGTGGTGCCGCGCACAATGGAGTCGTCCACCAGCACCACCCGCTTGCCCGCCACGGAGCTGACCACGGGATTCAGCTTCAGGCTGACCTTGTGCTCGCGGTTGTTCTGCCCGGGCACGATGAAGGTGCGGGCAATGTACTTGTTTTTCACGAAGCCGATCTCGTAGGGAATGCCGGATGCCCGGGAAAAGCCCAGCGCCGCATCCAGGCCGGAGTCGGGAACGCCCACCACCACGTCCGCTTCGGCGGGGCACTCCTGGGCCAGCAGCTCGCCGGCGCGCACCCGGGCCTGGTGCACGGTGACGCCGTCCAGCACGGAGTCGGGTCGGGCGAAGTACACAGCCTCGAACACGCACAGGGAGCGGGGCTTCTTGTTGCAGTGGTCGGTGATGCTGCGGATGCCGGTCTTGTCAAAGACCAGGATCTCGCCCGGCTCCACCTCGCGCACGTAGGTGGCGCCCACGGCATCCAGGGCGCAGCTTTCCGATGCCACCGCATAGCCTCCGCCGGGAAGGGTGCCGTAGCAAAGGGGACGAAAACCGCGCTCGTCCCTCAGGGCCACCAGCTTGGTGGGGCTCATCATGACCAGGGAGTAGGCGCCCTTGATGCGGTCCATGACGTTGCAGGCAGCATCGGCCATGGACGGGGCGGTCAGCCGCTCCCGGGTGATCAGGTAGGAGATCACCTCGGTGTCGGCGGTGGTGTGGAAGATGGCGCCGTCCCTTTCCAGCTCGGTGCGCAGCTCCAGGGCGTTGGTCAGGTTGCCGTTGTGGGCCAGGGCGGTGTGGCCCTTCAGGTGGTTCACCACGATGGGCTGGACGTTGCACATCTCGTTGCCGCCGGTGGTGCCGTAGCGGGCGTGGCCGATGGCGATGCTGCCGGAGCCCAGCTGCTCCAGGATTTGGGGCGGGAACACGTCGTTGACCAGGCCGATTCCCTTGTGGACCGAAAACAGCCCGCCGCGGTTCACCACCATGCCGCAGGACTCCTGGCCCCTGTGCTGCAGGGCGGTCAGGCCGGCGTACACGTAGGTGGAAAGGGGCGCCTCCTGGGGCACGTACATGCCGAAGACGCCGCATTCCTCATGAAGCGATTGCATGCCGAATCCTTCCTAGGCAAGGCGAGAGCACAGCTGGGCCAGGCGCTTCGCAGCTTCGCGGGTGTTTTCCGGGGTGTTGAAGGCGGTCAGGCGGAAGTAGCCTTCGCCACACTGGCCGAAGCCGCTGCCCGGAGTGCCCACCACCTGCTCTTCCTCGAGCAGCTTGTCGAAGAACTCCCAGCTGGTCAGGCCGCCGGGGCAGCGCATCCACACGTAGGGAGCGTTCTTGCCGCCGCTGTACCACACGCCCGCGCCGTCCAGGGCCTCCATGAGCACCCGGGCGTTTTCCTGGTACACGGCCACGTTGGCGGCGCACTGGGCCTGTCCTTCCGGGGAAAGGGCCGCGGCCGCAGCCTTCTGCAGAACGTATGAGATGCCGTTGGTCTTGGTGGTGCGGTTGCGCACCCACAGGGCGTTCAGCTCCAGGCCTTCCCTGACCAGCGCCTTGGGGACCACGGTGTAGCCCGCGCGGGTGCCGGTGAAGCCGGCGGTCTTGCTCAGGGAGCACACCTCGATGGCGCATTCCTTGGCGCCTTCGATGGCGTAGATGGAGTGGGGGATGGACGGATCCTTGATGAAGGACTCGTAGGCGGCGTCGAACACGATGACCGCCTGCTTTTGGCGGGCCCACTCAACCCAGGCCTGCAGCTTTTCGATGGTGTAGGTGGCGCCGGTGGGGTTGTTGGGGGAGCACAGGTACACGATGTCCGCGTCAATCGTCGGATCGGGGTAGGGGGCAAAGTCTTCGTCCGCGGAAGAGGGCAGGTGGACCAGCTTGTTGCCGGAGATCACGTTGGCGTCCACATACGCGGGGTAGGCCGGCTCCAGGACCAGGGCGGTCATGCCGCGGCTGAATATGTCCAGCAGGTCGGCCAGGTCGTCCTTGGCGCCGCTGGAAACGAAGATCTCGGCCTGCTCAAGCTCAACGCCGTTGCGGGCGTAGTAGTCCTGCACTGCCTGGCGGAAGAAGGGCGCGCCCACCTCTGCCTGGTAGCCTTCGAAGGTTTCCTTCACGGCCTGGTCGTCCACGGCCTGGTGCAGGGCCTGGATGACTGCCGGGGGAAGGGGCAGGGTCACGTCGCCTATGCCCAGCTTCAGCAGGTCGGCGTCAGGATGGGCGGCGCGGAAGTCGGCAACCTTCGCGTCGATGGTGCGGAACAGGTAGGAGTCCTGCAGTTCGGTGTAGTGGTGGTTCATGGAAGCCATGGGACCTTCTTTCTGTGGTAGTGCCCGTTCGGGCCGTAACGCTTTTCAGGGCAGAAGGCAGCTCTCGGGGAAGCCCGAGGACAGCCTCCTGCCCCGTCCTGTTTAGTCGATGGTGGTGCCGTCGTATACGAAGGCGGCCGGACCGGTCATGGTCACGTTGTTCTGGTAGTCCACGCTCACGATCAGGTCGCCACCGTCCAGGTGCACGGTCACCGGCACGTCCCGCTGGCACAGGCGGGCGGCAATGGCCGCCGCCACGCTGGCGCAGGAGCCGGTTCCGCAGGCCATGGTCACGCCGCTGCCGCGCTCCCACACGCGCATGCGGATCTGGGTCTTGGAAATGACCTGGACGAACTCAACGTTCACGCCGCCGGGGAAGGCGGGGGACTGCTCCAAGGCGCTGCCCACGGCCTCCACGGGGGCTTCCTGGGCATCGCGCACCAGAATGACCGCATGGGGGTTGCCCATGTCCACGGGGAACACGGGAATGGGCTCGGCGCCGTTGCGGGAGGCGCAGAAGGCGTTGATCACCTCGTCGTAGAAGTAGCCGCAGGCCACCGAAACGTCCCGGGGCTCCTCTACCTTGACGGTGCCCATGTCCACGCTGACCAGGGAAACCTGTCCATCTTCCAAGGTCAGGTGCAGGTGCTTGATGCCGCTTTTAGTCTCCACGGTCAGGTCGGTCTTGTTGGTATGGCCGCGGTCGTACACGTACTTGCCCACGCAGCGGATGCCGTTGCCGCACATCATGGCCTCGGATCCGTCGGCGTTGAAGATGCGCATCTGGAAGTCGGCCACCGTGCTGGGCAGGATGCAGATGATGCCGTCAGCACCGGCTCCGAAGTGGCGCTCCGAGTAGCGGATGGACAGCTCCTCTATGTTTTCCGGCACCTGGTCGACGTACAGGTACAGGTAGTCGTTGCCAAGGCCGTGCATTTTAGTGAAGTTCATGGTAGGTCCCTTTCGGAAGGTCATGCCGAAAGGGGGACGCGGCTGCGCCCCCCTTTCGCCCTAGGATTGATCTAGGCGTAGAACAGGATCTTGTTGTAGGAAGGAACCGGCCAGTCAGTACTGGGGATCAGGATCTCCAGCTGGTCGACCTCGTAGCGAGCGGTCTCCATGATGGGGATGAGCTCGTGAGCGTAGGCGTTGGCCATTTCCTGTGCGTCCTCGATCTCCACGATCTCCTTGTGCTTGGTGGCCAGTGCGTCGTAGGCCTTCTTGGCGGCGTCCAGGCCCTGCTGGATGCGGACCAGATGCTCTTCCTGGGTTTGGGTGCTCAGGGTGGGCATTGCCGTCTTGATGGAGGTGATGTGGTCGGCGATCTTGGCGGCGTAGGCGCTGATGGCCGGCAGGTACTGGCGGCGCAGCATGCGGCGCATGGTGCGGGCTTCAATGTTGATGAGCTTGCAGTACTTTTCCAGCTTCACCTCGTAGCGGGAGCGTACCTCGGCTTCGGAAAGGACGCCGAACTCTTCGAACAGGGCAATGTTCTTGGGGTCGATGAAGCAGGGCAGGGCATCGGCGGTGTTCTTGTTGTTGGCCAGGCCGCGACGGGCAGCTTCCTGCTCCCATTCCTCGGAGTAGCCGTTGCCGTTGAAGATGATGCGCTGGTGATCGGACAGGGTCTGCTTCACCCAGGCGAAGGCTGCTTCCTGGAACGTTTCGCCCTCAAGACCCTCCATGGCGTCGGCGAAGTCCTTCAGGGACTTGGCCATGGCGGTGTTCAGCACGGTGTTGGCGTCAGAAAGGTTCATGGCAGAGCCCGGCATGCGGAACTCGAACTTGTTGCCGGTGAAGGCGAAGGGGCTGGTGCGGTTGCGGTCCGTGGAGTCCTTCATGAAGTTGGGGAGCACGTCAACGCCCAGGTCCATCATGGTCTTGGCGGCGCCTTCGTAGTCCTTGCCCGCGATGAGCGCGTCTACGATCTGGCCCAGCTCATCGCCCAGGAAGATGGAGATGATGGCAGGGGGAGCTTCGTTGGCGCCCAGGCGATGGTCGTTGCCGGCGCTTGCCACGGTCATGCGCAGCAGCTCCTGGTAGTCGTCCACGGCCTTGATGACGCCAGCCAGCAGCACCAGGAAGCGCAGGTTGTCCTGGGGGTTGTCGCCGGGATCGAGCAGGTTCTTGTTGCCTGCGGAAATGGACCAGTTGTTGTGCTTGCCGGAGCCGTTGATGCCTTCGAAGGGCTTTTCGTGCTGCAGGCAGACCAGGCCGTGGCGGCTTGCCAGCAGGCGCATCTTCTCCATGGTGAGCAGGTTTTCGTCGATGCCGCGGTTGGCCTCGGTGAAGATGGGGGCCAGCTCATGCTGGGCCGGGGCCACTTCGTTGTGCTTGGTCTTGGCAGAAACGCCCAGGGCCCACAGCTCGTCGTCGAGCTCCTTCATGAACTCGTTGACGGTGGGACGGATGGCGCCGAAGTAGTGCTCTTCCAGCTCCTGGCCCTTGCAGGGGGAGTAGCCGAACAGGGTGCGGCCGGTCAGGATCAGGTCGGTGCGCTGCTCGTACTGCTCTTCGCTGATCAGGAAGTACTCCTGCTCGGCGCCCACGGTGGTGACCACGCGCTGCTTGGGCTCGCCGAAACATGCCAGGGCGCGGTTAGCCTGCTCGTCGATGGCCTTCATGGAGCGCAGCAGCGGGGTCTTTTCGTCCAGCGCCTCACCGGTGTAGCTGCAGAAGGCGGTGGGAATGCACAGGACCTCGTCCTTGATGAATGCGTAGCTGGTGGGGTCCCAGGCGGTGTAGCCGCGGGCTTCGAAGGTGGCGCGCAGGCCGCCGGAGGGGAAGCTGGATGCGTCGGGCTCGCCCTGGATGAGCTCCTTGCCGCTGAAGCTCATGATGGCGCGGCCGTCGGGCTGGGGGTCCAGGAAGCCGTCGTGCTTTTCGGAGGTGATGCCGGTCAGAGGCTGGAACCAGTGGGTGTAGTGAGTCGCGCCCTTTTCGATGGCCCATTCCTTCATGGCGTGTGCCACCACGTTGGCGACCTCAAGGTCCAGGGGCTCGCCCTTTTCGATGGTCTTCATCAGCTGCTTGAAGGTGTTCTTGGGGAGCCTTTCCTTCATGACGTGCTGGTTGAACACCATGGAGCCAAAGATTTCAGGAACGTTGCTCATAACGATCTCCTATCTGGGATAGCCTTCCGTTTCTGCATATCTGCATATTGAAAAAGTACGTTCGTAATATTTCGGGGGCATTTCTTGCGCGTAACGCTACGTTTCAAATTGTTACGTTGTGTTACGGATGCGAGGCGGCGCAGTCGCAGGAGCGGGCGACGGGGCGGCGGCGGGGCGGCGGGGCTGGGGGCGTGGGGGCTGGCGGCGGGGCTGGTCGGGCGGCGGGACTGCGGGCGAAGCAGCGCCGTGGCCGCGTGCCCTTTTGGCTAGCGATCGGCCATGAAGGCGTTGGCCTGCAGCTCGGCGGAGTCGTCCAGGGGGGTCAGGGCGGG
>JAQXGX010000030.1 GCA_029006935.1 Eggerthellales bacterium | reverse complement strand
GGCTGAAAGGGAATAATCCGCGCCTCTTCTTCCCTTCCGCCGCGCTAGCCAGGGCAGGAAGACTATGCTCTCACACGTGCCCGAGCAGCAATACCCGCAACCAGCACCTCAAGCATGGCCTCATCGAAGACGTTGGTCACGATCAGATCAGAGATGGACTTATGGGGCTCCACGTAGCGCTGGTGAGCATCCCGAGCAGTGTTCAGATACAAGGCAGCAGCAGAACGAGGGCTGTGACCCCGCTCCTCGATGTCCCGGACAAAACGACGAAGCAGCCGCACGTCAGCAGGAGCATCTACGTACAGGGAAAGATCCAGGGATTCCCGCACTTCAGAAACGGCATAGATCAAAATCCCCTCCACCAGAATCACATCCGCAGGATCCACCATCAGGGGCTCAGGCAATCGCGACTGGGTGGTGAAATCGTACTGGGGAATAAACGCCGGTCGTCCTTCCTTGAGAAGCCGCAGGTCCCGAGCCAGCAAATCCCCGTCCAAAGCTGCGGGCTCATCGAAGTTGTAGGCAGCGCGCTGCTCGGGGGTCATGCCCGGCGTATGCTTGTAGTAGTCATCGAAGCTGATGAGGCTGACACTTGCGCCCTGCTGAGGAAGGCGCTCCAGCAGTTGCTTAGCCAAGGTGGTCTTCCCGGAGCCCGATCCTCCGCATACTCCCACGATGAAGCTCACCGCGTCCCCTTTCGCGCTGAAAAACAGCAGTCGCCCGCCGCGTAAAACCCTGGGATTACTCCTTGTTCTGCTGGCTTTCCGACTCGTTCTGCCCCTTCAGAGTGGCAAGGGTCTGGGAAACGGTTTCCATAGTGGCCTTGCCGGAAGACTTCAGAGCCTCAGAGGAGGAGTCGGCGAACACATAGTCGGTGATAGCCTCGGTCCACTGCTTCTGGGTATCATCGCAGGTTGACTGGCTCTGGCTCATGCCGTCAACCGAGTGGGTGGACCCGGAGTTGGTCATGCCGGTAACCGCCTGGAAGCGGCCGGCCTTGTATCCCATCAGGAACGCCTTGAAGCCATCGGCGCCGGTTCCGGCAAGCAGGTAGCGCTGGCCATCGACCTCGGAAACCCGCAGTTTGAAGCTGCCGTTGCCTTCGTACCAGTAGCCGGCGTAGTAGGCAAGCTCATCATTGCCCATGAGGTTGCCGGCTGCATCCAGACCGCTGAACACGCAGTGCAGGGAGGCCTTCTTGTTCTTGGAGCCGGGAACGAACTCGTACACGCCCAGGTGGTAGTGGCGCAGTCCGCCAACCTTGGTGGTGTCCGCAGTAGCATAGGAGCCGGCGCCTTCCGGAACGGTGTAGTCGTTGTCGTAGTAGGCGATCACCAGCTCCTCGATGCCGTCACCTGCGAAGTCGATCAGCTGGGCAAAGGCAAGGCCGTCGATGTAGGCGCCAGAATCGCTGGTCTTGATGGTTGCCTTGCCCACGCGCTTCTGCAGGGAAGCGACCTTGTTCTTGTAGAGCTTGTACATGGTGGCCTTGTCGAAGGTTTCCTCCGTTGCCTGCAGGACCCCGGTATCCAGCTGACCGGAATTCGCCGGAACGATGCTGACCTCGGTCTTGGCAAAGGAGTCGGCCTTGTAGACCAGAGTGGGGCCTTCCACGGTGGTGCCGTTGCTCAGGCTGATGGCAGTGGCGTAGGTTCCGTCGGAAAGGTCCTTGTCCGCATCGGCGAAGGTGAATCCGAAGGCATCGGTCACCGCCAGGGTAGCGCTGTCTCCCCCTTCGCCATGGAGCAGGACCGTGTACAGCTCCAGGGGGTTGGATTCGTCCTTCTTGGGAATAATCACCGTGTTCTTGGAGATCTCCACCTTCTGGGCGGCGTTGTACTCAACGGTGACCTTGCTGCTGGTCATGAGGAACTGGAACAAGACAAAGCCCAAGACCACGCCGATGATGGCGGCCAGGACCAACACCCCGAGCACCAGGCCGATCCCGCTCTTCTTCTTTCCCTGAGCCATACCCTGCTCCTTAGCAATACGCGGATGTTCCGTGAATTTCCGTAAAACAGAAAAAGTATAGCCTATTAAGACGAAAGGGCTTCCGCCAAATCCTCGAACGTGCCCACGTTGAAGGACGAAAACACCACCTCACCGCCGTCCTGGGTGGCGTCCAGATCAACCTCGGCAACGATACGGTAGTCATGGTCTTCGTCGTTGTCATGCAGAATCTGCTGCACCAGCCAGCGATGGCGCTCCTGCTCGGGGCTTTCGTCCACCAGGAAGTACGCCGTGGAGCGGGCATCACCGTCCGTCAGAAGCTCTTCGTGATCGGCGAAGAAGCGCTGGAGCACCTCATCCCACCGAGCAGCGCCAAAGCCCCAGGTCCCGTCCAGCTCGGCCAGCTGGTCGATCTTACGCAGGGCCGCCAGACGCACCCGCTGGAACAGGGCGTTGCGTACCAGCACGGTCATGCCTCGGCGATCCAGCACCACAGCATCCGGCGCCTGAGGCGCGGCGGCGTCCCCATCCTGCTCGGAGTCCACGCCGGCCCATTCGTCCAGAAGGCTGGAATCCACACTGCGCACCACCACGCCCAGCCAGGCGATGATGTCCCACAGCCGCTCGTCCCGCTTGTCCAGGGGAAGGGTGCGGTCCAGCACCCGGTAGATGTCGGACAGATAGCGAAGGAGCGTGCCCTCCGAACGGGCAATGCCGTAGGCTGCCACGTACCCCTTGAAGGTGGCCCCCATCTGCACCATCTCCCGCAGCACGGACTTGGGGTGCAGCTCGTAGTCCCCGGCCCAGGGAACGGCTTCGCAATACAGGGCAAAGGCACCGTCCAGCTGCTCCTTCAGGGGCTGAGGATAGGTGACCTCCTCCAAGCGCTCCAGGCGCTCCTCGTACTCCACGCCGTCCATCTTCATCTGGGCCAGGGCCCGATCCTTTTCCTTGCGCTCCTGGGCACGCAGCACCTGGCGGGGGTCTTCCACCGTTGCCTCCGCCATGCTGATCACATCCAGGGCGTAATCCGGGTCATCGGGGTCAAGAAGCTCCAGCGCTGCCAGCAGGAAGGGGGAAAGGGGCTGGTCCAGGGCGAAATCGTCCGGAATATCCATGCCCAGCTCGAAGAACACGTCCCGGGGAAGGTCTTCGCCCACCTGATCGGCGCCCAGGAAGGCGCCGTCAGGGCCGTGCATGAGCACCACGCCGGCATCCACCAACGTGGTGAAGACCTGGTCGGTGCGCTGGAGGAGCTGCTCCTTTTCCTCCTGAGGCTGAGCCGATGCCATGATCAGGTCCCGCATGCGCTGACGGGCGTTTCCTCCCTGCTCCACCATAGCCAGGGCCATGGAATGGGACGCCCTCATACGGGGACGCAGGGTTTCCGGAGCCGCTTCCACCAGCCGATGGAAGGCCTGCTCGTTCCAGGTCACCGTACCCTCCCGGGGCTTCTTCAGCTTGATCTTCCTGAGCTTCTTGGGGTCGTTTCCCGCCTTCTGGCGCAGCTTGGCGTTTTCGATCTCATGCTCGGGAGCCTGCACGATCACGTCGCCTTCGGTGTCGAAGCCGGAGCGACCGGCACGACCCGCGATCTGATGGAACTCCCGGGCGTTGAGCCTGCGCATGCGATGCCCGTCGAACTTGGTCAGAGCGGTGATGAGCACCGTGTGGATGGGCACGTTGATGCCCACGCCCAGGGTGTCGGTGCCGCAGATCACCGGCAGCAGGCCCTGCTGGGCCAGCTTTTCCACCAGCAGCCGGTAGCGGGGCAGCATTCCCGCGTGGTGCAGGCCCACGCCGCAGCCCAGAAGGCGCTGCAGAACCTTGCCGAAGGCGGTGCTGAAGCTGGTCCCGCGGCAGGCGTCCTTGATGAGCTCGCGCTGCTCCTTGCCAGCCACACCGTAGCTGGCCAGGGCCTGGGCGCTTGCCAGGGCGGCGTCCTGGCCGAAGTGCACCACGTACAGCGGCCCCTTGCCGTTGCGCAGGGCAAGCTCCACCGTTCCCTCCAGGGAGGTGTCCACGTACTCGAAGCTCAGGGGCACGGGACGGGGCGCGTCGGCGATCACGTCCACCGTCTTCCCCGTGCGCTCCTCCAGGGCCTGGGCGATGGCGGTCACGTCTCCCAACGTGGCGCTCATGAGCAGGAACTGGGCGTGAGGCAGGCACAGCAGCGGCACCTGCCAGGCCCAGCCTCGGTCAGGATCGGCGTAGTAGTGGAACTCGTCCATGGCCACGAAGCCGATGGGGGCGTCCTCCCCTTCCCGCAGCGCACGGTTGGCCAGGATCTCCGCCGTGCAGCAGATCACGGGAGCACCCGGGTTGATGGCGGTGTCGCCGGTGATCATGCCCACGTAGTCCTTGCCCAGAAGAGCTACCAGCTCGAAGAACTTTTCGCTGACCAGGGCTTTAATGGGCGCGGTGTAGTAGGAGACGCCGCCGCCCAGGGCAAGGGCCCTGAAGTGCAGGCCCAGAGCCACCAGGGACTTGCCCGAGCCCGTAGGCGTGCCCAAGATCACGTGGTCGCCTGCCATCAGGTCCATCAGAGCTTCCTCCTGATGGGGCCAGGCGGGCTTTCCCGTGGACTCCGCCCAATCCAGATAGGCCATGAGCACGTCGTCGAAGTCCGGCACCGGCTCCTGGTGGTACAGCTGGTCTGCCAGAGCCCCCAAGGGCCCCACCCCGTCAGTCGTGGACGCCGCCTGGGCGCTCTCCTGGGACTGTTTCAGATCTTCCACGGAACCAAACGCCTGGCTTTCATCCTGATCCATGGCCATACCGCCGCCTTTCCCCTACGGCCCGCACCTGTTCCGCCGAGCCGACGTATTCGAAATACCCCGCCGCGCACCAAGCCGGCAGGAATAGAATGCTCCTGGACGCTATTTTCCCACATATGAAAGCCGCATCCGGAAGACACCATGGACAGAAACAGGCTCAACACGCCCATCGCAAAGCCCCAGGACCCTGCCAGGCCCCGACCGTACGTGTTGGCGCCGGTGACCCCTGCCGAGCTGCTGAGCACGCTCATCGGCTGCTCCTTGGGAATAGGCCTGCTGTGCGGCCTTGCCTGGTGGAGCGGGGAGCCGTGGATCATCGCGCCCTTCGGAGCCAGCGCCCTGCTGGTCTACGCAGCGCCCAAGGCCCCTTTCGCCCAACCACGGAACCTGTTCGGAGGGCACCTGGTAGGTGCGCTGGTGTCCATTACCGTAATGAATCTGTTCGGCAGCAACCCCGTCACCGTGACCGCGGCGGTCACCCTTGCCATCATGATCATGCAGGCCACCAACACGCTGCATCCTCCTGGCGGCGCCACGGCGCTGCTCTGCGGCATGATGGGCACGGCCGACTACGGCTTCATTCTGTTTCCCCTGATGCCGGGGGTGATCATAATGTTTGTGACCGCTTGGCTGGCCTCCCGGGTGTTCCCCGACGACGGGGTGTACCCCCACCATCCCCTGAGGTAGCCCAAGGCCGCAAGCGTTCCGACCCCTTCGCCCCGAGTACGGCAAAAGGCAGCGTGCACCACCCTGGCAGGCAGGACCCTTGCCTATGCCCGCAGGTAGACCTGCTTGCGGTCGTCGGCGCTTTCGCCCTGCTTGACAACGACGCCCCGCGCCAAAGCCGGCTCCACGAAGCGCTCCATAAGCGTGGGGAAATGCGCTTCCTGCATCAGGTACATGAGGTCCTCCGCCGTGCGGGGCTGATCGCCCATGACATCGCACAGGCGCTCCACGTCGTCCATTAGGGGCGCGGCGAACTTGCCGGAGTACAGCGTGTTCAGCACAAAGGGCAGGGCCACCACGTTCACGCCGAAAGCCGGGGTGGTCAGAACGTCCTCCCCGTACTCATCCACCAGCAGGGAAAGGCCGGTTCCCCGCCCCTGCGCCAGGCCCAGGTCCGCCAGCACCGCCATGAGCTCGGGCCATACCGGCTGGCAGGGCGCCTGGGGCGTGAGCGGGTCCATGCCAAAGCTCACGATCTCGAAGCGGTCGCAGTACACGTCCACCTGCGGAGCTCCACAGCCCACCCAGTCGTTGTGGGCAACGGCGTTCACCACCGCTTCGTCCAGCACCTTCAGGGGAACCTGCAGGTTGCAACCCCGCTCAAAGTGCTTGGAGCGAATCTGATTTTCGTGATGGAGGAAGGCCAGCAGGTCGTCTACAGCCTTTGCCAGACTGCCGGGAAAACGCTCGGCGTCGATACTGATGTCCTTGTTGAACCCCGTGTAGCGGTTCACCACCAGGGGCCGGTCGTTCTGGTCCGAAAGCAGGAAGGCCAGCAGGTTGAAGCCTCCCTTCGGGGTGCGCAGATGCAGGTCCTGTTCAAAGGCCTGCCCCAGGGACGCACCCGCCTTCTGGTAGGCGGCGTGAAGCTGGTCGAAGGTCAGGTCGGCGTAGGGAGATCGGGTGGTGGTGATCTCGGTGGGATTCTGATTGGTCATGTGCGGTCCTCTCGCGCGTTGATTTCGCCCGATTGTACCCCATGGGGCAGAATGCGCAACAAATTCGGGGCCGCACGGTCCCCGAGCCCGGGCGAAGCTATTCGCCGGCAAAGAGTTCGGTGCTGAAATAGCGCTCAGCGGTATCGGGCAGCAGGGTCACCACCGTATGCCCCGGACCCAGCTCCCTTGCCAGGCGCATGGCTGCCGCCACGTTGCTGCCAGAGGAAATGCCCACCATCAGACCCTCCTCAGCCGCCAGCCTGCGGGCGACCTCGAGCGCTTCCTGGTCGGTGACGATGCATTTTTCGTCGAACACCTGCAGATCCATGATCTGGGGAATCAGTCCGTCGCCGATGCCCATCTGCACGTGGCTCCCCACGGGCTTGCCGTGGAGGATGGCGGCGTTTTCCGGCTCCACCGCCCAGATCCGGATGTGGGGATTGGCCTGTCGCAGCACCTGGCCGATGCCGGTCAGGGTGCCCGCGGTGCCGAAGCCGCTGCAGAATCCGTGGATGGGACCGTCCACGTCCCGCAGGATCTCCTGGCCGGTATGCAGGAGGTGGGCCTTCAGGTTGTCCGTGTTCTTGAACTGCTGGGGAACGAAGACGTTGGGGTCTTCGTCCGCCATTTTGTAGGCAAGCTGGATGCACTCGTCAATGCACTCTCCGATGTTGCCGCGGTCGTGGACCACCACCACCTCGGCTCCGTAGTGACGCACCAGCTTGCGGCGCTCCTCGGAAACGCTGTCGGGCATGATGATGCGGGCCCGGTAACCGCGCACCGCGGCGATCAGAGCCAGGCCCACCCCCTGATTTCCGCTGGTAGGCTCAACGATGATGGTGTTTGGGGTGATTTCGCCCCGCTCCTCCGCGCCCAGGATCATCTGGTAGGCGGTGCGGGTCTTAATGGACGCGCCCACGTTCAGGCTTTCGTTCTTCACCAGAATATCAGCCATGTCCGGCGTGACCAGCCTGTTCAAGCGAATCAGGGGCGTGTTTCCCATGGCATCCAGAATGTTGGAGTAGATCAACTGAGGGCCTTCCCGAAGCGTTGCCAAACGCGGTGATTGTAGTACAACGAAGGCGTAG
>JAQXGX010000029.1 GCA_029006935.1 Eggerthellales bacterium | reverse complement strand
GGAGCAGCTCTGGGCGAAAGGGGTCGCCGGTGCCGCGAACAGGGCGGGTCGGTTTTCCAATCTAACAATACTAGCAGGACGGTGGGGTAAAAGGTACGCGTAGTTGCGGTTTTGCGTTCGGCGTTGGGACTGGCGCGTGGCTGTCGGCGCGGTCTTCGTGCTCGGGAGCGGCGCTGCTGTCAGCGAGGTCTTCACATTCGAGCGCGTTTTACTGTCCCGAACGGCCGGGATTCCGGATGCGGCTCTGCTCTTCCCTCATCGCGGACGGCATCACCGGGTCAAAAGTGCCTCAGAGTGCGAATGCGGAGGGGGTCCGGTGACAAAACGCCCCCAGAGTGAGAACCGCGGAGGCCCTCCGGACCAAATCGGGCCGATAGTGTGAACGTGTTTTGGGGCGAAACCGGCCTCCTTCGTTCCGTGCGAGCACCCCGGTCCTTTCGCCTCCCCGATGCTTGCCTGCGTTTTACCAGGTCAGAGCATCGTCAGGAACGACGTGGTTCTTTGGGGCGAAACCTTACCGCGCTATGGTAGATTACCTGCGCCAGGTGCGCTTAGGTTTTTGTTCGCACTATCCAGCCGTTTTGGTCCCGGGACCCCTTGCCGTTCGCACTCTGGCCCCCTTTTGGTCCGGGGCCCCTGGCCGTTCGCACTCTGGGCCCCTTTTGGCCCGGCAAGGCCCCGCGGCTCGCACTTTCCAGGCGTTTTGGCCCGCAATCGAGGGCCCGTGCCCTTTCGCCCCGTTCTGTGCTTGCCTTGGTCCGGGGAATAAGATTTGAAGGAATCTAGTGCGAAGTAAGGCTTCTCTGACTATGTGCTTGTATTACTCTGTTGTAAACAAGCACAAAAGATTCAAACGATGCGTCTATCCAAGTGGAAACGCATTGTTGTTCGATACCTGGAGGGTAGCGTGAAAGCAATTTCCTGCAACAATTGCGGAAGCAAGGAGCTAACGAAGATCGGCGATTACTATTATTGCGACTACTGCGGCTCGAAGTATATCCAGGAATCTGGGGAGCAACGTAGTCAAGACGTTTCAGCGATTCTTTCCAATGCGAAGAATGCATATAAGACGAAGGCGTTTGATGCCTGCCAGATATCCTGCGGGAAAGTGTTAGACGCGAATCCAAATCATCCTGTTGCAATTTACCTTAGGGGTGCTTGTGTATATAGATTAGATGGTAGGAAGGTAGGCGCAGAGAGATCTTCCTGGAGGACGGCTTGTTCGATAGCAGAGGACGATTACCGAGGAACCTCGGTACCGCTTGATCTAGCCATCACTGCTTTTCCGATTGCCATCAATATCATCACGGAGAAAAGGGATCGAGCAGTTTTGCGAAACTCTGCCATCGTAGAAAAACTAGAAGAGCAAAAGAAGGCCGCTGAGGAGCGGGAGAAACGCCTGAAGACGGATCGACTATTCAAGGTTGCGAGCGATTTGAAGGGGTTTATCGATGAGGTGTCTGGGGACGAAAGACATGTGCATGCCTCCTCGAGGGAGTTGGCTTCTCAGATAGAGGAAATGAGGGATGAATTCATCGCAATAGAGGCATGCTTTGTTGATGACGCGAGTGATGTTCTTGTCGACACGTGGAATCTTGTTTGCGAAGACGCAGCTCCAATAAGCTTGCTCAAAGCAATGAGAAAGACCGCTGAAACGCTGCGCGAGTCCATTAAGGCGATTCGCGTATATGAGAATAATTCCGAGATCGAAAAGAAGGTCGATGCAAGCGCTGATGCGGTAAATCAAGTCTCTGATCTGTTAAACGAAGCTGTTATTGAAGCTGTCGAGAAGATTTGTCCTGGGACCATGGCAGAATATCGGTGTTATCTCACCAGTCTCAAGGAGCAGAAGAGCCGCCTGGATGATGAAATAGCCTCTCTTGAAAGAGAGCTAGCTGGTACGAAACTGCTTGAGGTGAAGAAACAGTTCAGTTTGCGCTCTAAGCTCATGACTCTCAAGGGGAGGTCTATTGGACCAGAGGACCCCTGTGCTGTGTTTGCCGATCAGGCTCTTGCGAAACTTGGCTGAGATGCCGGTTAGTTTGAGGATGAAGCCTTCGCACGCTGTTTCCTTCGAGGAATCAGAGTCTGGATGAAAGATTTGCGTTCGGGAGTGCTCTGCTGCCTGGGCGGCCGGGGTTTCGAACGCGGCTCTGTTTGGCGTCGTCATCGGGCCAAAAGTGCCTCAGAGTGCGAATGCGGAGGGGGTCCGGTGACAAAACGCCCCCAGAGTGCGAACCGCGGAGGCCCTCCGGACCAAATCGGGCCGATAGTGTGAACGCGTTTTCGGGCGAAACCGGCCTCCTTCGTTCCGTGCGAGCACCCCGGTCCTTTCGCCTACCTGATGCCTGCCTGCGTTTTACCAGGTCAGAGCATCGTCAGGAACGACGTGGTTCTTCGGGACGAAATCTTACCGCGCTATGGTAGATTACCTGAGCCAGATGCGCTTAGGTTTTTGTTCGCACTATCCAGCCGTTTTGGTCCCGGGGCCCCTTGCCGTTCGCACTCTGGGCCCCTTTTGGCCCGGCAAGGCCCCGCGGCTCGCACTTTCCAGGCGTTTTGGCCCGCAATCGAGGCCCCGATCGTCCTAACGAGCAGCCACGGCGCCCTTGGGGCGGACGAAGCGGTCCAGGGCCGCGATGGCCCCCGGCAGCACCAGCAGCACCAGCACCACCGCACAGGCCGCGCCGCTGCTGATGGTCAGGCACACCTGCCCGGTCACGCCTCCCGCGGTCAGACCCAGCACCAGGCAGACGAAGACCAGGATGGAGCCGCTCATCATGACCGTGTGGATGGAGTGGCGGTAGGCTTGCAGCACGGATTCCCTTACGTTCAGGCTCTGGCGGGCCTCCCGATAGCTGGTGGTGTACAGGATGGCGTAATCGATGGTGGCGCCCATGAGGATGGCCTGCACCGAAAGGATGGCAATGTAGTAGATGGGGTCTCCCAGCAAGCCGGTGAGCATCATGTTCCAGCAATAGGCACCCTGGATCAGGGCCACCAGCAGCACGGGAATGAACAGGTTGCGGAAGGCCAGCAGCACGATGAGCAGGATTCCCGCAATGGTCAGCAGGCTGATGAAGTTCAGCTCGTCGGAGAAGCTGGCGGCCATTTCCTGCACCATGGGACCCTGGCCCACCAGGTAGTAGCTGCCCGCTCCCAGCTCCCGATCAACGATGGAGCGCACGTCGGCAACCAGGGCGGCCATGTCCGGAGAGGTGGCCTCGGGCTCCACGTGCAGGATGATACGGCCGTGGGACTGCCCCATGAAGTTGTCCTGGGCATCCGCAATGGCCTGCTGGGCATCCAGCAGCTGGGTGCGGGTGGCCTGGTCGAACCGTTCGCTGAAGGCAGGATCGTCCATGAGCACGTTCACCACGTAATCGATCAGCTCCTGGGTGCTCATGGTCTGGCCCTGGACCGCTGCGGGGCGGTTGGCAAAGTACGCCAGGTAGAACAGGTCGGTCATGCCCCGGTGGATGCTGGCGTGGCCGCTCAGGGCCTGCTCAGCCTGGGCGGCGGTGTAGGAACGGGAGGGCGAAAGGTCCTCATCGATCATGTCCGCCAGGCTGCCCAGCTTGGAGCGTTGGGACGCGCTCATCAGTTCGCCCAAGTCGGAGCCCAGGTCGTTTCGGACGTAGTCGGCCAGCTGCCGTCCGGTCAGGGTGGTGTTGGGGTCGTAGGAGAAGCGCTTGCAGTACACCATGCGCACCAGGGCTTCGTCCATGTCCATTTCCCGGGCCGCTTCCGAAGCGGTGTAGGGCTTGCCCACCGTGGACAGGTACGAGGTGGTCTGTGCCACGCCGTCCACGGCAGCCAGCTTCTTCTCCAGCTCAGCCGCCTGGGGGGAATCCGCTGCCAGGGTGGTGGCGGGAACGGTCTGGTCGGTCCCTTCCGTGGAGCCGCCTTCTTTTGAAGCAGCCTCGGGGGAGTCGAACAGCACCACCACCTGGTCCCGGACGTGGAAGGACTGGGCCACTACCTGATGGTCGGGGTTCTTGGACTCCGTCAGGAAGCTGGGCTGGGCCAGCCCCTTGCCGCACCAGCCCACGGCAACCATGATCACCAGAGCCACGGCGGCCACATTGCGTCCGCGGTAGGAAAACGCTGCCAGTCCCTTCATTCCGGGGCTGAAAGCGGGCTTTGCCAGCAGGTCCATGAAGTATTCTAGCCACAGCACCAGGGAGGGCAGGATGGCAAAGGCGCAGATCAGGCTTAGGGCAACGCCCTTTGCCAGCACTAGTCCCAGGTCGGCTCCGATGGTGAAGCTCATGGGAACCAGGCACAGCAGGCCCACCACGGTGGTCAGGGAACTGGACGCCACGGCGGTCATGCCTCCGCAGATGGTGCGCTCCATGGCAAGTTGGGACGAAACGGCTCCTCCCGCTCGCTCCCGGCGGTAGCGGTTCAGCAGCATGATCAGGTAGTCCATGCTCAGAGCCATCTGCAGAATGGCGCCGATGGCAGCGGTCACGTCGCTGATGCTGCCGAAGATGATGTTGGTGCCCAGGTTGATGATCACCGCCACGCCAATGGTGAACAGCAGCATGACGGGCTCCAGCCAGGAAGACGCCAGCGCAAACAGTATGAGCATGGCAATGATCACCGCCATGACCAGCACCGGCGCCAGGTTGTTGGTGGCGCTGTCCAGGGCCTGGCCGTCCACCCAGCACTCATAGCCGCGGGATGCGCAGGCTCCCTTCATCTGGTTGATGGCACGGGTGGTGTAGTCGTCGAAGGCGTTGGCGTTCACGGTAACGGTGAACAGGGCGTTTTCGCCCTGATTGTAATAGGGGTCCGCGGGGTCGTATTGGACGGCGGCAATGTGGTCGAAGTCCTGGAGGGCATCTGCCAGGTCCTGCCGCTGGTCCTGGGGCACCGTGACCATGAGGCTGATCACGTTGGACTCGCCGAACTCCTGGGCCATCACGTCCATGCCCACCCGGGTTTCCATGTTAGCCGGCAGGTACTTGGTCATGTCGGTGTTCACGGTAACCTGCAGTGCCAGCACGGCGCAGACCACGGCCATGGCCATGAAGCTCAGAAACACCGGGGTATGGAACTTGACCAGGAAATGGGCGATCTTCTGCATGGGGCTCCTTGACCGAAGACGACGGATGCGGCCTTCAGGGTGTAGTGAGCCCGTCAGGCTGCTTTTCGAGCGCAGCGGGGCAACCTTGCCTTCGCCGCGTCCTTGCCCTTAGTTTACCCAGTCGCCGCGGTATCATAGTCAGGATTTTGGCAACGTCACGGGAAGTACCTGAAGGGAAGGATCGCTTATGCCCCGCACAGAACAACTGACCGCCTACGCGCGCCTGCTGGTGCGCACCGCCTGCAACCTTGAGCAGGGCCAGGAGCTCTTCGTCAGCGCCGACGTGACCCAAGCAGCGTTGGTGCGCCTGGTGGTGGAGCAGGCCTATGCTGCCGGCGCCTCCAAGGTGACCGTGCGCTACACCGACGAGCAGGTGGCGCGCATGGACTACAACGCCCGTCCCGTGGAGGCGTTCCAGGAGTTTCCCGACTGGCTGGCGCTGCTGCAGAACGGGGTGGCGAAGCGCGGAGCGGCGCTGCTGTTCATAACCAGCAGCGATCCCCTGGGCATGGCGGGGGTAGATCCCGCCAAGGTCCAGGCCTTCCAGAGGGCGGCGGTGGCGGCGTGCCCTGATTGGCGGGAGGGCATGGACTACGGTCGCAACGTCTGGGTGATCGCCGGGGGCGCGTCCCCTGCTTGGGCGAAGCGGGTGTTCCCAAATGAGCCGGAAGACGTTGCGGTGGAGCGGCTGTGGGACGCCATCCTGCGTACGGCACGGGCGGACGGGGATGACCCCCATGCCGCATGGCTGGAGCACGACCAGAGCTTCCGCCATCGCTGCGAGTGGCTCAACCAGCAGCGCTTCACCTCTCTGCACTACACCAGCGGCCTGGGTGCGGATCTGACGGTGGGGCTCACTCCCAAGAGCATCTGGGCCGGTGGGGGAGAGACCACCGTGGCCGGCCGCCGCTTCTTCCCCAACGTGCCCACGGAGGAAATCTACACCAGCCCCGACTGCGACCGCGTGGACGGCACGGTGGTGGCCAGCATGCCCCTGAACCATGGCGGCGCTCTGGTCAGGGACTTCCGCATAACCTTTGAGAAGGGCCGGGCGGTTTCCTGGGAGGCAGCCGAAGGGGAGGAGGTGCTGACCTCCATCATCGGCACCGATGAGGGTTCCCACTACCTGGGGGAATGCGCCTTGGTGCCCTACGGCAACCCCATCCAGCGCACGGGGGTGCTGTTCCTGAACACCCTCTTCGACGAAAACGCCGCCTGTCACCTTGCCCTGGGCCGTGGCTTTGCGGAGTGCTACGAAGGAGGCCGCCAGATGAGCGCCGCCGAGCTGCGGGAGCAGGGCATTAACGAAAGCGCCACCCACGTGGACTTCATGATCGGCACCAAGGACCTGTGCATCACCGGTACCCGCGCCGACGGCACCCAAATCCCCGTGTTTCGCGACGGCGTGTGGGCCTTCTAGGAGCGCCAGGGCCTTACGGTCCCGTGCCTTCCGGCTTCGAGCTCCCACCATCCCGGCCAAGCTGAAAGCAAAGGGGGCGAAGCCCAGCTGGACTTCGCCCCGAAAACGCGGATGCAAATGCACCTGCGGCTGCTGAGCCTGGGACGCTCCTACCTGCCTGCTTGCTGCAGGAAGTCCCGGGCTGCGGCCTCGATGCGCAGGGTCAGCATGGCTCCGGTGTCGTAGGCGCGGCTCAGGTCGCCGTTGCGCTTGTCGGCCACCAGGTTGAATCCCACCAGACGACGCTGGCCTTCGGGCATGCCCTCGGTGGTGAACACGTACACCACCAGCATCCCCTGGGATTCCCGGACCTCCACCTGCTCGGTTTGGCCCACCATCATGGTGCCGGCGGAATTGAACAGCAGGTCCATGACCTCGATGGTGTTGGTGGCGATGGATCCCGTGAAGGCGCGCTTCTGGTCAGGAGCGTGCCCTGCCATCTCCGCGGCAATGGCGGTGCCGGCCACGTTTCCCTGGACCGCCGCGTTCTTCCAAATGCCCACGATCTGCTTGGAGCGGCTGATCAGCTCGAAGGCCTGGGCCACGTCGCCGGCGGCGTACACGTCGGGGTCGCTGGTGCGCATGAACCGGTCCACAACCAGCGCCCGGTCCATCTCCAGCGCGCCTTCGGGGACAAAGTCCAGGTTGCACTTCATGCCGTGGGACACGCTGATGTGGTCGAACACGTCCACGTCTCCGTTGGCGAAGGTCACTCGCAGCTTTGCGCCGGCCGCCTCTGCTTCCTGGGGGCTCAGCACCTCCACCGCCTTCACGGTGGTGCCCAGGCGCAGGGTGATGCCGTAGCTACGCAGCCCCTCCTCAAAGCGCTCGGCGGCCTGAGGCAGGGCGTTTCGGTCCAGCACGTGGGGCATCATGCCCACCAGGCTGACCTCCAGGCCGCGCTCAACGCAGGCTTCCAGGGTCTTCAGGGCCACCATGGAGGCGCCGCTGATCAGGATGCGCTTGCAGGTGGGGTCGGTGATGGCGTTCTTCAGGCGCTGGGCATCGTCCATGGTGCGAAGGACCAGGGGCTCGAAGCCTTCCACCTGGGGAAAGCCGTAGCACATGGGCTTGGCTCCGGTGGCGATCACGCACTTGGCGTAGGGGAACGTGCCCTGCGGGGTGTGGATCGCGCGCTCCTTCACATCCAGGCGGGTCACCGGGCAGTTGGCCATGACCTGGGGGTTCAGATCCGCCAGGTCTTCGGAGCTCCAGGGGAAGCACTGGTCGTAGGTCTTGGCACCCCCCGCGTAGTAGCTGGTCAGGATGGGGCTGTAAGGCGGAATCCCGGTGTTGCTGAACACCTGCACCGGGCCCTGGTAGCCGGCGTTGCGCAGGCCGATGAGGGCGTTGACGCCGGCGGTGCCCCAGCCGATGATGGCAACCGGCGCCTGCTGGACGGCGGGGGAGGGGGCGAAGGAATCAGTCATGTTCGTTTCTCCTTCTTCCTAGTACAGAACCGACATCAGCCAGGCGGCGTACTCGCCGCCCCACATGCCCGTCAGGTTGGCAATGACCTGATCCCAGTCCAGCTGGTTTTGGAACAGCAGCTCGGCGTAGTGCTTGTTCTCCAGGTCCCTGCCGTTTTCCGCAAGCCTGAAGGCATAGGTGTAGGTGCAGGTGGGGCACATGGTCACCACGGTAGAGCCGTCTGGGGCAAAGGAAAGCTTGGAGTCCGACTGGCATGCCTGTCGGTTGGGGTTGAATGCGCTCACCGCGCCGCCGGCGCCGCAGCAGCCGTTGAACACGCTGGGGGTTTCCTGGTCTATGCCCAGGACCTGGCAGGTCTGCTCAAGATAGCTGCCGTCCCGGTCCTGACAGGACTTGGAAATGAACAGCGGGCGGTCGGGCAGGGGCTTTTCGGCCGTGAAGCCGTGGTCGTTCAAGAACGCCGGCAGGGTGGTCACCTCCACCCCCTCCACGCCGTTGCGGGCCAGGGTCTTCTTCATGGCGTTGGCGCACCCCGGGCACACGCATACGATCTGGGACGCGCCGGAGGACACCACCTCGTCGCTGATGCGGTTGCACAGGGCTTCGGCGCGGTCGAAGAACCCCGCGCTCTTCAGGGGGGATCCGCAGCAATGGTCCAGCAGGGTGGTCTTGCCTCCCAACTCCTCAATGGTGCCGAAGATTTCCCGCGTGAGCTCGGGGCCGTAGGCTGCAAGGGCGCAGCCGGGGAAGAAGGCCACCTGGCAGTCGGTGGCGGCGGGGGCTTGCTCGGTAGCAATGTGGCGGGTCAGGTCCGCAAAGGTGATGCCGTAGACCGCCCTATACGCCGTAAACACGTCCCACTGCTGGTCAACTTGCACGCTTGACCAGGCTTCCTTGGGGATCAGCCCCGCCTTTTGGAAGTCCACGCGGGCGTGGTAGATAAGGTCGCACACGTCGTTGTGGGCAAAGCAGGTGTTCTTGCAGGATGTGCAGAAGAAGCAGCCCCGCACCGCCTGTACCAGCTGCTCGTCGGAGATCAGGTTGACGGCAAGGTCTTCGACGGTTTCTGAGGCGCGCTCTGCTGCCAGCATGTGCTTGGCAATGTCGCCCAGCGTCATCTGAGCAGTGGTAAGGGACGTGCAGGCGCCGGTGCAGTGGCCGCATTGCGTGCACGTTCCCGCGAAGGCGCGATAGGTGTTGGAGCATTCAAGCAAACCCATGGGAGATCCTTTCCCTGGAACGCGAATCGAAGGTGAGTTACAGCCTCCAAGTATACGCCCTTCCCAGGAGGCGGGAAGGGCGCGGTCGGGGAGGCGGCTCTATTCCGAGGGCGGGGAAGGATCCGGTAGGGAGTCCGCCATGGGGAGGGGCTTCGGGATTGAGCGGGTGAGGGAGGGGGCGCCCGGATCCCGGTAGCCCAAGGTCTGAGTCCAAAGGGCGAAAGGCCCAGCGTTGAAGCCTAGCTCACCAGGGCGAATTCCTCCGACTTGGGAACCGCTTCCGGAATGACCTCGATCAGGTGGGACTGCTCCAGGGCCTCCAGGGTCAGATCCCAGGTGGAACGGGCTTCCGGCGCGGCGGCCTTAGCCTCCGTACAAGGTCGATCCCCTGCGTTGGTCCTGGTGGTCGCATAGCTCAGGTACTTCATGCCCTTTCCTTTCGTCCTCTTCTAGCTCATCTTCGCGGCCAGCTTCTGATAGTAGGAAGCAGCCTGGGAGTAGTCCTGGAATTCCTTCTTGCTTTCGTCGTTCACGATCACGGTGTTGACGTCGTAGTCCTTGTGACGCGGGTGCCTGCCCACGGCGTCGCGCTCGATCACGTTGTAGCGCTCGTCGTCTCCGCGGGTGACCTTGACCTGACCCACGGTCCAGGTGGTCTTGCCGTTTTCGGTATGGCTCATGACCACGGGCACCTGCTGGCCGCGCTTGTCCTTTATGGGCACGGTGGTCCAGATGTAGTACAGCTGGTCGGCCTGGGAGCGGATGCTGTCCGCGGATCCGAAGTTGCCCTGGGCCTTGGGGTTGACGATGGTCCAGGAGGCTATGTCTTTGCTGAAGGTGCCGTCTGCTGCCAGGGTTTCGTTCATTCCCTGGATGGTCTTGTGGGTGGGATGCTCCG
Organism: Eggerthellales bacterium; assembly: GCA_029006935.1. GTDB lineage: Bacteria > Actinomycetota > Coriobacteriia > Coriobacteriales > Eggerthellaceae > SUG1186. Next base: position 1,816 of record JAQXGX010000029.1, on the reverse strand, counting down.
AGTCGTAGCAGGAAAGGTCGCTCAGAGGATTTGCCAGCAGCGCCTGGAACAGGGAGTTCTGGGGATCTGCTACCTCAAGGGAAGGGTCGGAGGAGCCTTCGCCCCCATAGGTGAGCACCGCGCCCTTTTCCCGGGTGGCGTCGTAGGTCAGCGTTGCCGTGCCCTGGGGCTGGGGCATGCCGGAGATCCGGGCAACGTCGGCAAAGGGGTCGTCGGCCTCATCGGCCTGCTCGGTCACCTGCCACGCCTGCTGACCCTGCTCAAGGCGCACCTGGTAGGAGGTGGGCTCGGCGGCAATCTTCTGGTCGTAGGATCCGGACAGCACGTCAGCCTTGAGCTCGGCCATGGCGGAGCGGATGTTCGCCTGGTCCGTGGCTTCCCGGCTGCGCTCGATCTGAGAGGTGAAGATTGGAATGGCAACGGCCACCAGCACCAGTACAATGGCCACCACGATCAGCAGTTCTGCCAGGGTGAAGCCCTTTTCGTCCGATCTCATACGCACCTCCGTTTGGTCTGTCTTGGAAACAGGCTAGCAAGACCAAGGGGCAGGTTTCCCTGCCCCCGGTGCGTTGTTGACAAAGCGTCATATTCGGTGCGCGCCCCTGCGGCGCCGCAATGTTACTGGCGGTAGAACCTCAGGAAGTCCTCCAGCTTGCCCATGGCGTCCTTCAGCACCTCGATGCGGGGCAGGTACACCACGCGGAAGTGGTCGGGGTTGTGCCAGTTGAAGCCGCCGCCATGGACCACCAGCAGCTTCTTTTCGCGCAGCAGGTCAAGGGCGAACTGCTCGTCGTTGGTGATGTTGAAGCGGGCGGTGTCGATCTTGGGGAATATGTAGAAGGCCGCCTTGGGCTTAACGGCGCTAATGCCCGGGATGCTGTTCAGGGCCTCGTACACGTACTCCCGCTGCTCGTACACGCGACCGCCGGGCACCACGTAGCTCTTCACGCTCTGGTGGCCCCACAGGGCGGTCTGGATGATGGACTGGCCGGGCACGTTTGAGCACAGGCGCATGTTGGAAAGCATGTTCAGGCCGTCGATGTAGTCCTTGGCAATGCGCTTGTTGCCGGAAAGGATCATCCAGCCAACACGGAAGCCGGCGATCATGTGGGACTTGGAAAGGCCGCTGAAGGTCACGCAGAACAGGTCCGGGGCCATGCTGGCAATGGATACGTGCTCCAGGTCGTCCATGACCAGGCGGTCGTAGATCTCGTCGCTGAAGATGATCAGCTCGTTTTCACGGGCAATGTCCACGATCTCCTGCAGCACCTCGCGGGGATACAGGGCGCCGGTGGGGTTGTTGGGGTTGATGATGACGATGGCCTTGGTCCGCGGGGTGATCTTGGAGCGGATGTCGTCCATGTCCGGGTACCATTCGGCCTGCTCATCGCAGATGTAATGAACCGGATGGCCTCCCGCCAGGGTGGCGCAGGCCGTCCACAGGGGGTAGTCGGGGGAAGGGATCAGGATTTCGTCCCCGTTGTCCAGCAGGGCGCTCATGCTCAGGTTGATCAGCTCGGAAACGCCGTTGCCGGTGTAGATGTCCTCGATGGTCACGTTGGGCAGGCCCTTGATCTGGGAGTACTGCATGATGGCCTTGCGGGCGGAGTACAGGCCCTTGGCGTTGGAATAGCCTTCGCAGTCGGTGAGCTGCTTGGACATGTCGTAGATGACCTCGTCGGGGGTGCGGAACCCGAAGGGGGCGGGGTTGCCTATGTTGAGCTTGAGCACGTGGGTGCCCATGTCCTCCATGCGGGCGGCCTCGTCCACGACCGGTCCGCGAACATCGTACAGGACGTTGTCGAGCTTCGTCGAC
>JAQXGX010000028.1 GCA_029006935.1 Eggerthellales bacterium | reverse complement strand
GAAGAGTCCGCGACCAACGCAGCAAGGTCGGGACGTGGAACTAGCCTGCAAACAGCGCGGTAAGGAGCGTGATGGTGGTGCAGATTGCGAACACCGTGATTTCCTTGGTTGAGAATACCCCGCGCTCCTCTCCGGCGATGGTTCCGTGAGCAAGTCGATTCGCAACCTCTCTTACGACTTGCGCCACGAAGGCACGATAGGTGATTTCCGAGGGCTGATCCTGACGCCGATACGCATCGCGGAGGAAATCCTGCTGCTGAAGGCGAACAAGGTTCCGGGGTTTCCTGCTGGTGATCTTGAGAGCAGCCGTGCCTTCGACGAAAGACGTGTTGCGGAATTCAGTCATTTCTTCCCCCTTGCTCCTTGCATAGAACCAATGTTCGTGTTTATAATAAGTCGAACAAAAGTTCATGTCAACAAATTATCAAACATTTGTTCGCGATGAAAGGACGGGCCATGGGCAGCGAACCTTCGAAGAGACAGAAAGCGGTGCTGGACAGCATTCGCGAGTGTATCGAGGAAAGGGGCTATGCTCCGACTGTCCGGGATATCTGCAAGAACTTGGGCTTGTCCTCCCCTTCCACTGTTCACGTGCACCTGAAGGCGTTGGAGGAAAAGGGTCTGATCAAGAGGGACGCTCATAAGTCCCGCTCGATCATCTTGGTTGATCCCGAGGCAGAGGAATCCCTGCCTTCCGAGCCGGAGCAGGATGCGAAGGAGGACCTCTCCAATATTCTTGCTCCCTCCTTCGCCCGAACCATTCAAGTTCCCCTTGTGGGCAATGTGGCGGCTGGCGTGCCTATTCTTGCGGAGCAGAACATCGAGGACACCATGTTCTTGCCCACGGATATCGTGGGTGACGCGGCGTCCTTCATGCTTTCCGTTCGAGGAGACAGCATGGTGGAGTGTGGAATCAATGACGGTGACTACGTGGTGGTCAAGCAGCAGCCCAATGCCAATAACGGTGACATCGTGGTCGCGATTATCGATGATGGCGCCACGGTGAAGCGCTTCTTCCGTGAAAAGGATTACATCCGCCTGCAGCCTGAAAACTCCTCCATGGAGCCTATCATTACCAGGGACTGCTCCATTGCGGGCAAGGTGGTGGCGGTGTTCCGGCGCCTGTAGCTCCCTTCGTTATAGCCTGAACACAACGGCCCCGGAAAACCTAAAGGTCCCGGGGCCGCGCTGTATGAAGGTTAGGGCTTTCTAGCTCTCCTGCGCAATGAAATCTTGGAATCGAACGGCAACGGTGGGTCCTGCGAGCATGACCAGGTACGTGCCTTGATCGCGGTACTCTTCATTGATGATTCGACATTGCTGGTGGGCCAAGGAAACCAGGTCTCCCCTACCGTAAGGCACCAAGGCGCAGATACGCTGGTCCCGCGAAGACGCGATATGGGCGATCCGCTGGATCAAGGAGTCGATGCCGTATCCGGTGAGGGAGGAAACGAAGAGAGCATTGGGGAAGCGGGTCCGCATTCCCTGGATCTGCTCCTCGGAAATAAGGTCGCACTTGTTGAAGACCACTACCCTATCGATTTCCTGGGCGTTGATCTGGCCCAGCACCTGATCCACCGCCTTCATCTGATCTTCAAATTCCGTGGAGGACACGTCTACCACATGCAATATCAGATCGGCGCCAACCACTTCCTCCAAGGTGGACTTGAAGGCATCCACCAGGGTGTGGGGCAGCTTCTGGATGAACCCAACGGTGTCGGTAAGGGTGACCTCCCTGCCTTCGGGAAGAATCAGCTTGCGCGTGGTGGAATCCAGGGTGGCAAAGAGCTTGTCGTAGCTCAGCACCTGGGCATTGGTCATGTGGTTGAGCAGGCTGGACTTTCCTGCGTTGGTGTAGCCGGCTAATGCCACTTTGAAGGTGGTGCCGGAAAAACGGCTTTCCCTCTGAACGGCACGCACCCGGGAAACATGCTCCAACTCGCGTTTGATGGAGGTGATGCGCTTTCGTACCAAACGGCGGTCAACTTCCAGCTGGCTTTCGCCTTCGCCGAATCGCGAGCCAACGCCACCTCCCATGCGGTTGGATGCCAGGTGAGCCCACATGCCGCGAAGACGGGGAAGCAGGTACTGGTTCTGCGCAAGGCGCACCTGCAATCGGCCTTCTTTGCTGGTGGCATGAAGGGCAAATATGTCCAGGATCAGGGCGGTGCGATCGATCACCTTGACTTCCCGCGGCATTGCCCGCTCAAGGTTTGACTGCTGGGAGGGTGTGAGCTCGTCGTCGAAAACCACCAGGTCGGCAGCGTGCGCACGGCACAGATCGGCGATTTCCTGAGCCTTTCCCGAGCCTACGAAGGTACGGGGATTGGGGGCGTCCAGCCGCTGGGAGGTGGTTGCCACGGTATCGGCGCCAGCGGTGTCCACCAGGCGGGAAAGCTCTGCCAAAGACGCCTCCAGGGGCCAGCTGGACCCTGGACGATCTATGCCGACCAGAACCGCCTTTTCCCTTCGCTGCTCGATGACGGTCTTGCAGCCGCGGGTGATCACTGATTCGAATTCAGACATACGGACTCTTTTCTATACAGGGATGCCGCTAGCAAGCTTTGGCTGAATTATCTCCAAGGCTTCCTGCAGCAGTTCCTGGGAGCTTTTTCCTTGAGGATACAGCCAGGTTATGCGCATATCCTTGCGAAACCAAGTACCCTGGCGCTTGGCATAGCGTCGGGTGGCCATCTTGATCTGCTCCACCGCTTCATCCAGGGTGCAGTTGCCGTCTAGATAGCTAACGATTTCCTTGTAGCCGATGGCCTGAGGCGCGGTAATACCCTCTCTGAGCCCTTGGTCAAGCAGGCCCTGGACTTCCTCCACCAGTCCAAGCTCGATCATGTGGTCAACGCGTCGGTTGATGCGGTCATAGAGAACGTCACGGTCCCATTCCAGCCCTATGAACACCGCGGGTAGGGCCTGGGGAATGGTTTGCAGGGCCTCCAGCTGATCTGCGTAGCAGCTTCCTTCGCTGAGCATCTCGAAGGCGCGGATCACCCTCTTGACGTTGTTTTCGTGAATGACCGCCGCGCTACGGGGATCCACCTTCTCCAGCTCCACCCACAGGGCATGGGCGCCCTGCTCCTGGGCGAAGGAGGTCCAACGCTCACGAACGGGGTTTTCAACCTGCTCTCCTGGAGGGAACTCGTAGGCGTCGATGGCGGCGCGTACGTAGAACCCTGTGCCTCCGCAGAGGATGGGGACCTGGTTTTCGTCGCAGATCCGTTTGAAGCAGGTGCGCGCATACGGTTGGAACAAGGCGGCGGAATAGGGCTCTCCGGGATCTACCAGATCGAATCCGTGGTGTGGAACCAGACGCTGGTCCTGGGGAAGCTTTCCCGTGCCTATGTCCATGCCGCGATACACCTGCATGGAATCGGCGCTCACTACCTGTCCTCCCAGGGCCAATCCCAGGTCAACGGCTAGATCGGTCTTTCCTGAGGCGGTGGCGCCCACCACGCATATCACAGGATGGGCAAGCTTGCTGCCGATCGTAGTTTCCGCAGAGCTCATAATGCTAGTCAAGAAGGGTGCCGGAAAGGTACCACGTGCGGGCTTCCTGCACCTTCACCTTCACGTAGGTGCCCATCAGCTCCTCGATGGAGCAGCCATCGGGTATGGGGGCATGAACGGTCTGGTTCTTCGGGCTCTTCCCCACCAACAGGTTTTCATTACGCTTGGAAACGCCTTCTACCAGCACCTCCACCACGGCGTCCTGGTCCTTCTGGTTCTGCTCGTAAGCTTGTGCCTGAACCAGGTCTACCAGACGGTCGAAACGCTCCTGAATGACCGAGCGCGGCGTATCGTCCTCTATCTTGGCAGCAGGCGTTCCCTCGCGCTTGGAGTAGATGAAGGTGAAGACCTGGCTATAGCCGACTTCCTTGACCAGGTCATAGGTCTGCTGGAAGTCTTCTTCGGTTTCTCCCGGGAAGCCCACGATGATGTCGGTGGAGAGGGCGATGTCGGGACGAACCGCGCGAACCTTTCTGATGAGCTCAAGATAGTGCTCACGCGTGTAGCGACGATTCATCTGCTCCAGAATGCGGTTGGAGCCCGATTGGACGGGAAGATGCAACGCCGGCATGAGAGAAGGCAGCTCCCCGAAGAGTTGAATAACCTCATCGCTCAGATCCTTGGGATGGCTGGTGGCAAAGCGCAGTCGCTTCACTCCCGTTTCCGCCACTGCTTTCAGAACCTGGGCGAAACGCGGCTCCCCGTACAGGTCGCGGCCGTAGGAATTCACGTTCTGGCCCAGCAGGGTGATCTCAGACACCCCGGCGTTCACGTACCTCTGCGCTTCCTGGGCGATGTCCTCCAGCGTGCGGGATTTTTCCCTTCCTCGCACATAGGGGACGATGCAGTAGGAGCAGAAGTTGTTGCAACCTATGGTGATGGGCAGCCACGCGGACCAGGAGTGCTCGCGCTGGGTGGGAAGATCCGTGGGGAAAGCGGTAGAGCTCTGGGCAATCTCCACCTGGTGTCCTCCCTGTTGAACCGCGGAGGTCAGCAAGGTAGGAAGGGATGCCAGGTTGTGGGTGCCAAAGACCACGTCAAGATGCGGGAGCTTTTCGACCAGTTCCTGGCCATCTCGTTGGCCGATGCATCCGCCAACCGCTACGATACGCTTACGGAGGGGGCTGCCTGTGCGCAGCGGAACGTTCTTCAAGCTGGCGACCTGGCCGTATAGGCGAATATCTGCCGCTTCACGCACGCAGCAGGTCATGAAGACTACGATGTCAGCCTCTTCGATGCTGTTGACCTGATATGCGCCCAGAGCTTCAAGCATGCCGCATACGCGCTCGGAGTCGTGCTTGTTCATCTGGCAGCCGAATACGATTACGTGATAGGCAAGATCATTCAGGGCATGGGTCATATCGTTCGATTCATCTCCTGAGGAAAAAGGGGGAAGGGCTCAGTTGCTACAGGGCGAAGCCTTCGGCTTCGTCGAGGTATTCCGGCTGGACCACGCCATGCTGGTAGCGAGGCTCAACAGCCAGGCGGATGGCGGTGCGGTACTCGCCGTCGATCACGATGTCCGCAAAAGACGGAATGCAGGCGATCTCAATACCTACCGGAGAAAGAAAGCCTCGGGAAATGGCAATGGCCTTGATAGCCTGGTTTACGGCTCCAGCGCCTACGGCCTGGATTTCCACGATGGATCCGTCCTTGATCATGCCGGCAATGGCGCCTGCAACGGACGCCGGAGAGGATTTGGAAGAAACCTTCAGGCAGCCGATGCCCGACGGATTATCCGCAAGTGATGACACGAGTGTTCCTTTTCTGTAGTGCGGTGTTGAGGTGTTCTTTGCTTGGTTTTCGTGCTGTGATGCAGTGCGTACCGATTGATGATTTTATCCGTTCGCATAGGGAGGCGCAACAGCAAACCTCCTTATGAGACGCTAGTTTTCAGGATCGGGAACCAATGGAATGGATATATGTAGTGCATCTCCGCGATTCTGCACCACAATATGTGGGTGAGGATCCAGATAGTAGGCATCAGCCAGATCGACGAAGGCATGTTCTACCCTGTCCTTGAAATGGGACAGGTCATCTGACGCGAACCTAATGGCCGAAGGGCTCTTCCTCCCCCGCGTCTTCGCCTGATTGGACTGGGTCTTCTGACGCTGATCCACCAAGGTAATGAGCTCCTTGATCTCGGGAACGGGCTTGACCTCCCCGTCCATGATTCGCCGAGCGGAGCGTTCTGACATGCTCAGTCCCAGCTGCGCTGCGGTATCCGCGAATTCCTGGCAGTCACAGCAGAAGGCCAGCTTCTTCGTGACCAGGGATTCCTGTAAGCTCTCGCCGAAGGCACGCTCGACGGCAGAGATGGTTCCGCAGCCGATTTCGTACAAGGTGGCCGCTATCTGGGAAGGAGAGCCCACGTACAGGGAAATGGTGTCTTTATGCTCCAGGGCGAACTCGCAGGCGGTACGCAGTATGTTGCGCGGTCCCTTGATGCTTACCTTTCCCTGTTCCTTCAGGAGAAAGGAGGGGAAGGTCGACTGGTCCTTTCGCTCTTGAACCTGGTCGCTTCGAGTGCGGGCGTACAGGCTGCAGCCTTTCCCAGGGACAGAGCAGCATACTCGTGCTTCCTCCGCGTTCGTCTTGACCGCGAACAGGGCCATGCCGCGACCGTGGATACCCCATTTGTCCATGTGAACGGAATCAAGCTTGGAGGTCACGCGAGGTTCGAAGATACGCTCATGGAGACGTTCCGGAATGCCGTCTCCGTCGTCGATGACGATCACAGTGCGCTCGTCTTCTGACTTGGAAAAGGCCAGGAAGATGTTGCGCGCATGGGCATCCCTGGAGTTTCTGAGCAGCTCCAGCACCATGTCCTCGTTAGTACGAATATCGTGAGCGGCCTGCCTGCGCTCTGCTTCTTCCGTTCGAAGACGAACGAAGCCATCTCCAAGGTCCGCTTCGACCCGGAGATGGCTTTCCGTTGCAACTTCATCCACAAAGGAAGTGAGCTGGTTCATGAAGAGGCGCTACTTCGCGTAGTCCACGGCGCGGCTTTCGCGGATGACCACGACCTTAACCTGGCCGGGATACTGCATCTCGTTCTCAATCTGATGGGCGATATCGTGGGCAAGCACCACAGCGGCAGCTTCGTCGACGATATCGGGTTCCACCATCACGCGAACTTCGCGACCAGCCTGGATGGCGTAGGTCTGGGAAACGCCCTCGTGGGAGTTGGCGATTTCCTCGAACTTCTCAAGACGCTTTATGTAGGCGTCCAGGGTTTCCTTACGAGCGCCGGGACGTGCGGCGGAGACTGCGTCAGCAGCCTGGACCAATACGTCAAGGACGCTGTTGGGTTCTACGTCGTTGTGGTGGGCCTCAATGGCATGAACGATTTCAGGCCTTTCGCCGAACCGGCGAGCCAGATCAGCACCGATGACCGCGTGCGAGCCGTCGATTTCGTGGTCGATGGCCTTGCCGATGTCATGAAGCAGGCCGGCGCGCTTTGCGGGAACGGGATCAAGGCCCAGCTCAGCAGCCATGACGCCGGAAAGATAGGCAACTTCCAGGGAGTGGTTCAGCACGTTCTGGCCAAAGGAGGTGCGATAGCGCAGGCGACCGATAGTGCGTACGATCTCCGGATGCAGGTCATGAATGCCCGTGTCGAACGATGCCTGTTCGCCCGCTTCCAAGATGCGCTGCTCCACGAAGTTCTGGGCCTTACCGAACATTTCCTCGATACGAGCCGGATGAATGCGGCCGTCGGAGATGAGATTCTCCATGGTCACACGGCCGATTTCACGACGTACGGGATCGAAGCACGAAATGGTGACGCATTCCGGGGTGTCATCGATGATCAGGTTCGTGCCGGTGATCTGCTCGAAGGAGCGGATATTGCGGCCCTCGCGGCCGATGATGCGGCCCTTCAGATCATCGGAGGGAATGCTGATAGTGGAAACGGTACTTTCGGCGGAGTGGTCGGCGGCAACGCGCTGGATGGCAAGACCCAGGATTTCACGGGACTTCTTGTCTGCTTCGGCCTTGGTACGGGCTTCGGCATCGCGGATGATAGCGGCAGATTCGTAGGTGACTTCATCGCGAAGAGCGTCCAGGAGTTCTTCCTTGGCCTCCTCGGAGGTCATGCCGGCAACTTCCTCAAGACGCTCGTTGATCTCTGCCTCGGCGGCATCGAGCTCACGCTCGCGCTTGTCAAGCTGACCCTGCAGCGAGGAGATCTGATGCTCGCGCCTGTCCAGCGTCTCCACGCGACGGTCCAGGGACTCCTCGCGCTGGGAAACGCGATTTTCAGCTGCGCGAACCTCCCTCATGCGCTCCTTGTTCTCCTGCTCGGCGTCATGGCGAATCTTCAGGACCTCGTCCTTTGCCTCAAGCAGAGCTTCCTTCTTCAGGGTTTCCGCGGTGCGCTTTGCCTCGTCAATGGTGTTGCGCGCTTCCTCGGCAGCCTTTTTGGTGGAAGAGCTGCCCAGATAACGGGATGCGACAATACCAAGAACGATGCCGACTACTGCACCTACCACGATCCAGATGGCCTCGGGCATTCGTTCTCCTTTCGTATGATGGTCAATAAACAAAAAATGCCGGGCAACAGCCAGGCATGAGCATACGAACTACTCGAAAGAGATTATCTTCATTTGTTGCATATAAGAAATACCCAATCAGGTACGAATACTCACGTAAAAACTATTGTAGCTCAAATGATGTGCCTGGAATATGGTGAACTTAATCAAAATCGGAGTTGAACCAGGTTGTTGCTGCCCTCTTCGCGACAGAGGGGGCATATCCCTTCCTGATTAATTTGGCGTAAGCGGATTGGAGGGGGTTCTTCGATCGAGGAGGCTGCTTTGCAAGCAGCTCCTGAGCGCGCTTGAGCTGGCTTTCCTGGGATACTTCGGGATACCGATAAGGCCAATCGGGCAGGGTGGCGGGGTCGATTCCCTTCGACTTCAGGTCGCGTTCGATCCCGCAGCGTCCCTTTCCCGCATGGATGCGGGCGCGAATGAAGGCATCCGCAAATCGAATATCATCAACAAGGCCACAGCACTTCGCTCGCTCAATTGCCTGTTCTACGGCTTCCGGGCGATAATCCTCTTTCAGGAGGCGTTGCGTTACCTCCAGCTCACTTCGGTCCCGATGGGAGAAAAGGCTCTGGATTCGAAGAAAAGCCTCCTGGGCACCTTGACCATGGGGGTCTTTCATTGGTGCCAAAGATTCTGCCCCTGCATCAGGACAGCAGTTGCGGCCATGCGGCTCCGCAGGCGAAAAGCCCTCGCCGCCAGACTCCAGAGATTGAATCTGACGGCGCAGAGCTGCTAGCGTGTTTTCGCGACTGGCTTTCACGTGCTACTTCTTCTTCCCCGGCTTAGCAACGGGGTTGATCTCATCTGCCTCTTCCTGGGTGCGAACCACCAGCGGAATGCCAAAGGTTTCCCGAACCTGGACTTCGATTTCCTCGCGCAGGTCGGGGTTTTCACGCAGGGTCTTCTTAGCGGCTTCACGGCCCTGTCCAAGGCGCTCTTCACCATAGGTGTACCAGGCACCGCTCTTACGGCACACGCCTGCTTCAACCGCCATGTCCACGATGCAGCCTTCTTTGGAAATGCCCTCGCCGTACATCAGGTCGAACTCTGCCTGTCGGAAGGGAGGGGCGACTTTGTTCTTTACCACCTTGGCACGAACGCGGTTGCCAATAACCTCTCCGTCCTTCTTGATGGAATCGATGCGTCGAATATCAATGCGGACGCTGGAGAAGAACTTCAAGGCGCGACCGCCGGTGGTGGTTTCCGGGTTTCCGAACATCACGCCGATCTTTTCGCGAAGCTGATTGATGAAGATACACGTGGTGTTGGATTTGGAAAGCGATCCCGCCAGTTTTCTGAGAGCCTGGGACATAAGGCGTGCCTGCAGACCGACCGTGGTATCGCCAATTTCTCCCTCGATTTCTGCTCGGGGAACCAAGGCGGCAACGGAGTCCACGACCACCACGTCGATGGCTCCCGACCTGACGAGCATGTCGCAGATCTCAAGACCCTGCTCGCCCGTGTCCGGCTGGGAGATGAGCAGGTCGTCTATATCCACGCCCAGGCGTGCGGCGTAGACAGGATCGAGAGCGTGTTCGGCGTCGATGAACGCAGCAATTCCACCCATGGCCTGGGCCTCTGCCACTATCTGAAGCGCCAAGGTGGTCTTGCCGCTGGATTCAGGTCCGTAGATTTCCACGATACGGCCTCGAGGAACGCCGCCGATACCCAGCGCTGCATCCAAGGGAAGAGACCCGGTGGGAATGGCCTCAACGGCCAGCTCTCCCCCGTCTTCACCGAGTTTCATGATGGCGCCTTTGCCGAACTTCGTTTCGATCTGATCCGTGGTCAGCTTGAGCATCTTGGCCTTGTCTTGGTTCATCTGTTCCACCTTTTCGCTCCTAACAGGTAATGTGGGCATTATCTCGAACATATGTTTGTTTGTCAAGATATGTTCGATCAGGGAAATACTCCCTCACCAGCCTTCAATGGACCTTACGTGAATCCATTGGTCAGCTGCGGTTTGTGCCCGGTTCTACCCAGCAGGCTTCCAATTCATTTCTGCCCAAACTGTAGCGTATCCCTGGTGAACCTTGGCTCGAGTCGCTTCGTTTTCCCTATTCCCGCACACGGCTATACAGCAGAAGCGGGCCAAAAACAGGCCCGCTTGTAAAAATGAATCGTTTGGCGAAACGTGGCTAGAGCAGCTCAAGGATCTTTTCCAGGGCAGCATCCACGGTCTGGTTGCGTATTTGACCACGATCCCCCTGGAATTGCAGCAGCTGGGCACCTGATTGGCCCTTGTACCACCAACCGAGCCACACGGTACCTACGGGTTTTCCAGGCTCTGCTCCTCCGGGACCGGCAATGCCCGAGACGGCAACGGCAAGGTCAGCCCCCAGCTTCTGTGCGGCATGGGCTGCCATCTGCAGCACGACCTCCTGATCAACGGGACCGTTTTGGTCCAGAACGCGACCGTCGACCTCAAGCAGGTCGTTTTTCACCTGGGTCGCGTAGGAGGCGATTCCGCCGCGAACTACGGCAGAGCTTCCCGGAATGCTGGTCAGTGCGGCGCAGATCAGGCCTCCGGTAAGACTTTCTGCGGTGCCCAGAGTTACGCCAGCGGCCTGCGCGGCGCTCACCACCTGCTGGGAAAGACGAACGGCCTTTTCCGTGGTCTGCTGCCCCCTGGGTCCCAGGCCAAGGAAGGATCGGCACTTCATGAAGTAGTCCACCATGGAAACGATGGTCAGGACCAGGGCGATGAGCATCACCAGCCAGCTTATGATGAACAGCGGGCTTTCAGGAACGTTGGAAAGGGGAACGATAGCGTCCTTCAGAATGAACATGAGGATGGCCGCGATCTGGAAGCAGGTCTTTGCCTTGCCGTACCAGCTTGCGGCTACTACGGCGCCCTGCGAGGCGGCGATCATCCGCAGGCCCGATACGATGAACTCACGGACCAGGATGATGAGTCCTACCCAAGAGGGAAGAATCTGCAGCTCGATCAGGGCGAGCAGGGCCGCGGCAACCAGGATCTTATCAGCCAAAGGGTCCACGAACTTGCCGAAGTCGGTTACCTCGTTGCGGCTGCGTGCCAGGTAACCGTCAACGCCGTCGGTTGCGGCAAGGACGGCAAACAACGCCGCTGCCACCCAAGGCTGCGCCCAGGCAATCTCCATGCCCCCTGGAAGCCACGCTGGCCAGGGGGCCAGGAACGCAGCAACAAACAGGGGCACGCCGCAAATGCGCAGTACCGTTACGATGTTCGCCGGCGTCCATATGGATGACGGGTTGGTTTGGCCGCTCACAGGAGTTCGCCCTCCATTTCGTAGAACAGCGCATCGGTGATCTGAACCTGGACGAAGCTTCCGGGAGTTCCCCCGTTAACGTAGGTGCATCCGTCCACCTCAGGTGCTTGGCTCATGGCACGACCGAAAAGCTGTCCATCCTCTTCAGTACCTTCAACGAGTACGGTAACACGGCTCCCCACCCGTTCTGCAACACGTGCGGTACAAACGGCGTCAGCGAGGTCCCTTACGCGCTGAGCGCGATCTTGCTTTTCCTCTGGCGAAAGCTGTTGGGGAAGATCGGCGGCCTTAGTCCCCTCCTCCTGGGAATAGGGAAACACGCCGATGTAATCGAAGTCGCATTCCTCTACGAAGTCACACAGCTCATCGAACTGGTCATCGGTTTCCCCGGGAAAGCCCGCGATCAGGGTCGTGCGCAGCGTGATGTCCGGCACCATCTGGCGAATGCGGGCGCACAGGTCATCGAAGGACTCCCGGCTGCCGCGACGATTCATTGCCTTCAAGATCTGGGGATTTACGTGCTGCAGGGGAATGTCCAGGTAGCTGCATATATTCACGTGACGCGCCATGACGGTCAGCAGCTGGTCGGTAATGCCCTCCGGCTGAACGTACATGACCCTGAACCAAGTGGTGCGGAACTCTTCTGCAAGCTGGCCCATCAGCCAGGCCAGGGACAAGGGCTCGCTGAAGTCTGCACCCCAACGGCCGGTATCCTGGGCAATCAGGATGACCTCCTTGACGCCAGATACAACGGCTCTTTCCACTTCTTCCCGAATATGCTCATAGGTGAAGCTGTGGTAGCGTCCCCGGATATAGGGAATGGTGCAGTAGGAGCAGAAGCGATCGCAGCCGTCGGAGATCTTCACGTAGGTGGAATAGGCTCCTGCGGTGGGCTCGTAGTCATGGGCCCCCAGGGAAGTTCCATCGGACGCCAAGGAGGCGGTTCCGGGTCCGATGAGGTCAAATACTACCTGGGCGATGTCGTCTTCCTTGGAGCAGGGCACGAAAGCGTGGGCCTCAGTCAGCTCTTCCTGAAGATCGGTTCCGTAGCGTGCGGGCATGCAGCCGGCAACAATGATCTTGGCCCCGTGGTCCTTGAAGTTGGGAAGCTCTGCCAACTCGAAGATGGTATCCAGGCTTTCCTCGGTGGCATCCTGGATAAAGGAGCAGGTGTTCACGATCACGCACTGCGCCTGCTCTGGGTCTTCTCCCACAGCATAGCCTGCGTGACGGAGCTCCTGCTTCATGCGGGCGGTATCTACTTCGTTCTTGGCGCAACCCAAGGTGACGAAAGCGACCTGCTGCAAAGGAGCGGTCGCTTCCGGGCTGGTGCTGGTATGAAAGTCCATGGTTATCTTTCTGCGAGCAGCCGTTTCTGTTCTATCGGTAGTTGTTGAACTGCAGGGGCTGGCCGTAATCCTTGCCCTTGAGGAACTGGATGACCTCCTGCAGGGTGTCGCGGGAAGCGGAGCTGACCCTGAGCTTGTCAGACTCGATCTGAACCTTGCACTTGAGCTTCAGGGCCTTGATGTCCTTGTTGATCTTGCCTGCAGTTTCCTTGTCGATTCCGTCGATCAGCTTGGCAACCTGACGCACCGTACCGCCGGTGGCATTCTGGGGATTGCCCCAGTCCAGGGCGTTCAACTCGATGCCGCGCTTCAGCAGCTTGGTTTCGAGCACGTCCTTCACCTGGCGGCAGACGAAGTCGGCAGGTGCGTTCACCGTCAGGGTCTTCTCGGACTTGCTGAAGTCGATGGACGCGCCGGAGTCCTTCAGGTCGTAGCGCGTGGAGATCTCTCGTTTTGCCTGCTGGTAGGCGTTGTCAACTTCCTGCAGGTCGATGGTGGATACAACGTCAAAGCTGGATTCCTTGGCCATGAGATGGTCCTTTCAGATGCTAGTTGGAGGAACCGGTGGTTCCCGTGGTTGTTCCCGTGGTGGTGCTAGCGGTGGTTCCGGTCGTTCCCGTGGTAGTGCCGGTAGTGCCCGTGGTTCCGGCAGAGCTGGCGCTGGATGCGGTATCGCCGGTGGAACCAGCAGTCGTGCCCGTGCCCGTAGTGCCTGCAGTGGTTCCGGTGGTTCCGGTGGTTCCGCTCGTGGTACCGGCAGTCGTGCCCGTGGTAGTGCCTGCGGAAGGATGCTCGGACTGCCAGTCAGACAGGATCTTGGCAAAGTCCACGGAGTACTCGTACAAGCCGATGCTGTTTTCCTTCAGTTTCACCTTCTCGCCATCTACGGTGCAGGTCACGTCGTTGGGGCTGTCGGTCATGAAGGTGAGCTTGCCCGTGACCTCGTAGGACTGGGAGTCGGAAACGTCGCCGTCAAGAACGTTCTTGCCGTCGTTAACCACCTGCACGTAGGCGGTGGCTCCGCTGGCGACCTTGTAGGTGAAGTTAGCGGAGGTGGGTGCGGTCTCGGTTACCGTGGACGTGGTGGTAGTGGAGGCGTCTCCCTCACCTGCCTGGGTGGTTCCGGTGGTGTCCGTCACGCCGGTGATGGGCACCGTGGGGGTTTCCTCTTCCGGCTTTGCCGTGGCGCAGGAAATCACGTTGACCACAAGGACAATAAGCAGAACCACCACGATTGCGCCTGCGAAGAAAATCCACTTATCCTTGATGAAATCCAGGACGCCGCCGTGGTCGCCGCTGTAGAAGTTGGTGTAGGGCTGTCCGCCGGAGCTGGGTCGTGCTCCCCTTCCCGACTGGCTGGTGGAACGCAGGTCCGCGTATCCCACGGAGTTTCGCGTTTCAACGCGATCGCTGTAGACCTGGCGCCCCGATTCGCTTCGATAGGAACGATCCCGGGTCCTTTCACCGCTTTCGGAGCGAGAGCTGGTCCTGGAACGCTTGGGCGCTTCCTCGTATCCTTCGCCCAAGGCCCCCATCTGGTATTCGCTCATCTCCGAAAGATAGGCACGGGTGATCTCGGAGGCATTTAGGCCCAGGAAGCGCGCATAGGCGTTGACCATGTTGCGGGCGTAGCCACGCGGCGGCATATGAGCGAAATCATTGGCTTCGATGGCCCTTAAGATGTCGGGGCGAATGCGAAGGCGGCGAGCCGCTTCGTTCAGGTCATAGCCCTTCTGTTCGCGGGTGTTGCGCAGAACTGTTCCGAAGGGTTCGTTCATAGCCATTCTCTACTCCTTTGCGTAGTGTTTTGGCATATTGTACTAATCATTTTCCTCAAAAGCCTTCAGGGTTTCCAGTTCCATGGCATCTACCAGGACTTCACGGGGTTTGCTGCCGTTGGCAGGCCCCACCACCCCCTTGTTTTCGAGCATGTCCATTATACGGCCCGCGCGGGCGTAGCCCACCTTCAGCCTTCGCTGCAGATTGGAGGTGGAGCCCAGGTTGCTGGCTACCACGATCTCCGCAGCTTCCCAGATCAGGGGATCGTCCTCTTCCACGGAACCGCCGGATCCGTCGGGCTCGGAGTCGCCCAGAGTGATCACGTTGGTCTTCAGGATCTCGGAATGGTACTCGGGCTCGCCCTGCTCCTTCAGACGGCTGACTACGTCAAAGATCTCGTCCTCCGAAACGTAGCAGCCTTGGATGCGCTGGGGCTTTGCAAACTCGGGCTTGCTGAGCAGCAGGTCGCCGTTGCCGATCAGGTTTTCCGCTCCTGGGGAGTCCAAGATCACGCGGGAGTCTATGGATGAGGCCACGTTGAAGGAGATGCGGTTGGTGATGTTGGACTTGATCAGGCCGGTTACCACGTTAGCCGAGGGACGCTGGGTGGCCACGATTAGGTGAATGCCCGCTGCGCGCGCCAGCTGAGCCAGGCGGCAGATGGAGTACTCCACTTCCTTGCCCACGTTCATCATGAGGTCCGCCAGCTCGTCGATTATGATCACGATGTAGGGCAGCTCCTCGGGCGCTTCCTCCCCTTCCTGGGGCTCCATTGCCTGAACTTTGGCGTTGTACTGGCCTATGTTGCGCACGCCCTTGTCGGAAAAGTCCTTCAGGCGACGCTCCATCTCTGCAACGCCCCAGGCCAAGGCGCTGGAAGCTTCCTTGGGCTCGGTGACCACGGGAACGTACAGGTGGGGTATGCCGTTGTAGGGGGTGAACTCAACGCGCTTGGGGTCGATCATGATGAAGCGTACCTCGGAGGGAGTGGCTCGCATAAGAATGGACATGATCATGGCGTTGATGCTCACCGACTTACCTGAGCCGGTGGTGCCGCCGATGAGCAGGTGGGGCATCTTGGCCAGGTCGGATACGATCAGGTTGCCCTCCACGTCTTCGCCGATGGCCACTTCCAGGGGACCTCCCTTGGCTTGGGCCAGAACATCGCCCAGGAACACGGTACGGCGGCTCTTGTTGGGAATCTCGATGCCCACGTTGGTGGTACCCGGCACCGGGGAGAAGATGCGAACGCCTGGTGCGGCTAGGGCCAGGGCGATGTCGTCGCTCAGGGCAAGGATGCGGCTGACGCGCACGCCGGAGGGTAGGGCTATCTTGAACAGGGTAACCGTAGGACCGGCGACCCAGCCCGCCACCTGGACCATGATGCCGAAGCTTTCAAGTGTGGACTGGAGGGTAGCGGCCGTTTCGGCCAACTCCTCCTGGGAAATGGAGCCTCCCCCGCCGTCCACCGTCTT
This sequence comes from Eggerthellales bacterium, assembly GCA_029006935.1. GTDB lineage: Bacteria > Actinomycetota > Coriobacteriia > Coriobacteriales > Eggerthellaceae > SUG1186. The sequence goes on along the minus strand of JAQXGX010000028.1, from coordinate 13,673 downwards.
ACGCGATGCCAGCAGGTTCATGCTAGGAAGCTGGAAGTCCTGGTCAGGACGGGGCATAGCCAGGGGCGTGACGGGCTTGCGCCGCCGCTCGGGCATTTCCTGGGTCTTTGAGGCGCTGCTGCCCAGCTTGCGGGTGATCTGCTGGGCCGAGCCGTTTTCAGCCGCGGAAAAGTCGATGGTTTTTCTCCCGGAAAGGGGCTGGGACGGTCGCTTGTGCGGTTTCTTGGTGGATCCCTTTGGCGAAAGCTCCTGGGTAGCGGCGTTTTGCAGGGGGTCGGAGGAGGCCGTGTTGGGGATTTTCCCCGCGATCTTGTTACGCAGCTTCTGCCCGTTCTCCAGAACCGCCGTAGGGGCAGCTTCCAGGACGGGGTTCTGGGAGCTTGCAGCCGCACCCTCCAGGGGCAGCGGCTCCTGGCGCACCATGCGCGCCTGGGGCTGGTTGAACATGTTCACCCGGGGGTCAAGGAAGCCACCCTGCTTGGATTGGGCGTACTTGCTCCGCAGGCGCTCGATAAGCCCGGAAAGGGATAGTCCTATGATCACCAGGCCCACCACAATGACTCCCACCAGCAGCACGAAGGTAACGGCCTGGCCCAGGAACTGCAGTCCCAGCCAGGCGATGCTCGCGCCCACAAGGCCACCGAGCTGGGGGTACTTCTGCGGGTTCAGAACCTCCGACGCGTTGCCGTCGGTCGCTCCGGGGGTGAACAGCGAAAGCAGCACCAGGACCGCCAGCAGGATAAGGGCCAGTCCGATGGTGGCACGCAGGGGCACGCGCTCCCTGCCGAAGCGAATCAGGAAGCAGGCGCCGACCACGATTAGCGCCAGGGGGCAGATGAAGGCGCCGATGCCGAAGGCAAGGTGAAGGCCGGTGCTCAGCGCGCTGGATACCAGGGCGGTGGAAGGAAAGGCCGCGCACACGAACAGGACCACGCCCAGGACGATGAAGATGACCCCCGCGATGTCACGGCGAGCATCGGTGCTGATCAGCGCCTCCTTGGACCCTTCCCTTGCCGCGGGCTTGGGATTGCGCCCCTTCTGGGCGCTCTTTTCCTGGGGGCTCACGGCCTTGGATCCCGACTTCTGTGCTGAGCTGCTCTGTTTTGGCGAACGTGCCACCAGCATCCTCCTGTTGTGTGTTTAACGAGTGCGATTAAGGTAGCTGCCTGGAGCCATCCGGCAGCTTGGCTGAAAATAAAACATGCGTGCAGCAACGAGGCCGCACGCATGGAAGTATACCGCAGTGACGAAGGGGTTTAGGCTCTACACCTCCAGAAGGTTCACTATGACCATGGGGCGCTGCTTGGTCCGCTCCCACAGAATGGACAGAAGGGAGTCGCGCATGACCTTCTTCACGTCCTTCAGCGGTTTGTCCTTGGAAATTGCCCGGCGCATGGCCTGGAACACCGTGGCTTCGCAATCCACCTTCAGGTAATCCTCCGTTTCGCCGGTGATGCCCCGCATCTCCAGCGTAACGCCATCAACCACCGTGTAGTCATGGGACCTGACGGCGGCGGTGAGCACCGCAATGCCCTGTTCTCCCAGGGCGCGGCGCTCGTCGAGCACCTCCTGGGAGGTGTCGCCCACGGAAAAGCCGTCCACGTACACGATGCCGGACTGAACGGTTTCACCGATGCGCACGCCCCTGTGGGAAAGCTCAAGGGACTCGCCGTTTTCCAGGACAAAGATCTTGTCCGCCTCCACGCCGGTCTTCCTGGCCAGCTTGGCGTGGGCGCGCAGATGGGTGGCTTCGCCATGCACCGGCATGAAGTACTCCGGCTGCACGATGGAAAGAACCAGTTTCAGCTCCTCGGCGCCAGCGTGGCCCGAAACATGGACCATGGCACGGCGCTTGTCCCACACGTCGGCGCCGATCTTGGCCAGGGAGTTGATGACCCTGGTGACCGCCTTCTCGTTGCCGGGAACCGGCGTGGCGGAAATGATCACCGTGTCCCCGGGCTCGATGTCGATGGTCTTGTGCTCTCCGTTGGCAATGCGCGCAAGGGCGGAAAGGGGCTCGCCCTGGCTTCCGGTGCACATGATGACCACCTCGTCGGAGGGGGTGTCCTTGAGCTCGTAGGCGTCGATCAGGTTGTCGTCGGAAATACGCAGGTATCCCAGGCGACGGGCGATGTCAGTGTTCTGGATCATAGAGCGACCCGTTACCACAACCTTACGGCCCGACTGAACGGCAGCATCGCAGATCTGCTGCATGCGGTGGATGTGGCTGGCAAAGGAGGCGATGATGACCCGGCCTTCTGCTTGGGAGATCAGGGAGCGCAGGGTCTTGCCCACCTCGGCCTCGGAAGGGGTGAAGTTGCTGTTCTGGGCGTTGGTGGAGTCGCTCATCATTAGGTCCACGCCGATCTTGTGGAAGCGGGCCAGGGCGTCGAAGTCGGTGTGCACGCCGTCGATGGGAGTTTGGTCCAGCTTGAAGTCGCCGGTGTGGAGCACGTTGCCCGCGGGGCTTTGCAGGAACACGCCCACGGCACCGGGGATGGAGTGGTTCACGGAGAAGAAGTCCACCTGCATGCAGCCCATGTTCACGGACTGGCCGCCCTTGATCTCCACCAGCTTGGCGTTCTTGATGCGGTGCTCCTTGAACTTGCCCTCGATCAGGCCCAGCGTCATCTTGGTGCCGTAGATGGGCACCTGACGGTCAAGGTCCTTCAGCAGGTAGGGCAGGCAGCCGGTGTGGTCTTCGTGGCCGTGGGTTACCACGATGCCACGCAGCTTATGGGCGTTCTGCAGCACGTAGGTGTAGTCGGGCAGGATCAGGTCCACGCCGGGATGCTCGTCATCGGGAAACATCAGGCCCGCGTCGTCGATGATCATGTCGTTGCCGCATTCGAACACCGTCATGTTCTTGCCGATGGCATCCAGGCCGCCCAGGGGGATGACCTTCAGGATGGCGTCTTGGCGCTTGGACTTGTTGCCCCCGCGGGAGCGGCGGTCGGCCTTCTGCTGCTCGGTTACCACATCGCGGGTGAGCTTGGGACGCTCCCGCTCTATCTTCACGTGCTTATAGGAACGGGTCTGGCGTGATCCGTCCTTCGACTTCTGCTGGTCGCTGCTATACAGTTCCTCTGTGTTCTTTGCCACGTACACCTCCAATCGGAAGCCAGGGCGTGGCACGTCCCTGGGGCTTCCCTTGTGTCTACGCACAAAAGCACGCCCTCCGTTTAAGAGGACGTACCTTCATGCTGCTTCTATACCTACCGGGCCTTGCGAAAAGCCCGGTCACATCCAGCTTACAGAACGCCGACCTGGGTCATGATGCGCTCAAGCTCGACGGACTGCTCCGGAGTCGCGTCGATCAGCGGCAGGCGAACGCCGCCCACGGGGAACCCTTCAAGCTTCAGGGCTTCCTTCACCAGGATCGGGTTGGTGGTTGCGAACAGGCCCTCCATCAGGGGGAGCAGTCGCTCGTTCGCAGCCTCGGCTTCTTCCATCTTGCCGGCAGCTGCCAGCTCCACGATCTCCTTCATGCGGGCGGGGGCCACGTTGCCGATGGTGCTCACAACGCCCACGCCGCCCATCTTCATGATCTCAAGGGTGGCGGAGTCGTCGCCGGAGTACACCACGAAGTCCTCGGGCGCGCCGTCGATGATTGCCTTAACCTGCTCCATGATGCCGGAGGCTTCCTTGATGCCCACGATGTTGGGAACGTCATGAGCAAGGCGCAGGGTGGTTTCGGCGGTCATGTTGATGGCGCAGCGACCCGGGATGTTGTAGAGCAGCACGGGCAGGTCCACGGCTTCTGCAATGGCCTTGAAGTGCTGGTACATGCCCTCCTGGGGAGGCTTGTTGTAGTACGGAACCACCAGCATAAGGCCGTCCACGCCCAGGGCCTCCACCTGCTGGGCAAAGTCAACGGAGTCAGCGGTGCAGTTGTCGCCTGCGTAAGCGATCACGGGAACACGGCCGGCTACTTCGTCAACCACGGCCTTGAACAGCTCGATCTTCTGAGGATAGAAGATGGTGGGAGCTTCGCCAGTGGTGGCGTTGATGAGCAGGGAGTCGGCACCGCCTTCGATAAGCCTGTTGGCGAGCTCGCGAGCGCGCTTAAGGTCCAGGTCGCCGCTTTCGGTGAAGGGGGTGACCATTGCCGGGATCAGACGACCGAAACGCAGTGCTTGGGTCATGGGGTACTCCTTTGCTTTCGTATGTACAAACAGGATGAAAAGGCCTGCCGATGCTTCAACAATCGGTTAATTATAAGTCAGGACGAACCAAGCTAGTCCATGAAGTTTTCCAGACCCACGATCAGACCGGAGCGCTCCCCTACGTTGCGGATACCCAGCAGGACACCAGGCATGTAGGAGCCGCGGTCCCAGGAATCGTGGCGGATGGTCAGGGTCTGGCCCATGGAGCCGAAGATGACCTCCTGGCTGGCCACAAAGCCCATGCTGCGCACGGAATGGACAGGCACGCCCTCGATCAGCGCACCACGAGCGCCATCGGCGCCTTCGATCTCGGTTTCCTTGCCGGGCGCAGCGCTGACGCGACCCCGCGCTTCGTTGATGATCTGAGCGGTGCGGGTGGCGGTGCCGGAAGGAGCGTCCTTCTTGTTGCAGTGGTGCATCTCGATGACCTCTGCCTCCGGGAAGTAGGGTGCAGCCGCCTTGGCGAACTCCATCATCAGCACGGCGCCGGTGGTGAAGTTGGGGGCAAAGAACAGGCAGGTGCCATCGGGGGCCAGGGCTGCCAGCTCCTGGAGCTTTTCGGTTGAAAGGCCGGTGGTGCCCACCACGCAGTCAACGCCGGCGGGAAGGGCGCGGCGCAGGGTGCCTTCGACCACGGAGGGCTGGGTGAAGTCCACAAGCACGTCGAATGCGGCCTGGTCAAGGGCATCGTCGATGTTGGCAAAGACCGTGTAGCCTAGCTCCTGGGTTGCGCCATAGGGATCGATGCCGCACACCAGCTCCATGTCATCGGCGGCGTTCACCACGTCTACCACGGTAGAGCCCATGCGTCCGGCGCAGCCGGCAACAGCAACTTTGATCATGGGAATCCTCCTAACGTAAAGCAGGGTCCCACGATGATGAGACCCTGCAGAAACTCAATCGCCTTGGCTAATCCTACGCCTTAGGCTTCGTGACGACGACGGGGAGTGCGGCCACCGTTGCCATTGCCTCGGCCACCGCGCTGGTCGCGCTCGCCGCGCTCGCGACGGGGTCCGCGACCAGGGCGAGCGTCGTTAGCAGGGGCTGCGCCTTCCGGTGCATCGGGCTTGTTCAGACGATCCAGGCTGATCTTGCCCTTGTCGTCCACCTCGATGACCTGGACTTCCACCTGGTCGCCCAGGTTCAGCACGTCCTCGACCTTGCCCACGCGGCCATTGGCCATGCGGCTGATGTGCAGCAGGCCGTCCTTGCCGGGGGTCAGCTTGACGAAAGCGCCGAAGTCCTTGATGCCTACCACTTCGCCGGTGTAGACTTCGCCTACCTCGGGCTCCTTCACAATGCCCAGGATCATGGCCTTGGCAGCAGCGCCTGCTGTGCCCTCCACGGCAGCGATGTGGATGGTGCCGTCCTCCTGGATGTCGATGCTGGCGCCGGTTTCCTCCTGGATGCCGCGAACGACCTTGCCGCCGGAGCCGATGACGTCGCGGATCTTGTCCACGGGAATGTGGATGGTTTCGATGCGCGGCGCGGTATCACGCAGCTCGGGGCGCGGCGCGGGAATCTGTTCGAGCATGGCGTCCAGGATGTAGGCGCGGCCTTCCTTGGCCTGCTCGAGGGCACGTGCCAGGATTTCCACGGACAGGCCCTTGGCCTTGTTGTCCATCTGCAGGGCGGTGATGCCCTTTTCAGTGCCGCAGACCTTGAAGTCCATATCGCCCAGGAAGTCCTCCAGACCCTGGATGTCGGAAAGGATGACAACGTCATCGCCTTCCTTGATCAGGCCCATGGCGATGCCGGACACCGGACGGGAGATGGGCACGCCGGCGTCCATCAGGGCCAGGGTGGAACCGCAGGTGGATGCCATGGAGGAGGAGCCGTTGGACTCCAGGACCTCGGATACCACGCGGATGGCGTAGGGGAAGTCGTCCTCAGAGGGCAGAACGGGGATCAAAGCGCGCTCTGCCAGGGCGCCGTGACCTACTTCACGGCGCTTGGGGGCGCCCATGCGGCCGGTTTCGCCGGTGCAGTAGGGCGGGAAGTTGTAATGGTGCATGTAGCGCTTGCCATCCACGGGCTCGATGGTGTCCAGGCGCTGCCATTCGTTTAGCATGCCCAGGGTGGCCACGCTCATGACCTGGGTCTGGCCACGCTGGAACAGGCCGGAGCCGTGAACGCGGGGCAGGTAGCCCGGGACTATATGCAGCGGGCGGATCTGCTCGGGGGTACGGCCGTCGGCACGCTCGCCGGTTTCGATGACCATGGCGCGCATGGCCTTCTTCTCCAGGGCCTTGCAGGCGGCGGCGATGTCGGAGCCCCAGGCAGCTTGTTCCTCGGCGGTGAAGTCGTTGGCCTTGATGGCTGCCTTCAGCTCCTCCACCTTGCCCATGCGGGCCTGCTTGTTGGCATCCTTCAGGGCGGCGGACATTTCGTCAAAATGAGCGTTCACGCGCTCGGCCACTGAAGGATCGGCCTGATGGATGGTGTAGGGCATGGGTTCAGGGTTGACCTTGGCCAGGAACTCGGCCTGCTTTTCGCAGAACTTGGCGATGGCCTTCTGGCCCAGGTTCATGGCGGCCAGCATGTCCTCCTCGGAGATCTCATGAGCGCCGGCTTCCACCATGCTGATGTAGTCGGCGGTGCCCGCGATGGTCAGCTCCAGGTCGGAGTTCTCCATTTCCTGGTAGGTGGGGTTCACGATGAAGTCCTGGGTGTCCTTGTCGCGGCCGATGCGCACGCAAGCGGCAGGACCATCGAAGGGAGCGCCGCCCACCATCAGGGCTGCGGAGGCGCCCATGACGGATATGCAGTCGGGGGCGTTCACCTGGTCGCACACGAAGGTGGTGGCCACCACGTGCACTTCCTGCTTGAAGCCGTCCGGGAAGCCCGGGCGGATGGGACGGTCGATCATGCGCGCCGTCAGGGTGCCCTTCTCGGACGGACGGGCCTCGCGCTTCAGGTAGCCGCCAGGAATGCGGCCCACGGAGTACATCTTCTCGATGAAGTCCACCGTCAGCGGGAAGAAGTCATAATCCTTTTCCTGCTGGGAGACCACGGAGGTCACCAGCACGGTGGTTTCGCCTTGGGAAACAAGCACGGCGCCGGTGGCCTGCTTGGCCAGCTCGCCGGTCTCCAGACGGTACTGCTTTCCGTAGAGCTCGAAGGATTCGACGATTTTTTCCATGATTTCAATTCTTTCTCTTCTCAGACGCCCTATTGCGTCCGACTTCTTCGACGGCCTTACTTTCTGCTTCTTGCCGTCACGAGCAGGAGCACCCCTTGTGCTCCCGACCGTCTAACACAGCAGGGAGGGCCGAAGCCCTCCCCTCTCCAGCGGGTCTTTCACCGCTGAAAAGAAAGCCCGACCAAGCGGGCTTTCCTCATGTTCTTAGATGTTGTCGCGAATGCCAAGGGTCTTGATAAGCTGACGATAGTTGTCGATATCGCGATCCTTGATGTACTTCAGCATGCCACGACGCTTACCGATGAGCATCATCAGGCCACGACGGGTGTGGTTGTCCTTCTTGTGGACCTTCAGGTGCTCCGTCAGGTTGCGGATGCGCTCGGACAGGATTGCCACCTGCACCTCGGGGCTGCCGGTGTCGCCTTCGCCCTTGCCGAACTGAGCGACCAGCTCTGCGGTGCGCTCCTTGGAAATGCTGAGCTTAGTTGCCATGGTTTCCCACCTTTCTTCTGCGGTTCCAACCGCGTTCCTTGCTTCCTACTGGGTATGCAAGGGGTGGACCATGCGAACCAAGAAGGAAGTGCGTAAAAATACAGCCTATCCAGTATAGCTAAACAGGCTGAAGTTGCAAGGTTTTTTCATAAAACGGGCGAAAGAAAGCCTGGACCCCCAACGGATTCCGGGAGCGGGTCTTTCCCCCACCCTGCTTAGGCGTTGCGCTGGGCAAGGGCGGCTTCGATGCCCTTGGAAAGCTGGTCGCCACAGGAGGTCGGCTTGGCGCCGCAGCGGTTGCCCTTCAGGATCTGGGCGATTTCCGCCGCGTCCTTGCCCTCAACCAGCTTGCTGATGGCCAGCAGGTTGCCGGCGCATCCGCCCAGGAAAGACACGTTCGTCAGGGTGCCGTCCTCCTTGATGTCAAAGTCCACGGAGCGGGCGCAGACCCCGGAGGTGTTGTAGCGATACATCTTGGTTCCTTTCGTCTGAATGATCGCCGCCCATTATGACACAGCCCGGGCGCATGCGATCCTCACCTTTACGCTAGCGGTAGCGCGTGCATTCCAGCAGAAACCCGCAGGATTTCAGGGAAACCCCCACGTGGGTGCGGACCCACTGCCGCGCCACGTCCAAGCACGCGGCGGATGCTGCGGGATCAGGCCGAAGGGAGGCGATCTGGTCGTAGGTGGAGTAGAGGAGCAGGTCAAGCCATTGAGCCAGGGAAGCATCCAGGTACACCGCGGACCCATGGCTTGCGCATCCTTCGCACAGATATCCCCCTTCCTCGAAGGAAAAGCGCAGGGAGTCGGCCCTGGGGCCTCCGCATGCAGCGCAGGAGCGCAGTGCCGGCCTGAAGCCCACGAAGGAGCAGATCTTCAGAAGGCCCGCGGCGCACAGCGGTGCGGCGTGGTCGGGAGAGCAGGAGCACAGTGCGTCCAGAGTGGCGTTGGCCAGCTCGAAGAGGCGCTGATGGGGCAGGTCTTCCTGGGCCACCTTGGACAGGAGCTCTGCAATGGGAGATGCTGCGGCAAAGCGGTCCAGGTCAGAGCGAAGCGGGGCGCGCCCGTCAACCAACCTGGCCTCACGGGCAATATGAAGGCCCGGGCGCTGGACGAACTGGACGTGAGCAAGGGAAAAGAGCTCAAGCCGGGAGGAAAAGGAGCTGGTGGGCTTTCGGGCCCCTCGGGCCACGGCGCGCAGCTGACGCCCGTCCTGGGTCAGGAAGGTCAGGATCAGATCGCTTTCGCCCAGCTTGGTCTTATGAAGCACCAGCACCGTGGCGTTATAGGTAGGCGACCCCATGGGTGCCCCCTCTAATCCACTGCGATGACGTCGGTGCCTTCGTCCTTAAAGGTCAGAATGCCCGTTGCCGAACGAACCGGCAGGTACAGGGTCTGCCCCAGAAACTCGGTGAAGGGCTGCCCGGAAATGGTGAAGTAGACCTGGTTGGAGCCGTGAACGCTGAGCTCATCCACGGAGGTGATCACGTAGGATGCGGACTTAAGCTCCACCGTGGATCCGATGGACAGGTAGGAGCGGGCCGCCTGCAGCAGCTGGTCTTCTCGGGAAATGCACACGTACACGGTGACGGTGGATCCGGACTTCAGGCGCTTTTCCGCGGCGGGCTTGGTGGAGATCACCTTCCCGGGATCTACGGTCTTGCTGGTACGGGTCTTGACGGTGGCGTTGTACCCGCCCTTTTCAATCGCGGCCAGCGCCTGCTCCTGGGTCTTTCCCACCACGTCGGGAACGCGATAGTACTCAGAAAGGGTCAGGATGATCTTTTCCGTTGACTTGGCCTTGGATCCTGCCTTGGGCGAAATATTCAGGACCTTTCCCTCGGAAACGTCGGTCTTCTGGATCTTGGAATCCCCTATGTTTTCGTAGCCTGCTTCCTTGAGGGCCTCAAGGGCTTCCTTTTCCTTCATGCCCTTGACCTTGGGAATGGTGCGGCTTACGGAAACGTGGAGCATGACCTCGGAGCCTTCCGGAACGCGTGATCCGGCGGCGGGGTCGGACATAAGGACCACGCCCTCCACCTCATCGGAGGCCACTTCGTCGGAGGCGATCTGGAAGCCGTCGTTTTGCAGCATGTAGACGGCGTCTGCCTGGGAAAGGCCTTCCACGTTGGGGACGGTCTTTCCTCCCCACAGCTGCATGGAGTAGGTGACCGCCGCCACCGTACCGCCGCACAGGGCCAGGGCCAGCACCGAGGTGGCCACCTTCTTTCCGGTGGACCAGCGAACCCGGGGGCGTCCTCGGGAATCCACGGAGGCGTTCTTCCGCTCCTCGCGGGCAGCCTTCTTCTGTTCTTTGCGGCGCTTCTTTTCGGCCTTCTTCGCTTCCTTGCTGGTGGCATCGGGGGCGATGAACGCACGATTGCCCGGCTCGTCCCCGATTTCGATCCGGGGCATCTCCAAGGTATCGCTGGGCTTCCAGGCGGATTCGGGAAGGGTGCCCAGGTCGACCAGCAGCTCAGGAGGGGCTCCCACAACGGGAATCTCCGTGGTCTCCGCAGCGCTTATGGAGTTTGGGTGCTTCTTCCGGGGGCGGCTGGGATCGGGCAGGCTTTCCGCCGAAAGGGATGCTCCGTCTTGCTGGGGGCCAAGGTCTTCTTCCTCGGAAATGCCGTTGAAGTCGGAGAAATCGAACTCGTCCTTTAGGGAAACGCCCTCGGGATTGCGCAGCTCCTCCAGGCTCACGGCTGCAACGGACGTATCCTCCTGAGCGGCAGCTTCCTGGGGTTCTTCGTGGCTTTCCGGGGAGTCCTCCCCTTCTTGCGGGAAGGTTTCAGTCGTGCCTCCGTCCTGCTCGGGGTCGGTCTGGTCCAAAGTGGCGTCCTTGCCATGATCGGCAAGGGGCTGGTCTTGGTCCTGCGCAGCTTCGTCGGAAGCTTCTGCGGTTGAAGCAAGGGAGTCCTCTGCCTTCTCCCGTTCTTGGGCCTGGTCAGCGCAAACAGGCAGGCGGGCTCCGCATTCATCGCAGAACTTAGCCGTGTTCCTGTTAACGGTGTTGCAGACGGGGCAGATCATAGGGGCGGGTTCTCCTCTCGATTATTCAACGGTATTTTACTCATTTTCAACCGTCATATTCCATGAACCCGCAGGTCACTATTCCTTCACAATTGAATAAAGCATTGCGCAAAAAAACGTGCCGGCATTGCCCGAAGACGATGCCGGCACGTGTGGTTTAAGTGAAGTCGCCCGCGAGCGGAAGGAGCGGTTCGACCATGCCTGGGTTATAGCTGAGCGCCCTCCCCGTAGCCGAAGCGGCGGATCTGATTGGCGTCCCGTCGCCAGTTCTTCTTAACCTTGACCTGCAGGTCCAGAAATACCTTGCAGCCCAGCATGACCTCAAGGTCCTTGCGTGCCTCGGAGCCTATGCGCTTGATGGAGGCGCCCCTCTTGCCGATGATGATGCCCTTCTGGCTTTCGCGCTCTACGTAGATGATGGCGCGTATGCTCTGGGTCTTGCTGCGGCGATTCCAATCCATTTCCTCCACCATCACGCCAATGGCATGGGGCACCTCGTCATGCATGGTGCGCAGGATCTTTTCCCGAATGAACTCGGCAATGATGACTTCCAGGGGCTGGTCGGTCTCCATGTCTGCCGGGAACCAGGCGGGGCCGACGGGAAGGAAGTAGGTGACCTCCTCGATGAAGGCGTCCACGTTCTTCCCCGTCACCGAGGAAAGACCTACCATGGCATCCCACTGTCCCAGCTCCTGGGCACCCTGGATCTGCTTGGCAAGCTGCTCCTTGTTGGCGGTGTCGGTCTTGGAAAGCACGCAGATCTTCTTGGCGCGGCATGCCTGCACCTGCTTGGCCACCCAGCGGTCTCCCTTGCCGATGGGCTGGCCGGCATCAATGAGCATGGCCACCACGTCAACGTCCTCCAACGCCTTCAGAGCGGAGGTGTTCAGCTCTTCGCCCAGGGCGTCGATGGGCTTATGCAGACCCGGGGTGTCCACGATCACCATCTGGAAGTCTTCCTTGGTCAGCACGGCGCGGAAGCGATGGCGGGTCGTCTGGGCCGTGCGGGAGGTGATGGCGATCTTCTTGCCCATGATGGCGTTGAGCAGGGTGGACTTGCCGGCGTTGGGCCTGCCCACCAAGGTGACGAAACCCGACTTGAAGCCTTCCTTGCGGTTGGGCACGGCAAAGCCACCCATCACCTGGCCTAAGTGTTTCTGCTCTTCTTCCTCCAGCTGCCCTGCTTCGGCCAAGGCCTCAAGCCGCTCCAGCTCCTCTAGCTTTTCGAATGCGTCCATGTGATCCTCCTGCGTGCCAGGCTATTCTTCGCCATTGCGGCCATGATGGGGGTGTTCCAGCAGAATAAGGGTCTGCACTGCGGTGTCGTCTCCCTGATGGGCACCCCAGGCCAAAAGGATGTCCCGCTCCCGCTGCTTCATGATCTCTGCTTCCTCGTCCTCAATGTGGTCGTAACCGCACAGATGGAGCAGGCCATGGACCAGAAGCAAGCTGAGCTCACCTTCGAAGGTGGTGTTGAAGCTCTTGGCCTGGCGCTCGGCAACATCGGGGGCAATCATGATATCTCCCAGCTGGAAGGGCAGCTCCTCTTCTTCGAAAGCTTCCGCAAAGGGGTCGGGAAAGCCGTCATCGTCAAGGCCGTCGCATTCAAAGGAAAGTACGTCGGTGGGACCTTCCTTTCCCCGGTACTCTTCGTTCAACCGAGCCATCTGCTCGTCGTCCACAAAGGTGACGGAGGCTTCCACATTGTCTTCGACCTGCTCAAGCTGGAGGGCAAAGACCGCCAGATCCTGGAGGGGAAACGACCGTACCTCTTCATCGCGGTACTCGTAGTTGAACTGTATGTCCATGTGGGAAAAGGGTTCCTTTCTGCTGGGAAACAGGGCTAGCGGCCAACGTTCTTGCCTTCGGCCGCGTCATAGGCGCGCACGATGGCGGCCACCAGGGAATGGCGCACCACGTCCTTGCCGGTGAAATCGCAGAATGCGATGTCGTCAACGTCTTCCAGGACTCCTCTGACCTGCCTGAGGCCGGAAATGCCGTGGGGCAGGTCCAGCTGGGTGATGTCCCCGGTGATCACCATCTTGGAGCCGAATCCAAGGCGGGTCAGGAACATCTTCATCTGCTCGGGCGTGGTGTTCTGGGCTTCGTCCAGGATGATGAAGCTGTCGTTCAGGGTACGTCCTCGCATGAAGGCCAGGGGGGCGATTTCGATGATGCCATTGTCCAGCATGGCGTTGGCCCGCTCCATGTCGGTCATGTTGTACAGGGCGTCGTAAAGGGGGCGGATATACGGGTCGATCTTTTCCGTAAGGGTGCCGGGCAGAAAGCCCAGGCTTTCGCCCGCTTCCACCACCGGGCGGGTCAGGATGAGCCGTCCCACCTCCTGGCGCTTCAGGGCGGCTATACCCATGGCCATGGCCAGGTAGGTCTTGCCGGTGCCTGCGGGACCTATGCCGAAGGTAATGGTGTTGCGTCGAATGGCGTCCACGTAGCGCTTCTGTCCTGTGGTCTTGGGACGGATGGCCTTGCCTCGATAGGTCAGGAGGATGTCCTCCCGCAGGGCCGTGGGGCTGAACTCCGCCGTGCGCAGAAGGTCGATCGATCGGCGAACGTAGTCCAGGGTGGGCGGCTCCCCTTCGGAGGAAAGCTTGACAAGATCGCTGAACAGCACGGTCAGGGACTGGACTTCGATGGAGTCTCCGGTAAGCGATATCTGGTTGCCGCGAAGGGTGATCCGCGCGGAGAAGGCGGACTGGATGTAGCGCAGGTGCTCATCGGAGGGACCCACGATGCCCGCGGCGGAAACGCCGTCGGGAATGGTCAACGTGATATGGGAGTCTTCGGTAGTCATCAGGCGCATTCTATCAGAGAAAGAGC
>JAQXGX010000027.1 GCA_029006935.1 Eggerthellales bacterium | reverse complement strand
GGCACCCTGTATACCGGCTATACCACCGACGTGACGGCGCGGGTGGCCACCCACAACGCGGGCAAGGGCGCCAAGTGCACCCGAGCCCGGCTGCCGGTGCGCCTGCGTGCCCAGGCCCGCTTCTACACCAAGCAGCGGGCGTTGAGCGCAGAGGCGCGCTTCAAGCAGCTCGATCGTGCCCGGAAGGACGAGTTGCTGGCCTGTGCCGCCTCCCGGCTTTTCAGTCAGGTGCTGGAGGAAGGGCTGCCGGGGCTGGGGGAGGAGCCGGTTTCCGAGTTCGTGGCGCGGGAGCTGTGCCAGGCTCAGGACCAAGGCTATGGGGATTTCGCCCGCAAACTGCTTCCCTCCGTGGACCCGCGGCGGGTGGTGGGGGTGCGCACTCCCGACCTGCGCAAGATCGCCCAACGCCTGGCAAAGCGGCCGGATGCGGAGGAGTTCCTGGGGGATGTTCCGCACGCCCTGTTCGAGGAAGATCAGCTGCACTCCTTCGTCATCGGCACCTTCAAGGAATACGATCGGGTGCTGGAGGAGCTTCTGCGCTTCCTGCCTTTGGTGGATAACTGGGCCACCTGCGACCAGCTGCCCACCAAGGTGCTGATGCAGCAGCCGGAGCGCACCTTGGAGGAGGTGGGCCGCTGGATACGCAGCGACCACGCGTACACCTCCCGCTTTGGCATGGAGGTGCTCATGCGGCATTTTCTGGACGATGTGTTCCAGCCTTGCTTCCTGGACATGGTGGCGCAGCGAAGGGAGGACGTGGGGCGGCCCGAGCCCGTGACCCCCGCCTACTACCTGCACATGATGAGGGCCTGGTTCTTCGCTGAATGCGCGGCAAAGCAGCCTCAGGCGGTGCTGCCGTACCTGCTGCATCCTTTGGGCGGTGGCAACGGCGCGCTGGACGAGTGGACTCGGCTCAAGGCCATACAGAAGAGCGTGGAAAGCCGTCGGGTAGATCCCGGGCTGAAGGACCGTCTGAAGGCGGCGCGTAAGCCTCCCCGTTAGGGGGCGGAGTGCGAGCACGCGGCGTTGCGGAGGTCCTGGCGGGGACGCACCGGTGGTTTCGGGGGCGTTTTGGGGCGACGCGTCTTCTCTTTGCGCGGATTCGCAAAATTCCCTTCTTGCATTGGCTTCCCAGATGGGGTAATATATTTTCTCGCAACGCGGGGTGTTAGCTCAGTTGGTTAGAGCGCCGGCCTGTCACGTCGGAGGTCGCGAGTTCAAGTCTCGTACATCCCGCCACTTTGCTTTTTACGTCGCTTTCAGCGGCGTTTTTTGTTTCAGGGGTGGTTGCGCTTTGCTTGTCGCTGCCAATTTGGGTGGCGTTGCCGCACGCCTGTCTCCGCTTCCGCCCGGGGGTGCCAATTCTGCATGTGCTTCTGCAGCTGTGAGCCCCGTGCTTGTCCTAGCCTTCGCCCGCCGCTGCCATTTTCGCCGACATTACTGCTCCGACTGCCCCTCACCTCGGTCGCCACTGCCAAATCGGGCGATGTTGCCACGCGCTTTCCTTCTCTCCCTGCTTGTCGCTGCCATTTCGAACGTTGTTGTCACACGCCCGCCCATGGCTTCGCCTGCTGCTGCCAAATCGCGCGCTGTTACCACTCTCGGGGGTGCGCCGCCGTCATTTTCGACGGTATTACCACTTGGGGGTGCGGACAAAATCAACAATGTTACCACTCGCTCGGAGGCGTTCTGGGGTCAATTTCGACGTTTTTACCACTCTGAACAGCACGTTTTTCGCCTGAAAAGGGGCACTCTGTCCCATATGTGGTACAGCGTGGGGCACCTGGGAGAGCCTCGGGCCTCTGCGTAGTGGTAATATCGTCAGATTTGCCATGCGACGTGCGAAAGAGTGGTAATAACGTCAGATTTGTCAGCAAACGGGGTTCGGCAGTGGTAATAACGTGCGATTTGGCAGTGCGGCCCCTTTGGGCCCTTCGGGAGGGGTGCACGGGGGCTCCCGGCAGTGGTAAAGATGGAAGATTTGGCAGCGCCGCCCCTTTAGGGTGGGTCGTTGAGCTCCTGGCAGTGGTAAAGAGGGCGAAATTGACAGCGGCCCCCTTTGGGAGGTGGGCGCGATGCGTATGGCTGTGGTAATAACGTGCGATTTGGCAGCAGCTCGGCTTAGGATGTGATGGTAAAGGCGCCGGGCAAATGGTGGCGCCTGATAAAAGGCACGAAAGAGGCTCTCTGCTTGGGCAAGGATGGTTGGCGGTATGGTCGACAGAGCACCAAAATACGCATTGATTGACGGCAGGGAGGCAACTCTTCTGGAAGAAATCACGCATGCATCCTCCGGCGAATCCGTCTGTGTGTTCGAGATTGAGCCTGGCGAACGTCGTTTCGTTACGAGAGAGGAATGGGACGATGCCTCCGGGAGATTCCTGCGATACGCCGCCGAGCGGCACCTGATTACCTCTGAAAGCCCTGGTAGGGAAAAGGTCGCGTTGTTCAGGTCGTTGTTCAAGGGTCGGGAAGACGTATATGCCCATGGTTTTAGGAAGAAGGACGGCGGAATAGGCTATGCTCCTGTTTGTGCAAACGATCGAGCTGGTCATTGTCCTCGTCGTACGTGGGGTGCGCGTAAGGTAAAGTGCGCAGACTGTCCCGCAAGGGATTTCGTTCCCGTGAACAATCAGGCCATAGTCGCCCACTGCAGGGGAGAGTCAGATGATCTGCGCGACGTGATGGGGCTCTACGTGCTCACGCCCGACTGCAAGACCTGGGTTTTGGTTGCAGATTTCGACAAGGAGGGCTGGCAAAGGGAGACTGTGCTGTATAGGGACGCTTGCAGGGCCTTCGGCCTTTGCCCCGCGGTGGAAAGGTCTCGTTCCGGGAACGGCGCCCACGTGTGGCTGTTCTTTGAAGAGCCAATTCATGCCGAACTTGCCCGAAGCCTTGGCAGCGCTCTTATCACCCATGCCATGTCCCTGTCTCCGGGGATGAGCTTCGAGTCCTACGATCGGCTTTTTCCTACGCAGTCAACTATTCCGAAGGGCGGCTTCGGCAACCTCATTGCTCTTCCTCTTCAAGGGAGGGCGCAAAGAAATGGGAATTCCGTGTTCGTGGACGAAAGTTTCGAGGCGTTTCCCGACCAGTGGCGTTTCCTTTCCTCCGTTTCCAAAGCCTCGCCTCGGCAAGTTCAGGCGATTGTGGACTTAGCGTTGGGCGATCCGCTTGGGCAGCTTGCCTTCGGGAATCGTCCCGCAGGGGAAAGGGGCGAAAGGGCTGGAGAGAATCATGCGGTCGTTTCGCTGCGTGATGTTGGGTCTTCTCCAGCGGACTTTCCCAAGACCGTGCGCGTTGTCAAAGCGAACATGCTCTGCGTGAGCAAGCAGGGGCTGTCTCATGGCGCTCAGAACCGAATCCGAAGGCTTGCCGCATTCGGGAATCCGGAGTTCTACCGTGCTCAGGCTATGCATCAATCGGTTTTCGGCAAGAACCGGATAATCTGGTGCGGCGAAGAGGATCAGAATGCCATCATGCTTCCACGCGGCTGCGAGCAGAAGCTGGTGGAGCTTGTTCAAGAACGAGGGTCTGCCTGCATTTTCGAGGACAAGCGGGTCGATGGCCCCGCAATCAAAGTTGAGTTTTCGGGCACGTTGCGAATCAGGCAGCAGAAAGCGGCGGATGCACTGCTGCGCTACCAGACGGGCGTGCTGATGGCTCCGACGGGATTCGGCAAGACGGTCATCGGCGCTTACATCGTTGGGAAGCTCAAGGTACCTGCCCTCATCATCGTTCCGAAGACGAGCCTTGTCGATCAGTGGCGGGAAAGGCTTCAGCAGTTTCTGGAGATTGAGGACGAGCGACCGCCGCTGCTGACGAAATCTGGCAGGCTGAGCAAGAAGAAGCGGCCGGTTATAGGTCAGATTGGCGGCGGGAAGAATGCGCCGAGCGGCATCGTGGACATTGCCACGTTCCAGTCCCTTTCCTCAAAGGATGACCTGGGCATTCCCTTCGCAAAGCCCATCGTCAAGAAATACGGACTTGTAATCTGCGATGAATGCCACAACGGCGCCGCGCCCAACTACGAGCTGATAATGAGAAGCATTCGCGCAAAGTATGTCTTTGGCTTGTCTGCCACTCCGAAGAGATCGGACGGATTGGAAAGAATCGTGTTCATGCATTGCGGACCGATTCGCCATAGGGTCGATCCGAGGGAGCAAGCGCTCGAGCAAGGGTTCAAGCGCATATTGATACCTCGTTTTACCAGAATTCGTCTGGCTTCTCTGGAGCTGGGCGCATCGTTTAGCCAGGTAGCGGAGGAGCTTTGCGAACATGCGGCTCGTAACGCGCTGATCGCGGAAGATGCTGCGTCGGCGGTAGCGTCGGGCCGGAACCCGCTTGTCATCACCAGTCGCAAGGAACACGCCGATGAGCTTGCCAGGCTTCTGGGAGAGTCGGGGGTTCCGGTTCACGTGCTGACGGGCGAGGGAACCGCCAGGGAAAAGCGGGAGCGGATTGAACGGGTAAGGAACGCGACGAGCGCTCGTTTTGCGATCGTTGCAACCGGGGCATATATTGGCGAAGGCTTTGACCTGCCGCGGCTGGACACCCTCCTCTTGGCTTCGCCCTATTCCCATGAGGGCGTTATCGCCCAGTACTCAGGGCGGTTGCATCGCGAAAGCGAAGGCAAGAACGACGTTATTGTCTACGATTACGTTGACGCCAGCATTCCCATGCTCGAGCGCATGTACAAGAAGAGGTTGAAGGCCTATGCCAAACTTGGGTACGAGGTTGCTGAAGGGGACGAAGCATGCGGTCCCAAGGCGAGTATCGTGACCTGGCGCCTGTGGCGAGGGCAGTTTTGCTCGGACTTGAAACGCGCGGGGAAGAGCGTTGTGGTTTCGGTTCCCTATGTCAATCTGCAGCTTGTGGAGTCGATCTTGCCCGATATTGCAAGTGCAATCAGCCGAGGGGTGCCGGTCAAGGCTATTTTGCGAAAAGCTGGAAACGAGCGGTCGGCTGCCCTGCAGTCGACTGTAATTTCGGCGCTTTCCAGCGCAGGTTGCGAAACCGCGGTATGCGACGGGCCGATATCAGGGATAGCCGTGTTCGATGGCAGGATTGCCTGGTATGGAACGCTGCCTCTTCTGGCTTTCGCGAAAGTGGATGATTGCAGCCTCAGGGTTGAGAGCCCCGAGGTGGCGGCCGACTTGGAGCTGGCGCTGTTGGGCTCCATGGAGTCGTGCCACAGCGGTTAGGCAGCAGGTTGGATGACCTGATTGAGCTCGGTTTTCCCGCAGATGTGATTATTCTGCCCTAAGGCATATTTTGCAGAGAACCCCCGGGCCCTTTTTCGGCTGTTTTCGGGTCTCGAACGCGGGTTTTGTACGAATGGGTTTCAGGTCGAGGGTCTCTCTGCTGATAAAGTGCTTACTATCGATAGTTAAAAATAATTATGACCTGGGATTTTGCAGGCATGATTTTCGTCCACAAGCTCAAGATGCGCTTGGAACGCAAAACCGGGGTTCTGTACGAAATCGAAATCGTACAGTTCCCCGGTTTGATGCCCGAAAAGGGCCCGATTCCTGCCCTGACCAGACCGCGGGCCCAAAGTTGTAGAAAACGCAGGTCAAGGGGTGGGCGAAGGGGCCGAAGGTGAGAGCGTGCGAAAGGAGCGCCAGCCTGCTAGCTCGCCGCCAACCCGCCGACCCGCAGCTCCGACCGTCCTCCCGCCCGGTTGTTAAGCCCGCGCGTCGATGAGCTGCTGGATCTGCTCCAGGGAAATCACGTAGGTGCTACCGCAGTAGTCGCAGTTCACCCTTACGGGCTCGCCATCTGCCACGATGCTACGCAGCTCGTCGGTCCCCAGGGATGATACCGTCTTCCACGCCCGCTCGAACCCGCAATCGCAATGGAAGCTGGCGGGCAGCGTCTCGGTCTGGGAAAAACACATGCCCTCCAACAGCTTCTCCAGCAGCTCCGTCGGGGAGACCCCCGCGGCAAGCAGGTCCTTCAGGCTTCCCGCTCGGCTCACGTTCGCGGCCAGCTGGTCCACCAGGCCGTCCTCGTAGCCGGGCATGAGCTGGACCAGGTAGCCGCCCGCCGCCTGAACCGCGCCCCCTTCGTCCACCAAGGCCTCCACGGCAATGTGGGTGGGAACCTGCTCGCTTGCCAGGTAGTACAGGGTCAGGGTCTGCCCGATCTGTCCCGGCGCGACCTCCACCTGGCTCACGTAGGGCTCCATCCA